>DATFTC010000218.1:0-2434 GCA_035262305.1 Myxococcaceae bacterium | reverse complement strand
GATACACGTCCGCCTCTCGCGGGATGCCGATCTCGTCGAGGACCGATTGCGACAGGTGCCCGCTGGCGTCGAAATCCTCACCTATCCTGTCGCGCGAGTCCGGCCTGCTGTAGCAAACATAGCGGCGGCCGTGGGCGAGCGCCAGCATGAGGCGACTGACTTCGGCGGCGAAGGGATGATGTTGCCGGTCACGAGCTGCGTACACCCACAAGACCTGACGTGTGGAGCGGGCTGCCGCCAGCGCGTGCAGCATTGCCAGAACGGGCGTTGCCCCGATTCCGGCGCTGAGTAGCACCACCGGTCGCTCTCCGGGTTGCGGAATGAAGCTTCCGCGCGGCGAGCTCACATCGAGAGCATCGCCCACTCGGACGTGCTCCCGCACGTAGGATCCGGCCGCGCCGTTCGGCTCGATCTTCACGCTGATGCGATAGCGCTCCGCCGAGGAGGGACCCGAGAGCGAGTAGCTGCGAAAGAGGGGGGCGTCACCCGGGGTCCGCGGAAGCCGCATGACTACGTACTGCCCCGGCAGAGCCGTTGGCAGCGGCTGGCCGTCCCGACTCTGCATCGTCAGCGAGAGGACATCAGCGGATTCCTGATCGATCGCCATCACCACGAGTGGCCGAAATCCTGGCGCAGCCGGGTGCGCAGCTGCTGCCGGCGCGAGCCCCGCGTTGCCACTCCGCCCGGTAGCCGCCTGGCTCTGCAGCAAAGCCTCGAGCGATAAGCGCCATCCGGGCGAAAGGGCCTCGATCCGCAGGGCACGCTCCAGTCGATCGCGCGGATGATCGGGCGAATAGAGGAGCGCGTTGATGTCCGCGACGGTCATCCGCTCATTCGCCTCCCCCACCTTCACGATTTCGTCGCCAGCGCCGACCTCGCCCTCCTGCAAGACGCGGAAGTAGAATCCGGGCCGTCCGCTGGACGTCAGCAATGCCGGCATCCGGGGCTCGTTCATCCGAATGCCAACGCGATAGCAGGTCACGCGAGGCTGAGTGATCTCGAACAGTGCACTGCCGATTCGATAACGGTCGCCGATACAAACGGCATCGTCAGGCAATCCCTCGATCGTGAAGTTTTCGCCGAACTGTCCGTGGACGAAGTCGGTCCTGTTCAGGTCGTGCTGCCAGTAGCGATACGATTCGATCTGGTAGACGAAGACGGCTCGGTGCTCACCCCCGTGGCCGGCCAAGTCGCCTTGACCGTCTCCTTCCAGATTCAACCGGCAGACCCGACAGCGGCCATCCACCGGATTCTTCCAGATCCCGGTGTGTACAGTGCGACCTTTCCACGCGATGTCGCGCGGAAGTCCGACATTCACCGATAGCAGCCGAGCCATGTCGCCACCCGGTCGTAACCAGTGTTCGCAAAGAGGTCGCCGCAAAATCGCACCGAACGGGCCGACGTAGGCGGTGCCGATAGCAACGCTGTTCCCTAATCCTGTTCACCGATAGTTTGGGCATCGTGGCCTGCTTTGCGATTGCACGTCTGTGCTCTGTTTTGATCGTTCTTCGCCGGAACTCCTGCTCCCGCTCCATGTCCCGGATCCGCTGCGTGAGTGGCGGTTGACGCATGTGCAGTTTTTCCGCCGCTCGCCGGAAGTGCAATTCGTCGGCAACCGTCACGAAGCAACGCAGTTGCCGCAGGCTGATCTGATTGGCCTTTTTCATATTTCTTTCCATTGAAATCCGCGATCTGTTCGCGATTGGCAACCAGGGGTGACGGGAATTCAAACGGCAAGCACTCGCTGCTACTCGGACCCCGCCAGACCGGCCCGCTGCACGATCGCGCCCCAGCGCGTGATCTCGGACTTAAGGAAGCGTTTCACGTCCTCCGGCGGCGGGGACACGACCGCGATCAGGCCGATCTGCGCGAGGCGCTCCCGGATATCCGGCGAAGCCATCACGGCAGCGATCTCGCCGCGCAGCTTGGCGACGATTTCCTTCGGCGTTCCGGCGGGCGCCACCACCATCTGCCAGGAGGCGGCGTCGTACCCAGGGACCGCTTCCGCGATCGAAGGAATGTCTGGCGCTGCCGACAAACGAGCCGTTGACGACACCCCGAGCGCTCGCACATTGCCTTCGCGAATCTGCGGCAGGGCCACGCCAGTATCCGCAAACATCAACGAGACATGTCCGGCGACGACGTCGCTCATGGCCGGAGCGCCGCCCTTGTATGGCACATGCGTCAACTCGATGCCGGTCAGCCCTTTGAAGAGTTCGGCTGCGAGATGGAGCGACGATCCAGCTCCGGCGGATGCGTAGGAGAGCTGGCCCGGTTTTTCCTTCGACAGGCTGATCAGGTCGGGCACCGACCGCACCGGGAGGGCGGGATTAACCACGAGCACCAAAGGAACAACTGTGATGAGTGCGACCGCCGCGAAATCCCTAAGCGGATCGTAGGGCAGCTTGTTGTATAGGGTCGCATTGATCGCCAG
>DATFTC010000217.1:0-2919 GCA_035262305.1 Myxococcaceae bacterium | reverse complement strand
AGGCTGAGATTGACCGCTCTGCAGATGGCCAAGGAATCCAAGTTCCTGTCCGTAAAAAAGGCAGGGACGACGACCTTGGTCAGAACGTCGACCGTGGCGAGCGACTCGGGGTCGCTCATCAGCGGCGAATCGACAACATCCTCGATCGCGCGACTGCCAAGCTGCAACCAGACCTGCTCGTATTCGCGCCGTGCTTCGTCTTCTGTCGGATGCGGTGACCACTCAATACCCACCTGCCGCAGGTAGTCGAGAGCAACGGCGACTGCACGGCCGCTCTGACCGAACGTCGTGCAGACATCCATATGCAGGCACGCGACCGCCGCTCGCTCGACGGTGTTGGCTGTACGGTTGGACAGCACAGTCAAGCGCTCATCTGCGGCCGCCAGCGCGCCGGTCAGGAACTCGCAGTCGGCCCGTTCCAGCTCCAGTGCGAAGATCAGGTCGCGCCGGCGGTGCCAGCAATCGTCGCCCATGAGCCCCGCGCCCGCGATGAGATACTTGAGCGCTGAGGCATAAGCGGTAGACGCTTTGGCGCGCTTGCCTGCAATCAGGTTGAGCTCAGCCAGCTGCTCACGTTCGTCTCGTGAAGTGATCAACGCCGCGCCGCGATTGAGCTGATTGGCGATTTCGAAGATTCTTTCCTCTTGCTTGTTTGGCGGGATTTCCGCTGCGAGCAGTCTTCCAATTCGAAGGTGAGCCTCAGCGCGTAATTCTTCAGGTATCAAAGAATAAGCAGCTTCCTGGACACGGTCGTGGAGGAACCGGTAGGAATCCTCCGAGCGGAAGAGCAAGCCCGTGCGGACCGCTTCCCAAAGCTGTGCGTCGATTTCCTCGAGCGAGGTCTCGGAAACTATGCGCAGCAGGGCAAGGTCGGCGCTGTTGCCCAAGCAGGCAAGTTTCTGCAATGCCTTCTGGGTGTTAACCGGCAAGCGGCCCAACTTGCCGACCATCAGCTCCACCACATTATCGGTATAGCCCTTGGCGTGAATGCGATTGAGTTCCCAGGACCATCGCCCTTCGCCATGGTCGAAACTGAGTAAACCCTCTTCCGCGAGCGCAAAAATAAACTGAATCGCGAAAAACGGATTGCCTGCCGTCTTTTCGTGAATCAGTTGCGCTAACTCGGTGGCGCGCTCCGGTTCACAGTGAACAGAATCCGCAACGAATTGTCGCAGATCTTGTTCAGCGAGGGGCGAAAGGACGATGTCGTGTACCTTCGCTCCAGCCTGGCGGATCGCTTCAAGCTTGCGAATCAGTGGATGGGCGGAATTGACTTCATTGTCCCGGTAGGCACCGATTAACAACAAGTGCGCTACATCCGGACGGGTCAACAGATCTTCGAGCAGATCGAGCGTCGCCGCATCGAGCCATTGCAAATCGTCGAGAAACAGAGCCAGCGGATGCTCTGGACGCGCGAATACGCTGATGAATCGGCGGAACACCAGTTGGAAGCGGCGTTGGGCGTCCTGTGCTGGAACTTCAGGAACTGGTGGTTGGTCTCCGATGATGAGCTTCAATTCGGGAACCAAATCCACAATCAGCTGTCCATTAGGATCTAACGCCTCACGCAGGGCGTGGCGCCATTTGCCAAGCTCTGTCTCGCTCTTCGTCAACAGCGGTCGGAGAAGGCTCTGAAAGGCCTGCGCCAACGTGGCATATGGAATGTCGCGCTTGTACTGGTCGAACTTACCGGATGCAAAAAGACCGCGGGGCGGGACCAGCGGTTTATGGAGCTCATTGACGACTGAGGACTTGCCGATGCCGGAGTAGCCGGAAACGAGCACCAACTCCGGCCTGCCGCCGGCTACCACGTGGTCGAAGGAGGCAAGCAGGGCGTCGATTTCGGATGCTCGACCGTACAATTTCTCGGGAATCACCAGCCGGTCCGGCGTGTCGTGTTCGCCGAGCGCGAACTCGTCGATGCGGCCCCCACTTTCCCATTGAGCAAGACACCGACGAAGATCATTCTCCGCACCGGCCGCAGTCTGATAACGTTCCTCGGCAGTTTTGGCGAGCAGCTTCATGATGATTGCCGAAACCGATTCCGGAATACCCTTCCGCCGGTCGATGGGCGGCACCGGCTGTCGCGCGATGTGGCAATGCACCAATTCCATCGAATCGGAAGCCGTGAATGGCAGACTCCCGGTCAGCATCTCGTAAAGCATGACACCGAGGGAGTAGAGGTCGCTCCGCGAATCGATCGAGCGATTCATTCGACCGGTTTGTTCGGGGGCCATGTAAGGGAGTGTTCCAGCGATGAACTCGGGAGGTGCGGGCGCCTGGCGCTCGCGCGGCAGGCGCGAAGCAATCCCGAAACCCATGAGCCGGACCTGACTCGTCGCGGGATTAACCAAAACGTTGGCGGGCTTCACATCCTTGTGAATCAGCTCTCTTTTGTGCAACCCGCCGAGCGCCGTTGCCAGACCGACGGCGAAGCGTAAGAACTGCGCCATCTCCATCGGCCCTGAAAGGAATCCATCGAGAGTTTCGCCGCCGGGGTCTTCGAGCACGAGCGTCTTCTGCTCGCGTTGGTTGGAAAGGGCTAGGGACCGAACTGCCCAGGCCGAGTCCAGTTCATCTTTCAACGAGTATTCGTGTTCTATCTTTCTTAGGGTCTCCAGCGCCGGCCGCGTTGAAGCAGGAGCGAGCAGGAGAACTGATGGTGAGCCGGGCTGCTTCGACTGCTCGCCGCGGTAGAGGACAAACTCCTCATCCCTGCGGAGAACGTCGAGGGCATATTCCCAAGGCTCCACGATGATTGTCCTCCTACCAAGACGCTTGGGACCGCGCTAGGACTCTGGGCACGGAAACGTTTGGCTTGATGACACTCTTTGCAAACTGCCGCCCCACGCCAAAAGCTTCCTTCGGATTTGGAAGAGCGGAGGTCGTGACAGGTCACGTCTTTCCATTGGCGAGTCA
>DATFTC010000216.1:0-13997 GCA_035262305.1 Myxococcaceae bacterium | reverse complement strand
GTCGCCCCGGCTGTATTCATTATCTGATACTGGCTGCCGGATCGGGCGATGACCACCCAGCCGGAGGGTACCGCGGTCAGGGTGCCCGGCACCCACTGTGTTTCGCCATACCCGAACGCCGAGCCAGGAATGCTCGCCCCGGTGAAAACAGCGATGGCGATGACGGAAAGAGCAAGAGTGCCGCGGCGCGATCTGGATCTCATGCTCGACATGACGCGGCGGCCGAAAACGTTTCACCGGCGCCGCCGTTTGACAAAGCGGGCCGACACTTTCGCAGACACGTCAGCCACGCTGGACGGGCGTCTCAAGCAGCGTGACGAGGGGTCTCAGCAGCGTCTGGGGAGTGGGGCGAGCGATATCTGGGCGGTCGGGTACGATGGCACCATCGTGAAGCGCCGTCCGTGGACACTGGACGAGCTCGTCAGGGCGCCAAAGTCAGGCGCGTGCAGGTCTCGGGAGCCGGCTGCCAGCTGGGTGAGACGCGGTCCGGGCCGCAGAGCATTCGCACCACCCGAAGTCGCTGATCGCTCAGAGTTGCGTCGAGTGCACGGAGTGCGGTCTGGAAGTCGGATCGAGGCGCCAGGCGCTTGGTAATGGGTAGGTCCAGGTTGGACCGGGGTCCAGCGAAGGTCGCCAGGCTTGCCATCAGTAGCGCCACCGCCTCGTGGTCGCGACCATCGTAAAGCGCCAGCATCGCCCGCTGGCCATCGACGCGATCGGCCGCCAGCCCCGAGCGCCGTGCCAGCTCGATCAGATCTTGGGACCGGTTCCGATACCGAGCCGCTTGGTCGCCTTGCCCGGCAGCGCGCGCGGCGTCTGCCATAAACAGGAGGAGATCAAAGCGACCGCCGATGATCTCACTCCGCTCCCACAGTCGGGAAGCCAATGTTGCTGCCTCAGTGGCCCGGCCAGCGGCGTAGACTGCCCAGAAGAGCAACGCTGCAGCCTCGAGGTTATCCGGGTCGGTGGCGGCGGCGCTCCGCGCTCCTTGCAGGGCGCCTGCGCGGTCGCCGAGTGTGGAAAGCACTCGGACGTTCCCCGCCCCTCCCGCGCGCAGCGCTTCCTCGCGCAGGCCGAGCTCCGCAAAGACGGTCGCCAGAGCCGATGCAGCCTTGTCTCGCCCCAGCCGCACGGCCTGCAGGTAGTGGCGCACCGCTTCAGGACGGTCGCCACGGTCCTGTGCCAGCGTGCCGAGGACCCACTCGCCCCAGCCCTCGTCGAGCGCACGCAGCCGCTCCACCACTGCGTCGATCTCGGAAGTTCGTCCGAAGGCCTGCAGCTTCGGCGCGTAGTTGTACAGCGCGATCTTGGAGAGCGGATCGACCTTCACCGCCTCGGCGGCGGCCGCCAACAGTTGGTCGTAGCGACCCAGGGCGCCCAGCGCGAGTGCGCGCCAGTTGCGCAGCTCGCCGTTGCTCGGGTTGATGGCCAGCGATCGGTCGTAGAGCTCGATCGCCCGCCGCAGGTTCCCCGCGCAGGACTCCGCGAAGCCGCTCGCCGCGAGCACCTCTGCCCGCTCGGGTGCCAGCGATTGCGCCTTCTGAAGCGCGGGCCTCGCCCTGGCGATTGCCTCCTTCATCGGCAGCTCGCCATAGGTGTCGCTCGTGCGCCCCAACAGCAGCGTTGCGACTGCCTGGTCAGCCCAGGCCGCCGCGAAGCCGGGGTCGAGGGCCGTCGCCTTGCGGAAGCTCGCGATCGCGGCTTCGATCGAAGCGCGGCTTCGCTGGTTGAGCGCGTGCCTGCCCAAGAGGTAGGCCTCGTACGCTTCGGGATTGGTGGTGGCGCCGGCCTGCGTCGTGGCGGCGACAGCGGTGGGCACGAGCTGCACCTTGAGCGCAGCGGCGATGTCCGACGAAATCTCGTCCTGGATGGCGAACACGTCCGAGAGGCTGCGCTCGTACGTCCGCGACCAGACGTGGTAGCCGTCGGACGCGCTCACCAGCTGCGCCGAGATGCGGATCTTGCCTCCAGCCTTGCGTACGCTGCCCTCGAGGATATTGGCCACGCGAAGCGCAGCGCCGATTTTTGCTACGTCCTGCGCCTGGCCCTTGAAGGCGAAGGAAGACGTCCGCGCCGGCACCCGCAGGCCGGGAATGTGGGCGAGGGCGTTTAAGATCTCCTCCGAGAGTCCATCCGAGAAGTACTCGTTTGCGGCGTCGTCGCTCATGTTGACGAAGGGAAGGACGGCGACGGACGCCCCCGTTGTGCCGCCTGGGGAAGAGGCGACCACACCGCCTTGCGAGGGCCCGCGCGCCACGAGGTAGTAGAGGACAGCCGGGGAGGCGAGCAGCAGCCCGAGGGCAGTGAGCACGAGGGCGCGGTAGGCGCGGGCGCTCGGTTTTGGATCAGCGCCCGCGGGCGACGGCGTGCGTTCGATGCCGCGCGGACCGATGTCGTAGGCCCAGGCGAGCAGAAGCGCGACGGGCAGGCCGAGGCCGAGGCCGATCACCACCACTTTGAGCAGCCATTCTGGAAGCGCGAGCCCGTGCATTACCGGCTCGATCACCTGGAGAATGGCGAAGGCAGCGATAGCGTAGGCCACCAATACGCGGAAAACCCGCCGGCGCTTCAGTTCTTCGAACCAGACAGAGAGCTTCACCGATGCCCCACGATTTCCCGATCTGTATTGTACGGCCGCGGCTGGAGCAACATTGCCTTCATCCTTCCCGCCGTAGGCTTCTAAGCAGCGTGCGTAGAGGACAGCCCAGCAGCACCTCGAGTCTAGTGACCCTGATGCGAGCGCTTTCGCATGAGGGTCTAACCGAAGTGCGTGACTTTAGCGATCCGACGGCGCTTGTGTTCCTGGGCGCTCCTTGGCGCTGGATGTATCGACGTACGCTGCGTTCCATGGCGCGGCGGCCCGACGGGCGACAGCGCATGCTCGAGAAGGCCCGCGGACGGATGGACCTTGTCGCGTTACGAACCCGGTTCTTCGACGACGCGTGGCACGCCGCTCATGCCGCCCGCACACGTCAACTTGTTATTCTCGGCGCGGGCCTCGACGGTCGCGCCTTTCGACTCGATGACATTTCGGACTCGAGCCTCTTCGAAGTCGACCATCCCTCGACGCAAGCCGTGAAGCGGGAGCGTGCGCGCTCGCTCTCCTCGAAGGCAATGCGCCATATCTACGTGCCCGTCGACTTCGAGCGTGACGATCTCGGTGCCGCGCTGGCTGCTGCCGGCCACACAAGCGACCAACGTACGTTCTGGCTGTGGGAAGGCGTGACGCCATATCTGACGCCCGAAGCGCAAGTCGCAACGATGCGGGCCCTCGCCGCGCGATCGGCGCCTGGCAGTCGCTTGGCCATGACATACGTCGAGCCGGAGACGACGCCGCCTCGGATTTTCGATATCCGCATGATGGTCCGCTTCTTCGGCGAACCATTCCGCGGGGAGATGACGCGGGCGACAGCAGCGGAGCGCCTTTCGCTCGCTGGTCTTCATGTTGTCGAAGACACGGGCTCGGCCGAGTGGCGTCGCCTCTACGCGAACCCGCGTGCCAATGTCTCAGACGTAATCCGCGAGCGAATCGCGATCGCCGAACTCTAGGCGCGTGGAGGCCGGGACAACGAGCGGAGGAACTGCTCTGCCGCTAAAGCGCGCGATGAGTTTTGCGTTCTCGTCCTGTCTTAGTTGTTAGTTCTACGAAAAAGGAGTCAGCCATGACGGAACGCCAGGGAATGACGGAGTCGGACGAGACCGCGGCAGCCGCTGCGGCCGTTCGGGCGGGAGACGAGTCCGCCTTCAACTCCCTCGCAAAACAACACAGGGGCGAGCTGCTGGTCCACTGCTATCGCATGCTGGGCTCGCTCCACGATGCCGAAGATGCCGTGCAAGAGACGTTCACCCGCGCGTGGCAGTACCGAGAGAGCTTCAAAGGAGATGCTTCGCTTCGCGCGTGGCTGTATCGCATCGCAACGAACACAAGTCTCGATGTGATCGCGCGCGACCGACGAAGGGCGGAGCTCGCCGGGATAGCGAACGACGATTCGAGCCGCGATCCAAAAGCCCTTGCCGAAGTGACCTGGCTTCAACCAATCCCGGACGCGTTGCTCGGACCGGATGCGGTCGTTTTGACGAAGGAGACGATCGAGCTGGCGTTCCTCACCTTGATCCAGCTCCTGACGCCGCAACAGCGCGCCGCGCTCCTTTTGCGCGATGTGCTGGGGTGGTCGGCAAAAGAGACAGCCGAGCTTCTCGAGGTCAGCGTGGCCGCGGCGAACAGCGCGCTGCAGCGGGCACGTGCGACACTTCAGGCGCACCTCCCTGCACGCAGGGCGGAATGGCCTGCCGGAGTCGAGGCTACCGCGGCCGAACGCGAGCTGCTGCGCAAGTACATCGAGGCCACCGAGACTCCTGATCTCTCTGCATTCGCCTCCATCATTCGCGACGATGCGATCTTTAGGATGCCGCCCGATCCAAGGGTGCTTGTCGGTCGGGAGCCGATGATCCGCTTCTGGGCTGAGGGAGGTTTCGGTTCGGAAGATTTTGGCCGGATCCGCTGCGCGGTTACGCGCGCGAACCGACAGCCTGCCGTCGCCAACTATCTGCTCGCGAAGGGCGACTCGGTGTATCGTGCGATGACTCTCGACGTGCTCCGGATCGAGGAGGGCATGATCACGGAGATCGTCACCTTTGCGCCGGATCTGTTCCACGCCTTCGGGCTTCCGCAGGTGTTGCAGACGCCATGACCGACACCAACATCGCGCCCAGGGCCGGACGCCGCGAGTGGACCGGCCTTGCCGTGATCGCCCTGCCTTGTCTGCTGTACTCGATGGATCTCACGGTGTTGAACCTCGCGGTGCCGAAGCTGAGCGTGACGCTCCGGCCCAGCAGCGCTCAGCTGTTGTGGCTCATCGATATCTACGGCTTCCTGGTGGCCGGATCGCTGATCACGATGGGAACACTTGGCGACCGGATTGGCCGCCGGAGGCTGCTGCTGATCGGCGCCGCGGCCTTCGCGGTCGGATCCGTGCTCGCGGCATTCTCGCGCAGCGCGGAGATGCTGATCGCCACCCGCGCGCTGCTGGGACTCGCGGGCGCAACGCTCGCGCCCTCGACGCTATCGCTTATCCGCAACATGTTTCTCGACCCGCGGCAGCGCCGGGTGGCCATTGCGTATTGGATCACCAGCTATTCTGCGGGCGCTGCGATCGGCCCTCTGATCGGCGGCGTGCTGCTCGAGCATTTCTGGTGGGGCTCGGTATTTCTGATCAGCGTGCCGGTCATGCTCCTACTGCTGGCCGTGGGTCCTGTGCTGCTGCCGGAGTTTCGCGATCCGAACGCCGGGAGGCTGGATGTGATCAGCGCCGCGATGTCGCTGACCGCGGTGCTTCTCGTCATCTACGGGCTCAAGAAGAGCGCCCAGGACGGATTGGGATGGGTGCCGGCGTTGAGCATCGTCGCCGGGGGGATCGTCGGATACGCATTTATTCGCAGACAGAAGACACTCGACGATCCGCTCATCGATATTGAGTTGTTCCGTCTGCCCGCATTCAGCGGATCACTCGCGACTTACATGCTAGCGACGTTCGTGGCCTTCGGCTCGTATGTGTTCATCGCGCAATATCTGCAACTCGTGCTCGGTCTGTCGCCCCTGCGCGCGGGACTGTGGACGCTGCCGTGGACCACCGGGTTCATCGTCGGATCGCTGCTCACTCCGTTCGTTGCGCGACAGGTTCGCCCGGCATTCCTGATCGCCAGCGGTCTCGTCGTCGGAGCGGTAGGCTTCGCCGTGCTGACGCAGGTCGACAATGCGCCACCGCTCGTCGTGATTGTTGCAGCCTCGATCATTTTCTCCATCGGTTTCTCTCCGGCATTCACGTTGACGACCGATATGATCATCGGTGCAGCGCCGCCCGAAAAGGCGGGAGCGGCGGCAGCGATCTCCGAAACCAGCTCGGAGCTCGGCGGCGCGCTCGGAATCGCCATCCTCGGCAGCATCGGGACTGCGGTCTATCGGCGATCGATGGCCGATGGGATACCGGGAGGTCTCTCAGCCGATGGAGTCGACGCGGCGCGCGGAACGCTCGGCGGCGCGCTTGGGGTGGCCGAGGGACTGCCGAGCACAATTGCCGCTGCATTGCGCTCCACCGCGCGCGGTGCATTCACTCGGGCAATGGAGGCGGGCATCGTCGCCTGCGCGATCGTCGCGCTGATCACCGCGATCATTGCCATCGTCCTGCTGCGACGCGTTCCGACCGCAACTTCGCCTGTCTAACGGCCTCCCGAACAGCTCCGTAGATTCTTACGTAGTCCACGATTAGCAGTTGCGGGAATGCCGACTCCGTCTTTTTCAGTTGCGTGGTGGAGCATATGGACGATCCACGGGGAGTTTTCGCCTCGCAACGCGTCAATGTGGGTGAGCCGGTGATTGGGAGCATCCTCTGGACCGTTCAGTAAGAAGTCCAAATCGCGGCGAGGACCCGAAGGGGACGCTGTCTACAAGGCGCATCGGTCCAGTTTGTGTCACGTGACAAATTGACTTAGGGTGTCGTCTCGACGCACCCAACATCCCGGCAAATTACGAATTATGAAAACGTATCGCGGTTGCACGGGCGCAACGTAGCCAGGTCCTGTGCAGTCGGGTTGCAAAAAGAGGCGCTCAACGCGACCAGGTTTCTTAACGATAGCTGTATCAGGGTCTAGGATCCAGATCAGTCCGTTGCCATCCATATAGGGGGTCGAGGAAAAATCCCACTCGAGCACGGGCGTAACAATACCGCCGTTCGCATCTACCCAAACGAGCTCGGCGTTAGACCTCGTCGGAAAAAATCAACACCGTAAGACACAAAACAAGAAGTGCGCGCATGAAGCCCCTCTCCTTGCCGCGTCAAGTGGCAGCGAGAAATGCTTACTACTCTTGGAGCGGATCTGCCAATCCCTCGAGCTGTTGCTCGGACCCAGGGCAGCCGGGTTGCTTCTGTTTGCCAGATGCTTGGTGACACCCGGCGTCACCGCGTTTTGATCCCCGAGCCCAATGGCCTTCGAGCGCCGGATGGCACGCGAGGGCCCGAGGGGATATCTCTGGTGCGGTTACAAAATGGTTCGCATGATGCGAAACTCGGTGCTGATCCTTTCGCTCCTCTTTGCGGCCTGCGGCCGCGGCAAAGGCTGGACGGCGCTGGCGCCTCTCGCAGCGGGGCCGCGCCAAGAGACCGCGGTGGTGGCTCTGGCGGGCCGCATCTACGTGCTAGGTGGATTCACCGGCAGCCTCGAGATCGTGCCGAGGGTCGAAGCGTACGACCCGGGCAAGGATTCTTGGAGCGAAGTCGCGCCGCTACCTCGTGCTCTCCATCACACCAATGCAGCCGCCGTCGGGGGTCGCCTCTATGTTCTCGGTGCGCTCGTGGGGAGCTCGTTCGCCGCCGTCGGAGACGCGTACTCGTATGATCCGAGCAAGAACTCGTGGACCCAGCTCACGCCGATGCCACTGGGGACCGAGCGCGGCGCGGGTGGAACGGCTGCCATCGGAACGAAAATCTATATCGCGGGTGGCTTTCGACAAAACGTCTCGGTTGGAGACTTTTCGGCCTACGATACGCAGACCGATACATGGGAAATGCTTCCCAGCCTGAGCGAGCCGCGTGATCACCTCATCGCGGGTGCGGTCGGCGACAAGTTTTACGCAGTCGGCGGCCGAAACAATGGCGCTCTGCGCGGCAACGTCGACGAATATGACCCGGTCGTCGGCGTGTGGAGCGCTAAGTCGCCGATGCTCACTGCGAGAGCCGGAACTGCTGGCGCGGTTGTCGACAATCGCGTTTTCGTTGCCGGGGGCGAGGGGAATCCCAACGTTTCCACCGGCGTGTTTGCCGAGAATGAAGTTTACGATCCGGGCAAAGACAGTTGGCAGTCATTAGAACCGATGCTCACGCCGCGGCACGGCACCGGGGGCGCGTCGCTCGGCGGAATCTTCTACGTTCCGGGCGGCGCCACGCGGCAGGGCTACGGCGCAGTCGACACCAACGAGTCCTATACGCCTTAGTAACGCGGTCGTGGACGAGCCATGATGTCTCCTATTGGCGCTCGGCTCTCTTGGCAGTCGGGGACATCGAGCGCGAGACATCGCGTATTGTTTAAGGGATAACCTCCCCGGAGATTTTCAGACCCGCAAGCGACGTGGACTGAACAAGTCGAAGCCGAGCGTCATTGACACGCTGCAATCAGCGCGCTCTAGGGGCGGGTGGCATCCTCGCGCCCATCCGTCGCTCTCTCATCGTTGCCGCGAGAAATTGGGAGGGACTGGTAGATGGGCGGTCCGGATTCCCAAAGGGGGCTCCATGAACCACAAAATACGGCAGGTGTTGTCTTTCATTGCCAGCGTTGGGATCGCTTTGATGATTACATTCGCTTCGGCTGGGTTTGCCCAGCCGTCGACCAACTGGCCGCAATGGGGCCAGAACCAAGAGCATCAGGGTTTCGTTAGCGTAGTAGGTCAGAATCTCGATCAAGCGCTCGCGAGTCTCCAGTACGACCCAAATGTGCCAGCCGAGCAAGACGCTTCAGGTGGCGATTTGCTGGCGCACTATCAAGCACCGCTGGTGCACCAGAATGACGTGTTTATGGAATTCAAGAGCGGGCCGTTCAGCGACCCGGATCATTGGAATTCTCAAACCTGGCACGAAAAGCGGCTTCACTGGGAAGGGGGGACACTGGTCGAGAAGTGGGATTTTGCGACCGACTGGAAGCCTGAGCCGAACGGTCCTGGCAATGGCCAGAGCTCCAAGCAGGACCGCCTGGGATTAGGCGGTTGGGAGCCCGTCTTCCACGCCGTGCTGGCCAACGGCTTTGTTTACGTACCGGGCGCCGGGGGGACGATTTTCAAGCTCGACCAGGGCGACGGCTCGGTCGCCTCGCGCATCAACCCGTTCGGCAGTACGCTGGATCCCCAGACTTTCGTGGCCGGACCACTCAGCGCGGATGACCAGGGGAACGTTTACTATAACGTCCTGAAGCTCGACTCGACCGACCCTTGGGGCGCCAGTGGAACCGACATTCGGGGTTCATGGCTGGTCAAGGTAGGCGCCGACGACAGCACGTCGCGGGTGAGCTACCAGAATCTGGTAACTGGCGCGCCGACGACCTGTACCACCACATACAACACCACGACGGATGTTCCCTGGCCGCCGCCCCACCCTGCGCCGGTCGGGCCGTGTGGATCGCAGCGGGTTGGGCTCAACGTTGCGCCGGTGATCGCGCCGGATGGAACCATCTACTCGGTCAGCCGCGCTCATTTGCGCAGCCGATATTCGTATGTCGTGGCGGTCAATCCCGACCTGACGCCGAAGTGGCACGCGTCGCTGCGCGGGCATCTCGCGGACGGTTGCGGAGTCATCCTCCCAGACGACAACGGTCTTATCGGCTGCCGCGTTGGTGCTGCCCACGGCGTCGATCCGGCGACGGGTGAGCCCCCGGCGGGCCGCGTCGTCGATCAATCCTCGTCGTCACCGGCGGTGGCGCCCGACGGGTCGGTCCTCTATGGCTCGTACTCGCGCTACAACTTTGCCCGGGGCCACTTGTGGAGGTTTGACTCGAACGGCCAGCTCATCGCCATATTTGACTTCGGGTGGGACTCCACGCCGGCCATCTACCCGCATGGCGGCACCTATTCTGTCGTGATCAAAGACAATCACTACGACGCGAACTGCTGTCCGGGCACTGATGCGCCTCCGCCTGGCCCGTTCTACATCACCCAGCTCAGCCCCAACCTCGTTCCCGAGTGGCAATTCAAGAGCACGACCATCGTCCAACCGGATAACCCGAACGGCTTTGAATGGTGCATCAATGCGCCGGCCGTCGACGTGAACGGGACCGTGTATGCCAACAGCGAGGACGGTAACGTGTACGCCATCCCGCAGGGCCATTCGGGGGTGTTCGTCACGCCTCAGTCGAAGTTATTCCTGAGAATTGCTATCGGCGCGGCTTACACGCCGCTCGCCATCGGAGCGGACGGCAAGCTCTATACGGAAAACGACGGCTACCTGTTCGTCGTGGGACAGTAACCCAGTCGCGAGTCATGGGTCGTGACTTGTTGCACATGACCCATGACTCCACAAATGCAAGAGCCGGAAAACCGCCGAGGGTTGCGCGCCGCGGCTGTCAGCCATCACTGGGTGATTAATACATCCGGCCGTTCATCAGCTTTTTAGCCGGAGGGCTTCCATAGACTCTTACGTAATCCACGATTAGCAACTGCGGGAATTCCGTGGTTTCGTCCGGCGACCCCGGAAAAGTGCCGCCCACTGCAACATTCATGATGATGTAAAAAGGATGATCAAATACCCACCGACGTCCAGCTGGGAGATCGGCGGGAGTTTTGGTCTGATACAAAACATCGTCAACGAAGAAATCCACCTGCTTCGGAGACCATTCAATTGCGAAGACATGAAAATCATCGGCAAACCGCTGCCCATCGGGGAGCGTATACGTTCCGGTGACGGCACTTCCGCCGGAGTACCCTGGTCCGTGTAGGCTGCCGTGGTTGGTGGATGGCTCGCGGCCAATATTCTCCATGATGTCCATTTCGCCACAAGTGGGCCAGCCCATGGACGTGATGTTGTCTCCGAGCGTCCAAAAGGCAGGCCACAGTCCCTGCCCAATCGGCAATTGCATCCGCGCTTCAAAGCGCCCGTATAGTTGCGTAAACGTATCTGCCGTATTCAGCCGAGCTGAAGTATAGTCGCGTGTAATTCCGTCCGGGCCGGTAAATCTTTCTCGTCTGGCCTCGATGACAAGATTCCCCTTTCCATCGAGAAAAGAGTTCTCGCGGCGGCTGGTATAAGTTTCCAGCTCACGATTGCCCCACCCACCGCCGCCAATACTGAATCCCCACTTCTTCGGATCAGGCGCTGATTTGGCCGGACCGTCAAACTCGTCCGACCAAATCAGTTTCCAAGTCTTAGGCTGGGCCGATGATGTCAAAGCCACCAACAGCGCCAGACCGCTGCACATCCATGGCAGCTTGGATTGAATCATGAACAATCCCTCCCCAACCCGATTCACGGATATAGCACTGCTCAGCGCGTCTGAAAGGTCCAGTTCTCAACCTGCATTGCCGCCGCGCTGAACTGTCCGGAGGCACCGGTGAAACCGAGATAGGCCAAGGGACCGCCCACTTTGGCAGGGAGATCTACGGTATAGGTTTGCGTAGCGGACAGCTCTGGCGACTCTACATCGGTGATCGTCACCATCAGCGTGGCGCCGTCGTAACTCATGTCAGCTCGAAGAACGTGTCCCCTCAGAACGACGCCCGTGTCGGTTAAGTCAACTAGGACGTCGCCGCTGCCCGGTTGGGCGATCGAGGGATAGTGGCCGTCGATGAACATACCCGTCGAGTTGTTGCCTTCCCCGTCGTTATTGAGAATATCGAACTTGATCGCCACGCTATTGCGAATACCGTGATAACCGAGCGCACCCTTCTGGTTTCCGATCTCTCGCGGGTTATTGCCCTGAATGGTAAAGGTCATTCCGTCGCCACCGACGTTGCCCGTTATCCGGAACTGAAACGAGGTGTCGAATTTCGCAATCGGTACCCTGCTGTTTGAGAAGAAACTGCTGGTATGAACCGGGCTCGTCATACCATTCGTCAATTCTGCAACCGTGTCCACAAAGGCAGTTGTCCCATTGGCAGTGAGGTCGCCGTGTTTGGCAAATCCTTTGGGATGCTCAATCCGCGTGGGGTTATCCCCGCCGCCGATCATTACGTTGTCCACATTCGATGGAGCTGAGCTGCGCGCGGCATTAAAGGATTTCACCCGATAGAAGTAGCTCCCACCGCCGCGTGTCTCCGTGAAGCTCACCGTCGGCACGTCGAGTTGCTGAATCTCCTTAAAGCTAATGCCATCGGTGGATCGCTCAAGCGAAAACCCGGTCACATTCTGAGCGTTATTGCATAGCCAGGCAACGGTGATATCGGATTGTTCAGCATCGTGGCGATCGACGTTTGTGACTCGCAATTGCGCCGGCCTCCGAGGCGGAAGATCCTCGCTCTTCGGATCCTCGTCATAACCCCAGGTCAGGATGTCCTGGAGAGAGAAGTTACCTCCCGTCGCACCGGTGAAACCCACGAATGCTGTATCGCCACCCACAAATTTGGCGATATCCACCTTATAGGAAGTGGTGAAAGTCCGATCGGGATCGAACAGGTCGGTAATCGTCTCGGTGAGTGTGGTTCCGTCATACGTGAGGTCCACTTTCTTGGTGCTCTGGCTTCGCAGCTCGATGGTCGAAGTTGGTGGACGCAAGTCAATGGACCTGTCGGGGATCTCCGGGGGCAGCGTTTCGTCGCGAACCGTCGGCGAGCGGCCGTCGGTGAAGATGCCCGTCGAATTGGGACCCTCTGAGACATTTTGAAACACATCAAACTTGATGGCCACGCTATTTCGGATGCCCCTCGCAGCACCTGGTAGATCTGGCCCATAACCAAGCCCGCCGCCGGACGGTCCAATCGCTGTCGGACTGTTGTTCTGAATGACAAACGCAAGCCCGTCGGCGATCGTGGGCGTCCCGTCGTGAAGCCGGAATGTGAAGCTCGTGTGAAAGGCGCGGATACTTACTCGCTGGGTCGTGAAGAAGCTGCCCCGTTGGGTGCCATCCCCAGTCAGGCGAGCAACGCCCTCCACCGTAAATTCCGCGTTCTCATTTGCGGTCAGCTCGCCGTGTCTGTCAAACCCCAGCAAGTGATTAATATGAACGGGTCCGCCGATCGTGCTACCCACAGTGTTGGACAGGGCGGAGTCGCCGTCCGCTCTTACCGCCATCACGCGATGAAAATGGCCGCTCCCTACGGGAAGCCCGCTATCGGTAAAGCGGGTGGTACCCGGATCGACGACGCGGATGGTCTCGAAGGTGATCTCATCGGGGGACCTTTGGATCTCATAGCGCTCGGCGGCGGGCGAAGCGGCCCAGGCCAAATCGATTGATCCGACGCAGACATCTTTAATTTCTAGAGCCGGCGGCTGAATTCCTGTGATCGCGCTGGCGTCGTTGGAAGGGCTCGAATCTCCGACTTGGTTCGTTGCCCGGACGCGGTAGAAAAACCTTGTGCTGCTGCTCAAACCTGCATCGGTGTAGGAGCCGACACTGCGAGCAACGGTGTTGACTTGCTTAAACGTAACCCCGTTGGAGGATCGCTCTATCTTGATCCCAGTGGCGTTGTCCGCATGGTTAGTCCATGAAAGCTCGATTTTTGAAGAAGAGATGGGCCGAGCGGTAAGATCCGAGGGAGCGGCGGGGCTCGTCGTCGTCGGAGGAAACAACCCATAGACCGCGAGGGTCGTCTGAGTCCCAACATACACCTTTCCGTTGGCAATCGTTGGAACCGCAAACTTGACCGCACCTCCCGGGTGATCGCGAAGACCGGTCTGGTTGCTATGGTAGAGCTCATTCTGCAAGTTCACTGCTTCATAGGCGTGGAGGATGGTAGGGCCGCTCCTCAAGTAGTCTTGGGTCTGCAGCGCCCAAGCGATGCCGTTGCGATTCCCGAAAGCCGAGAAGCTGGGGGACGCACCGGGGAATGCCATTCGGGTGTTTGATCGACTGACCGGAGTATCTGACAGCCTACCATCGACCAGCTCAAAGGCTTTCATCACGTCACTGGTTCCTTGGTAATACACTTTATTGTCAAAGAAGGCGGGTGTACTGCGAACGCCTTGCCCTCCACCGAGCGGTACAACCTGAACGACGTCGTCGCATTCGGGGGCTCCCTCCGGCGGGCAGGGCATGCCTCGGCGATAGCCTCCCAGGTCGTCGCGATCGATGAGATAGATTTTGCCTTCTTTGCCTGTTTCTACCAACAGACGCGGGTGAGTCCCCGGTTGATTCGGCAGCAACATCGTCCCGCCTGAGCCAAGGTCGGCATCGACTGATTCGAGAGCGGCTTGGTTGAAAGGCGTGAAATAGCCGCGGCCACTCTCCTCGTCCAGAGTCAAGCTCGGCGAAAGCCTGACCACGCTGTCGCCGAAAGCCGGGTTACAAGGTCGACTCTCGGCTGGCAG
>DATFTC010000215.1:0-2180 GCA_035262305.1 Myxococcaceae bacterium | reverse complement strand
GGCCTACAACCTCCCTGTCTACGCTTCGCAGCGGCCGTTACCGGACGCCACGCAAGACTTGGTACGCGGCGGCTCGCTAAGCTTTGCCGCCGACGCCATCTCAGGCGACTGAGTTCAACGCGCTTGCAAGGCGCAACGCTCGTCGAACCGGACATGCAGATTTGCCGCATCCGGCTCTCGGACAAGACATCACGCCTTCACCCACGACGGGCCGCGTCCAAGCTGTGTCAGCCGTACGAGCCGGAAGTGCCCGTACAGGTGCGAGAGTGGATAGCTCCCGCCCTTGCGTCGTCTGACTTTGTGCTTGGATCGGAGCCACCGGCGTAACCGCACGGCAGTGTAGTTGTCGAGCGCGCGATACGCTTTGATGGTGGTGCCAACACTGAAGTAATTGGCCCATCCGCGAAGCGCGAGGTTCAACTGATCCACCCGCCTTGTGGTCTCCTGCCAAGTCCCCGCTCGGTCGGTCAGCGCGTGGACTTTTTCGACCATGCGCTTGATGCTCTTCTTTGACGGCCGGTAGCCCAGCCGGGCGTTGCCCGTCACCGGAGAGTACATCCGCCCGAACGTATAGCCCAAGAAGTCGAACTCCCCCTCCGGAACCCTGCAGATCCGTGTCTTCTCCTCGTTCACTGTCAGCTTCAGCTTGCTCGTGATCGCTCGCAGATGGTGCAGCGCCTTCTGTGCGTTGCCTCTTCGGCACAGGATCACAAGATCGTCTGCGTAGGTGATGAGGCGAGTGCCGAGGCTTTGCTCAAGGCCGAGCTTCTTCCACCCCAGCACAAACCGGCGCATGTATAGATTGGCCAGTAATGGTGAGAGCGGTGAGCCTTGCGGGATGCCTCGCCGACTATCCCGGGCCTCCGTCGTCCGTGTCGTCCGGCCCCGTTGGTCGGTTTCTTCCACGGGGCATTCCAGCCACATCTTGATCAGATGCAGCACCCGCCGATCGACGATCCGGCGTGCTACCGACTTTAGGAGGTCGGCATGCGGAATGCTCCCGAAGTAGTCCGCGAGGTCGGCGTCGACGACGTCCGGATGGCCACGGAACAGCAGCTCCTCCACCTCTACGACTGCTTGCTGGGCGTTTCGCCCAACGCCAGGCGTAGATTTCCGATGGAAGATCGGCTTCAAAGATCGGTTCCAGTACCAGCGTTGCCGCCGTCATGCAGACCCGATCCCGCACGCTCGAGATGCCCAGCGGCCTGAGTTTGCCGTTGGCCTTCGGTATAAACACTCGTCTGATTGGCTGTGGCCGGTAAGTCTCCTGCCTGAGCGCAAGCGCCAGTTCAGCCAACCATCGCTCAACCCCGTATGCCTCGATATCCGCAAAATCCTGGCCGTCGATGCCCGGCGCGCCCCGGTTGGAGCGGCACTCGGCATAGGCGTGCGCCAGAATGTCGTCGCGGCTGATCTTGTCGTACAGAGCGTAAAAGCGATGGCCGGCCTCCGCCTTCGCTTTCGCGTGTAACGCCGTCTGCAGCTTCTGAACACTTTTCGGAGTTGCTAGGTCGCCCAATCTCCAGGTCCCTCACCACGTCTTGCGTCGGTCTTGAACTGAGGCCCCTTCCCTCCCCCGGCATTACCCGGCTTCGACGGTACTACGAGCCTCTCCGCCACCCCAGTGCGCCCGGCCTGTCCCTCGCGGGCGTCCGGTTGATCATCCCTGATCACGCTCTGGGGCTTCCCGTGTTGCGCGCGCTTTCCTTGTGTACATGCCGCCGCCACTACCCCGGTGCAGCGGCGGGGCGTCTTCCTCGCTCATCTCACCCCGCCGTGTCAGCCTTCCCCGGTAGGGTCGCCGGGTCGGCCTGCACATCGACCTTTTCGAGGCGTGCTCAGCGTTCACTCGCGTTGCAGCCTGCACACTCGCGCTGTCACCAATTCGTGACACGCTAATCGAAGGCTTCAGCCACTTCGTTACCTCCATGACTGCTCCGATTGCTTCCGGCTGGAGTGAATCGCCGGGTGGGACTTGCACCCACTTATCTGGGGCATTGGTGTCAAGCGGAAATTTTCAGCATCGCGGACTGCATTTTTGCGGAAGTTGTAGACGGCGTCGGCGTGATAAACGGGTCATTCGCGATTGCAGCAAACAGCGGCACGTGCGCCGGGCGGCCTCGGTTCTGTCATTGCGGCAAAGACCGCATCAACTTATCTCCGGTTCAGTCATCGGGACC
>DATFTC010000214.1:0-3974 GCA_035262305.1 Myxococcaceae bacterium | reverse complement strand
GAAATCGTCGCTTCGGGGGCAATACCGATCCTATTTCAGACCGCGCGTCTTCATGGAAAGTCTCCCCGCGAAAAGATCGCCGTCTATCGAGCCATCGCAAAGGGATATGAGCAGGTGCTCTGCTTTGAGCTGGGCACCATGTTCGCGCCGAATGGGGAGATTTTTGATAACGAAACGGTGCGGGGATTGATCGACATTCCGGAGATCAAGGGGATGAAACATTCCTCCCTGGATCGCCTCCTCGAGTTTGAAAGACTGTCGCTGCGAGACGAGCGTCGGCCCGAGTTCAGAATTTACACCGGCAATGACTTGGGCATTAACATGATCGAGTACGGATCGGACTACCTACTCGGTCTTGCCACCCTGGCGCCGGAGAGGTTTGGAGAGCGGGACCGGTTGTGGGAATCGGGCGACCCCGCATACTACGCGCTCTCCGACGCGCTTCAGTACCTCGGCAATGTCGTCTTTCGCGATCCAGTCCCGGCCTACAAGCATTCAGCCGCGGTGTTCCTGCATCTGACAGGACGAATTTCGAGCCCGCTGACCCATGCCAAGAGCGGAACCCGACCTCCCTGGGAAACGGAAATCTTGCGCGACTGCGCCCGTCGCCTGGGCCAATCACCGCGAGCGTAGCGTTCGCCTTGCGAACCCGAAGTCGAGGGGCCATTTCAAGATCCAAAGCAATCGTTTCATATTTCAAAATTATGGACATATCTCTTGGCAGCGGGTTCAACCTATAGTAACGGCGTGCTGATGGTCGCCAACAACACCGCGCGCCGAGATTTCCTGAAGGTCACCGGGGCTTCCATCGCCGGCGCCGCAGTCGGGTGTGCGGTTCCGACCGCCCGCGCTAAACCGAGTGGGCCTGAGCCGACAGTTGGAAATGAGTACGACGTACGGGCATTCGGAGCAAAGGGCGACGGTAAGTCTCTGGACACCTCAGCGATCAACGAGGCGATTGCCGCTGCATCGTCAGCCGGAGGCGGCACGGTGCGGTTCCCGCCCGGCACCTATCTTTGCTACTCGATTCACCTCAAAAGGAACATCATTCTGTCCCTCTCGCCGGGTGCGACCATCGTCGCCGCGGAAACGCCCCCCCAGGGCGCCGGTGGAGGATACGACGCACCGGAGCCAAACGACTGGGACAAGTTCCAGGACTTCGGCCACAGCCACTGGCACAATAGCCTCATCTGGGGCGAGGGAATCGACAATGTATCGATCCTTGGTCCTGGCCTCATTTGGGGCAAAGGGCTCAGTCGTGGCTCGAGAGACGACGTGCTGCCTGCAGGGGTGGGCAACAAGGCGATCAGTCTCAAAAATTGTCGCAATGTGACGCTGCGCGATTTTTCCATCTTTCATGGCGGACATTTCGCGATTCTCGCAACCGGAGCAGACAATCTCACCATCGACAATTTGAAGATCGACACCAATCGAGACGGAATCGACATCGACTGCTGCCGCAACGTGCGGGTCTCGAACTGCAGCGTCAATTCGCCCTGGGACGACGGCATTTGCCTAAAAAGCTCGTACGGTCTGGGCTTCGCGAGATCGACCGAGAACGTCACCGTCACCAACTGCTTCGTTACCGGCGGGTACCAGGAAGGAACACTGCTCGACGCCACCTACAAGCGCTTCGGCGCCGGCGATCGAGCGCCGCGCAACGGCAGAATCAAATTCGGTACTGAAAGCAACGGCGGCTTCCAGAACATCACCATCTCAAATTGCGTGATCGAGGATTGCCGGGGACTGGCCTTGGAGACGGTGGATGGCGGTCTGCTCGAAGATGTCTCAATCAACAACATCACCATGCGAGACATCACCGACGTCCCTATTTTCTGTCGGCTGGGAAGCCGAATGCGTGGACCGCCCGGCGCTGCGGTGGGAAAGTTGCGGCGCGTCAACATCAGCGATGTGGTGGCCTCGAATTGCGTTGCGCGCCAAGCATCGCTGGTGACCGGTATTCCTGGCCACCCGATCGAGGATTTGAGGTTGAGCAACATCTACGTCCTTCACCAGGGCGGCGGCACGAAGGAGGACGGCTCGGTCCAGCCGCCCGAGATGGAGAATGCCTATCCCGAGCCTTCGCGATTCGGCGTGATGCCGGCACACGGTTTCTACCTTCGCCACGTGCGGGGCGTCGAGCTGCGCGACGTCGAAATCAAGTACATGAGGGAAGACTTTCGGCCTCCGTTCGTCCTCGACGATGTACAGAATGCACATCTTTTTCACGTGAAGGCCGCTCGCGCGCCAGGCGTGCCGAGCTTCGTTCTCAAGAGCGTCGAGAATTTCAGCGTGCACCAGAGTCGCCCCGTCGCCGACGCCGAGCTGGAAAAGGTCGCACTGAAGCAGCTTTGACGGACCGCGAATGACCACTCTGGATCGCCGCCAGTTTTTGTCGTTCGCCTCGACGCCGAGACCCAGTCCAGCTGCCTACTGGATGCATGTCGCACGCGAAGCAATGGCCTGCCGCTTCGAGGTGACAATGCCTCAAAGCGAGCCCGGTGGAATTGCCGCCGCGAGCAAGGCGCTCGACGAGATTGAGCGCCTCGAGGCGCAGTTGACCGTGTACCGAGACAGCAGCGAGGTCAGCTACATCAACCGCAACGCCGCCGAGGTTGCGGTCGCCGTCGAGCCCCTTCTCTTCGAGCTGCTTTTGCTATCGCAAAAGTTGCATCGCGAGACCGGTGGCGCCTTTGACATCACCGCGAGCCCGCTGATCCGATGCTGGGGCTTCTTCCATCGAGCGGGAAGAATTCCCGATCCACGCGAGCTGGACCTGGCGCGGCAGCGCGTCGGGATGTCTCAAGTGTCGCTTGACGCCGCCGACCGCACCGTGCGCTTCGCCAAACACGGCGTCGAGATCAATCTGGGCAGCATTGGAAAAGGATACGCGCTGGATCGGGTGTCGGCCAACATGCAGCGCCGAGGTGTGCGAAACGCGCTGCTGAGCGGCGGAAGCAGCAGCGTGGTAGCGGTGGGAGGCCGCGACGGCGGATGGGTGGTCGGCGTTCGTCACCCTCGCAATGCGGGCGCAAGAGTTGCCACCCTCAGGCTCAAGGACGCGGCAATGGCAACCAGTGGCGCGGGGGAACAGTATTTCGTCTCCGAAGGTAAACGGTATGGGCATGTCTTGGATCCCCGCTCCGGCACTCCCGCCCGCGGCACCGCAGGTGTCACGGTAGTCGCCTCTTCCGGCGCGGTCGCCGATGCCCTCTCGACCGCCTTCTTCGTGGGAGGGTGCGAGTTGGCCAATGCGTATTGCCGAAATCACCCAGGCGTGATGGCTCTGGTGGTACCGGAAAATCCGTCCGAGCGACCGCAGGTGTTCGGCTCGCGCGCTGGGCTTGTCATCGAGTCACTGTCCATCGAGTAAGAGGGGATTTTGATGATGGAAATCAAATCGAAAACATCTCCGCAGCTTCAGTCAGCGTCGCTGATTCTTTTGCGCACACTGATTGGCTGGCATTTCCTTTACGAGGGCTATTACAAGCTGATTCTTCCCGCCTGGAGCCGCGATGGGCACCCGTTGGCGCGATGGAGCGCCGCCGGTTTTTTGAGGGCGGCTTCGGTTTCACTTCTTCATCGTCTCGCCGACGCAACATGGACGCCGTGGATCGATCGGGTCGTTGAGGTGGCTTTGGTAGCGATTGGGCTATCGCTGATGCTCGGCTTTTTCACGCGGATCGGTTGCTGGGGTGCGCTGATTTTTCTGACCTTGGTCTACGTTGCTTCGATACCCCTCCAAGGCACTCCACAGTCGGGCGCTGAAGGAGTCTACCTGTTGGTCAACAAGAACCTGATCGAGTGGGCGGCCGTCCTCGTTGTGATGACTCTTCGCAGCGGAGAGATCGCCGGTATTGACGTGTTGCTGCAGAGGCGAAGAGAACCGCAGGCAAAGGTTGCTTAAATGGCTCTCGCTATGATCGAGGATTGCCGATTAACCCGAGGCCAGTCGCCTTTCAACTTTCAGCTTT
>DATFTC010000213.1:0-37102 GCA_035262305.1 Myxococcaceae bacterium | reverse complement strand
TCGGCCCAGAAGGAGGACATTCATCTGGAGCAAGGAATCGGCTGAGAATAATCGTCGCTGATGCATCGCTGGAACGCGCGCGATCACCTCCAGGCCCACCGGGAAGGTGGTTGACCGCCGCAACGAGCGCTCAGTCATTGGTCTACCGAGCGCTCAGTTATGGGTCTAAGGTGGCGTGCCAGGGCCGAGATACTTTGACCGGGTTCTGCTGCACGGCGGAGACCGGTACGGTCCCCTCTCCACGTCGATGGCGCAGCCGGTATTCAATGCCGCAGCGCAGGTCAAAGCGCCGTCGCGCTCTTCGCAGATCGGTAGGAAGCGGAATCTCGACGGTTGCAGAGCTTTGGACAGAGGGCACCGACGAGGGACTTTCCGTTCCCATGTCGTCAATCGTTGCCTCGCGGCGTTGATGATCAGGACCAGGAGTGGCTATTCCAAGGCAACTTCCTTTAAGATGACCGCGACCAGGGACCTGACCTGCGAGCAGCAGCGAAAGGTCCGCCGCAATGCTGCAACCCCTCAGCCGACTGGACCAACCTAAGTCCGCGACCTCGCAGCAGCCGTTCAAATATCCCCCTGCGCGAGGCTTCTTCGAACCCGACTGGCACCGATTGCCGGGCTACCGAAACGTTCGAGCCGCAGAGTGGGAAAGCGCGCTTTGGCAGCGCCGGAACACCGTTAAAAACCTCGCGCAGCTCAAGGCGGTGTTCGGTCCTCTACTTCCGGATGACCTGATCGAGAGCATCGCCCGGGATCAACGGGAGCTCGCCACGATGTCGCTGCTGCTGCCGCCGCAGATGTTGAACACAATGGACGACCGCGATCTCTGGAATGATCCGGTGCGGCGGTACATGCTTCCGGCTTACGACGACCGCAGGCGGGACTGGCCAAGCCACCCCAGGTCGACCCGCGACAGCCTCCACGAGGCGGACATGTGGGTCGTCGAGGGGTTGACTCACCGCTACCCGACCAAGGTGCTCGCCGAGTTGCTGCCCACCTGTCCTCAGTATTGCGGCCACTGCACGCGCATGGACCTCGTCGGAAACGATGTTCCGAAGGTCGAGAAGACGCGATTTCGAATCCCGCCACAGGATCGCCATGCGCAGATCCTCGACTACCTGCGCCGGACACCGTCGGTGAGGGATGTCGTCGTCTCTGGCGGAGACATTGCGAACATGCCGATCGGGCAGCTGGAGGCCTTTGTCAGCGAGCTGATGGAGATCGAAAACATCCGAGACATCCGGCTCGCCAGCAAGGCCCTGATGGGAATACCTCAACATTTCCTCCTCGATGGCGTCCTCAGCGCCTTCGATCGCCTGGCGAAGAAAGCCCGAGAGCGATGCGTGGATCTGGCGCTGCACACGCACGTCAATCACCCCAATCAGGTGACGCCGCTGGTTGCCAAGGCTGCAAAGAAGTTGCTGGAGCTCGGATTTAGGGACGTTCGCAACCAGGGCGTTCTTCTGCGCGGTGTGAATGCAGACGCGCGGACGTTGCTGGAGCTGTGCTTTGTCCTACTCGACCATGCGCGGATTCTGCCGTACTACTTTTACATGTGCGATCTCATCCCCAGCTCCGAGCACTGGCGGCTGTCGGTGCACGAGGCTCAAGATCTGCAGCATGACATCATGGGCTATCTGCCGGGTTTCGCCACGCCGCGCATCGTCTGCGATGTGCCGTTCGTCGGAAAGCGGTGGGTTCATCAGCTGTGCCGCTATGATCGCGAGCGCGGAATATCGTATTGGACCAAAAACTATCGCACTGCGCTGGAGTCCTCCGACCCTCAAGCGCTAACTCGCGAGTACGAGTACTACGACCCGATCTACACGCTGCCCGAATCGGGACAAGCCTGGTGGCGCGCGCAGACTGGCTCAAGTTAAGCTCTGCGCCCTGCCGGAGCTGTGAGATGACATCAAGCCCAACGCTGAGCGACGCAGCCTGGCGCAAGCTCTTTCCGCGCGCGTCGGCCGCAGAGTGGAACGACTGGCGATGGCAGATGCGAAATGCAGTGCGAAGTGAGGAGGCGCTCGAGAAGCTCATCCCGTTGACGAGCGATGAGCGGGCCGGCTGCCGCGAAACCGCTGGCCTCTTTCGCCTCGGAATCACGCCTTATTATCTGTCGCTCGTCGACCGCGACCACCCATTCTGCCCCGTTCGAATGCAGGCGATCCCCGTTCGGAGTGAGGCGCACGCCCGCCGCGGAGAACGGGTCGATCCTCTCGGAGAAGACGACCATCGCCCTGTAGCTGCGATCGTGCACAAGTATCCCGACCGAGTCCTGCTGCTGGCGCTCGACAGCTGTCCAGTCTACTGCCGCCACTGCACGCGCCGGCGGATCACCAGAGGGGGCCAAGTCGAGCTGGGACGCGAGGAGCTTCGACAGGCGATCGATTACATCCGATCGCACTCGGAAGTTCGCGACGTCCTCATCTCGGGCGGCGACCCGTTGCTGCTCTCGGACGCCCGGATTGAAGAGCTGCTCGTGCCGATCGCCGAGATCCAACACGTGGAGATGATCCGGATCGGCACCCGAATCCCCGTCTGCCTGCCGATGCGAGTCACTGAAGAGCTCGCGAAGCTCCTTCGCCGGTTCGCTCCGCTCTACGTGATCACCCATTTCAACCACCCCAAAGAGATTACCCATGAGGCCCGCACTGCCTGCGAGCTCCTCGTGGACCATGGCGTGCCGGTTGAGAATCAGGCGGTACTGATGAGGCGCGTCAACTCAAGCGCCCGGATCATCCGAGAGCTGTCGCACGCCTGTCTCAAGATGCGCGTGCGCCCGTACTATCTTCATCAGATGGATTTGGCCGAGGGTTTGGAGCACTTCCGAACGCCGATCTCAAATGGGATCGAGATCCTCGAATCGCTGCGCGGACACACCACCGGATTGGCGGTACCGCACCTAGCGATCGATCTGCCCGGCGGAGGGGGAAAGGTGACCCTACAGCCCAACTACGTGATCGAACGACGCAGCGACCAGACGCTTTTCCGCAGCTACCGCGGTGAGACGTATTCGTATCCCGAGCCGGAGGAGACCGATTGCACTTGCCCCTACGACGAAACGTGGTGCGCTCGGGGAGTTCCGTCCCCGGATGGGGGGCGGCAGCTCAACGGAGATCCTCCGGTGGCACGCGCGAGATAATCCGCAAAGGCGGACGCGGCCAAAGATAGAGAGCGAGCGACGCGGCGATGATGATTAAGAGCAACGCGCGCCAAAAGAGATTCTTCCGCCGACTTCGCAGCGACGTCTTCTCTTCCAACAGCTCTGCTGCATTTTGCGCTCGAATCTCGTTCGCCGCGGATTGGATTTGCTGAAGCAGGCGAAGCAGGGCACCGAGCTCGCCCGCAAGGGTCGCTCCAGTGTCAACGGATCCCGCCAGCTGCGCTGCCTGCTCGACCTCTTCCGCGTACGACGTCGGCGCAATGGACTGCACGCCAGGCTCGAGCCGCGCCCGAGCCTCGCGCGCCGCCCGCAGCAGCATCACGTCGAAAGCGGCTTGCGGTATTCCAAAAAACGCCGCGCAATCCGCGACGCTCATACCTGCGACGAGCTTCAGCTGAAGCGCTTGAGCACTGCGCACGCTCAGCCCGCCGAGGGCGGCGCGGAAGCGGCGCGCCTCGATCGTCCGAGGATCCTCGGTCTGTTCGCTCAGTCGCATCGCGGTCGATTTCTTGAGCGCCGGCTCGCGCTACCTACACTCCCAAGCGTGCGGCGGATTGGGCCACTGCTTTGCGTCTGTTTGATTCCGCTGCGCGCAGCAGGTGTGGAGACGCTGCGAATCGCGATGGAGGAAACCGGGTCCACGGTGGAAGTGTCCGGCCGATCGCTGTTGTTTGGGCGCGATGACGAAGAGGCGCAGTTCGCCCCGTTGAACTCGAGTCGCGCCAAGGTGCGGCCCGTCGATGGCCAGCTGGAGGTAAATGGGGCCCCTTGGGAGCACGAGGCGGTCCGGTTTCGGCTCACCGACAGCGATTCCGAAGGCAGCATTCGAACGCACGGGTTCACGGTTCACGGCGACGTCGTCGTCCGACTGCATTCCAGCCGGCTTCAACTCATCAATGTATTGCCGTTGGAAGAATACCTCTTAGGGGTGGTGGGTGCCGAAATGCCGCCGGGTTTTCCGGATGAGGCGCTCAAAGCACAGGCCATCGCTGCCCGAACCTACGCGCTGAGGAAGAAGCTCGACGCCGCCGACCCATCCGTTCACCTGGGCGCAAGCGTGCTGCACCAAGTATACCGGGGCCTGAGCCGGCCCGATCAGCGCGTGCGACAGGCAATCGAGGCAACGCGCGGGGAAATTCTGACCTTCAATCTCGAGCCAATTGAGGCGTACTTCCACGCTTCCTGCGGCGGTAAGACGGAAGCGGGGCAGCCCGCGCTCAGCCGCGACCTGCCATACCTTCGGTCGGTGGAATGCCCGTGCGGGAAGCTGGCGTCGAATCGATGGGAGGTTTCGATTTCAGCGGCCGAGCTTCATCAGCTGTTCGGGATCCGCGATGGGGGCGCAATGTCGATTTCGGGGCGGTCGAACACCGGCCGCGTAAAAGCGCTTTTGCTGGGTGCGGGCCGGTCGCTGGATGCGGTCGAGTTCCGGCAAAAGCTCGGGTACGACCGGGTGAAGAGCCTTTGGTTCGAGCTGGAGCGCGCGGGGGACGGCGCGATCAAGATCGTCGGGCGGGGTTACGGCCACGGCGCAGGATTGTGCCAGCGGGGCGCCAAGGTCTTGGCGGACCAGGGGCGAAGCTACAGGGACATTCTGTTGCACTACTACCCCGGCGTCGAGATACAGCAGCTCTACTAGGTTGGCCGCGGAATGTGTCGCTGCGGCCGGAGCAGCCGCCGACGGACGAGTGCCGATGAGGATCGAGGAATTCGATTTTGCATTGCCGCAATCGCAAATTGCTCAGGAGCCGTTGCCCGAACGGGACGCTTCCAAGTTGCTCCGTATCTTTCGCACCGCCAATGGCGTTCGCCATCAGCGCTTTCGCGATCTTCCCGAGCTTCTGCGCTCGACCGACTTGTTGGTCGTCAACGACGCGCGCGTGGTGGCGGCGCGACTCGTGGGCAAGAAGGCCAAGAGCGGTGGACGCGTCGAGCTCCTGTTGGTGAAGCCGGTGGGGTCGAGCTCCATCGCGAGGGCGCTCGAGCGGCCTCCGGACGCGTTCGATTGGATCTGCCTGGGTCAATCAAGCAAGGGATTGCAGCCGGGGATGACCATCGACCTCGAGCGCGGCAACTCGGCGCAAATCATCGAGGCGCTGGGGGCGGGCGAATATCGCGTCCATTTCCGCGCTGCTTCAATGAGTGATTTCTCCGCGCTCCTGGAGTCAGCCGGACGCGTGCCGCTGCCGCCTTACATCGCGCGCGAACCGGACGAGCGGGATCGCGACCGCTACCAGACGGTTTACGCGCGGACCTCGGGCTCGATCGCCGCGCCTACCGCTGGGCTGCACTTCACTCGCCGGCTGCTCGCCGAGCTATCCGCTCGAGGAATCCAGATTGCGGCGCTGACCCTCGACGTCGGCCCGGGGACATTTTTGCCCATCCGAGAGGATGAAATCGAGCGCCACCGCATGCTCCCGGAGACTTATTTCATTCCTGAGCCGACCGCAGTCGCCGTCAACCAAGCGAGGGCCCAAGGCCGGCGCGTGGTGGCGGTCGGGACCACTGTCGTGCGTTCGCTCGAGGCAGCGACCGGGCCTGGCGGTGCGCTCCGCGCGGGTACCGGGGAGACTTCGCTGTTCATTTGGCCCGGTTTTCAATTTCGACAGGTCGACGCGCTGCTAACGAACTTTCACCTACCCAGGTCGACTTTATTGATACTGGTCAGCGCCTTTGCCGGCCGCGAGCGGGTATTGGCGGCGTACGGCGAGGCTGTGCAGCACGGCTATCGCTTCTTCTCCTACGGAGACGCGATGTTGATCTCGGACTAGAAGGTCGCATGCCCGCAGAGAAAGAGCCGGCGCTCGTGCGCTTCGAGCTGCTTCACCAGGATTCCCGCACCGGTGCCCGCCGCGGACGGTTGCATACGCCAAGAGGCGTCGTCGAGACGCCGGCATTCATGCCCGTAGGGACAGCGGGAAGCGTCAAGGCAGTCGCACCCGATGACCTCGAGCGAATCGGCGCGCAGATCATCCTGGGCAACACCTACCACTTGATGCTGCGCCCGGGCTCGGAAGTCATTCGAGGGCTGGGCGGGCTGCATCGATTCACCGCCTGGCATCGACCGATTCTCACCGACAGCGGAGGGTTCCAGGTCTACAGCCTGGCCGGCAAGCGAGTCATCTCGGAAAACGGCGCCGAGTTTCAATCGCATCTCGATGGCTCCCGGCACCTGCTTACCCCCGAGCGGTCGATCGAGATTCAAGAGGAACTCGGGGCGGACATCATCATGGCGCTCGATGAGTGCCCGCCCGCCCTCTGCGAGCGAAGCGATGTCGAAGCAGCGCTCGGTCGGACCACGCGCTGGTTGCGCCGATGCGCAAAGGTGTGGAGCCGCCGCAGCTCGCTGTTCGGAATCATTCAGGGCGGTTCCTACCTGGACCTGCGAAAGCGCCACATCGAGGAAGTCTGCGCCATCGAGCTGCCGGGTTACGCGCTCGGCGGCTACTCGGTCGGGGAAAGTCCGCAAATGATGTACGAGGGCGTGGCCTATTCTGCGGCACTGATGCCGAAGGAGCGGCCGCGCTATTTGATGGGCGTTGGCACCCCGCGCGACCTGGCTACCTGCGTCGCGGCGGGAGTCGACATCTTCGACTGCGTCTTACCCACGCGGTGCGCCCGCAATGGTCTGCTCTTCACTTCGGAGGGGAAGCTGGCGATCAAAAACTCAGCGCACGCGCGCGACGATCGACCCGTTGACCCTCGATGCGACTGCTACACCTGCCGCAATTTCTCCCGCGCATACCTGAGGCACTTATTCGTCTCGAGGGAGATTCTGGCGATGCGGCTCAACAGCCTTCACAATCTGAGCTACTTCCTTGGGCTGATGGCGCAAGCTCGGCGGGCAATCGAGCAGGATCGTTACGCCGAATTTGCCAGCTCCTTCGACTTTTCCGACGCGGAGCTTGGGTAAGTGCGGTAAGCTAACCGACCGACGGGATTCCTCTGACCGCGCTTGCTCGCTTAGTGGCAGACTGCTAATACCACCGCCCTCGTTGGGAAGTCTTCAAAAGTTGGGCGTCATATCCAAGATGGCGCTATTCCAGACATTTGGCAGTTGAATTCGGCAGTCGAACCCTGGAGAAATCCGTGTCTCAAACCTTTTTGGTCCTCGCTCAGTTAGGCGGCGCCGGCGGCGGCGGGACGACGCTTCTGTTCCTGGTCGCGCTTTTTGCGATCATGTACTTCGTGATGATCCGGCCGCAGCAGAAGCAACTCAAGGAGCACCGAGCGCTGCTCGCTGCCCTGAAGAAGGGCGACGACGTGGTCACGCAAGGAGGCGTGCTCGGCAAGATTCACGCGGTGACCGACAAGATCGTGACTCTCGAAGTGGCAAATGGGATCCGCATCCGCGTCCTGAAGAACTCAATTCAGGGCAAGAGCAGCGTGGCCGAAGAGGCCGCGCCCGCTGCCACCGGTAAGGAGGAGAAGTAATGGATCGCTCGTGGTGGTCCAAGTTCATCATCATCCTCATCGTGACCATCGGCTCGATCTGGTTCCTCATCCCCAGTTACTATTCGTTTTTCAAGCTGCCGCGGGAGGAGCGAAACAACCTCAAACTTCTGGCAGAGAAGCTGCCCCGTTGGGCGCCGCCCGCCAAGTACCGCCTCAATTTGGGGCTCGATCTCCAGGGCGGCATCCACATGGTGATGCGGGTAGATACCAAGACCGCGCTGCAGAAACGGACCGAGCGGCGAGCGATTCAAATCGCCAACTACGTCCGGGATGCCAAGCTCGGCGAGGTCACCGCTGACGCCAATCCCGAGAGGCTCGAGGTCACGCTCATCGCGAAAGATCCAGCATCGATGGACGCGATCGAAAAGGACGTGGTCTCCAGATTCGAAGATTTCAACAAGGTCCGCCGCGAGGGCAACAAGCTGGTGCTCGCTCTCAAAGAGAATCAGGTGAATCGATTCAAGGAAGAATCGGTCGATCAAGCGCTGCTGGTGATCCGGCAGCGCATCGACAAGTGGGGCGTCGCCGAGGCGGACATCCGAAAGCAAGGGAGCGACTCGATCCAAATCTCCCTGCCCGGATACCAGGACCCGGAGAGGGCCAAAGAGTTGATCGGCACCACCGCGCAGCTGGAATTCAGGATGGTCGATGACAGCTCGAACTTCTTCGGCACCGTTTTGCAGAAGAATCCGCCGCCTCCGGACGGCGGCATCCATTCGACCACCGCGGAAGGATTTCCACAGCTCGAGGCGAAAGATCGGGACGCGCTGCTCGCGTATCTCAAAGGCAAGGACCTTCCTGCCGATAGGCAGGTGCTCCTCGAATGCGTGCAATCGAAGGTGAAGAAGGACACCTGTGATTCCTATCGCACCTACCTGGTAGAGAAAAATGTGCCGCTCACCGGCGAAAGCCTCAACGGCGCCGACGCATCTTTCGACCAATTCGGCGAACCGGAGGTGAATTTGACCTTCGACGCCCAAGGCGGCCGGGATTTCGGAGCGCTCACCGAGAAGAACGTCGGCCGGCGGATGGCGATCGTTTTGGACGACAACGTTCAGTCGGCGCCGCGAATCAACGAGAAGATTCCCAACGGCCGCGCGCGGATCACGATGGGTCGCGGCTTCAGCAAAACGCGAGATGAGCAGCTCGAAGACGCGAGGCTGCTTGCCCTGGTGCTCAAGGCTGGAGCACTCCCGGCCCCGGTAACCACCGGCGAGATCCGGCAAGTGGGCGCGACGCTGGGGCCGGAGCTGATTCGCAAGGGCAGCCTTGCCGCCATCGTCGGACTCGCCTTGGTCGTCTTCTTCATGGCGATGTACTACAAATTTGCCGGTTTGATCGCAGACGTGGCGCTGGTCCTCAATGGAATGTTGATTCTCGCTTTCCTGGCGATTTTCAATGCCACGCTGACGCTTCCGGGAATCGCCGGCTTCGTGCTGACGCTCGGAATCGCCGTCGATGCGAACGTGCTGATCAACGAGCGAATCCGAGAGGAGCTTTCCCACGGCAAGCCGCCGCGCACCGCCGTAGATCAGGGCTACGACCGCGCCTTTTGGACGATCTTCGACGCGCACGTCACCACGCTGATCGCGGGATTCATTCTGTTCTCCACCGGAACCGGGCCCATCCGAGGCTTCGCCACCGCGCTGGTGATCGGACTGGTGGCCTCTCTGTTCACCTCGATCGTGGTGACCCGGGTCATCACCACCTATTTCATTCATGGCCGAAACGCGCAGGCGGTCTCGGTCTAGCTCGAGTCGATTCAGCACATGCAGATCATCAAGCACAAGACGAACATTGACTTCATCGGAAAGCGGAGGCCGGCGCTTTTCATCTCTTCAATCCTGAACCTCGCAATCGTCGTCGGAATCGCGATCTTCGGTTTCAACTTCGGCGTGGACTTCGCGGGCGGAACAGTGGTCGAGCTCAAGTTCACGCACCCGATCACCGCGGAGGAGATCCGGCGGCGCGCCCAGTCCGCGGGCCTCCACGACGTTTCCGTTCAAGGGATCGGTTCTGCGTCCGAAAACTCATACCTGTTGCGGCTCGGAGGTGTTACCCAGCTGACCAAAGAGACCGCGGCTCAAGCCGAGGCAGCGATCAAGGCTTTGGCGCCGACCAAGCTGTTCTATGCCGACCTGGATAACGGTCTGATCAATTTCCGGTCCGAGACGAAGCTCGACACAGAGAAGATCAAGGCCGCGGTTGAAAGCAGCGGAACCGGGATCAAGGAAGTGCGCACCTTGGGCGAGTCGCAAGGCGGAGGCTTCGATTATCAAGTGGTGTCCTCCGGCATGGCCGACAGGGTCGCCGCGGCAATGCGAGGAAACCAAAAAGAGGATGACTTCATCCAGCAGCGAGTCGAGTACGTGGGGCCGCAGGTCGGAAAGCAGCTGCGCAACAAAGGGGTGATGTCGCTGATCTACGCGATGGTAGCGATCCTCATCTACGTAGCCTTCAGATTCGATTTCAAATTTGGCCCCGGAGCCCTGGTCGCGATGGTCCACGACGTGATCATGGTGAGCGGCTACTTCTTGGTGACCCGGCGCGAGTTCAATCTCACCTCGATCGCAGTGCTACTCACGGTGATCGGTTATTCCATCAACGACACCATCGTGGTGTACGACCGAATCCGCGAGGAGATGGTCCGCTACAAAGGCAAGCCGCTGCCGGAGATCATCAACATCGCCGTGAATGACACGCTTTCGCGAACCATCTTGACCTCGGGCGTCACCGCGCTGTCGCTGGTCGGTCTTTTACTTTTCGGAGTCGGCGAGATCTGGGATTTTGCGATGGCGATGCTGGTTGGCATCATCGTCGGTACCTATTCTTCGGTGTACATCGCCAGCCCGCTGACCATCTGGCTCGATGAGCGCGCCGCCGCCAAAGAGCGGTCGGCCCGCGGTGGAATCAAAGCCAAAGTAGCCTAACAACCCATTCACCCCGGAGCGTTAGGCGAGCGCGCGCGAGCCTGAAGTCGAGGGACGACTCTGCCCCACCGAAGGCGGGCGCGACGCTCAGAAGCGGAAGGTAATCGTCGCGGAGATGTCGAACAGGCCTCCGGATAACGGGGGAGCACCGTTGACTGGACGCAGGTCCTTCGAAAACTCCTGGGTCAAAAAGTAATGGTATGTCGCCCGCGCTCCGATCCTGACCCCGGAAGCTTCGAATTCGATTCCAGCAGCAACAGGCAGCTCCGCGATGAAGCCGTTGTCGTAGGCGGCGCTACTCTGCCCCTGGACGATGACGTAGCCCAGCCCGAGGCCAGCGCCCGCAAAAGGATGGAGGGCTGAAAGCAGTGGCAAGTACACCTTCGCCAGAGCGATCCCGCTGTTGCGAAAAAGCCCGGTGCTCTGCGGAGCGCGCGGATCCGACAGCGAGTTTCTCGAGCCTTCATATCCAAACTCGATTCCGAGAATCTCGACGGGCTGGTAGTTGAGGATGACGCCCCATGCGGGTCCTGCCGAGGTCACGTTGCCAAGGTCAGACGTGAACAGTCCGAGCCCGCCCTTGAGAATCAGCCTGCCTTCGGCCTGGGCCAATCCCGCGTGGAGAGCGCAAAGTCCCGCGATCGCGCCGAGCACAAATCGGTTGCGCATTGCAGCCAGCTTCTGGGAATACCACGCGGCTGGAAGCCCGCAATTTCTCCGGTCGCGAGCGATGTCAGTGAGGGACGTAAGCTAGCTGTGTTCGAGAGTGGAAGGACGCCAGCACTCTCGAGAGGGGTTCGCAAACTTGCGCTGGGTGTTGCCCGGGACTTCGCAGCTGGATGTAGCTCCTCTCGCTTCGGCCCTTTCCCTCCATCCGTTGGCTGCCCGTATCCTCATCCATCGGGGTTATGCGACGCCGGAAGCGGCCAGCGCTTTTCTCGCCGATCGCCTCACGGATCTCCCCGATCCTTTCTTGATGAAGGGGCTTCAAAAGGCGGTCAAGCGGATTTGTGAAGCACTCAAAGAGCGGCAGCGGATTACGCTCTACGGCGATTACGATGTCGACGGCGTTTGCTCGACCGCGCTTCTCGCGCTCTTTCTTCGCCAGCTGGGCGGAGATGTTACGACGTACATCCCTCACCGCATCGGCGAAGGGTACGGGCTCAACCCTCAGGCGATCCAATTGCTTGCCCAACAAGGCACGCGCGTTCTCGTCACTCTCGACTGCGGCATCAACTCGATTGCCGAAGTCTCGAAGGCGAACGCGCTGGGGCTTGACGTCATCGTCGTCGATCATCATGCGGTTCCGTCTGAGCTGCCGCCGGCAATGGCCGTGCTCAATCCACACCAGAGCGGCTGCGATTACCCGACCCATCATCTTTGCGCTGCGGGAGTCGCCTTCAATCTTTGCATCGGCCTTCGAAAGGAGCTTCGCGAGCAATGCTTTTTCAAGGACCGCAAGGAGCCGAACCTGCGCTCGATGCTGGACCTCGTCGCGCTTGCCACCATTGCCGATGTGGTACCGCTCACGGGTGCAAATCGAGTTCTGGTCAAGCACGGCCTGGAGGAAATCGCCGCTGCGCGCCGCCCTGGAGTTCGCGCGCTGAAGGAAGTGGCTGGCGTGCCCACTTTCGGTCCGGTGAGCAGTGGCCAGGTGGGTTTTCGCCTTGGGCCGCGCATCAATGCCGCCGGTCGACTGCATGACGCTTCGCTCGGGCTGCAGCTGCTGTGTTCGGAGAGCATCGAGGCAGCGCGCCCGCTTGCTCAAGCGCTCGACGCCGCCAATGTCGAACGACAAGGGATCGAACAGCAGATCCTCGCTGAGGCGCTGGCTCAGGCAAAAGATTGGCAGTCCAAGGGCCTGGTGTTGCATTCGGAAGCCTGGCACCCGGGAGTGATCGGCATCGTCGCCTCTCGCGTCGTCGAGCGTTTTCACCGGCCTACCGTCTTGGTCGCGGTGAAGGACGGAATCGGTCGAGGCTCGGCGCGCAGCATCGATGGCTTTCACCTGGTCAGCGCCCTGCAGGACTGCGCCGGTCATCTGCTCAAGTACGGCGGCCACAAGCAGGCAGCGGGGCTTTCGATCGAGGCGAATCGCCTTTCCGCGTTCAGTGAAGCATTCGCGGCGGTGGCTTCTCAGAAGCTCACCGACGACGACGTGGTGCCACGCTGCCGCGTCGATGTGCTGGTGTCGCTGTCAGAGCTCAGCGCGGAAGCGGCAAAGGGCATCGAGGTCCTGGGGCCTTTTGGGTCGGGCAATCCCGAGCCGGTTTTTGCATCGCGAGGGCTCACCGCCACGTCGCGCTTGGTGCCCAGCCGTCGCGAGGGGCGGGCCGACCACCTCAAGCTCCTTTTCGACTCCGCGCCGCACCTCGACGCGATCGGCTTTGGAATGGGAGATCGTCTGGCGCTTGTCGCAGGGCCGTTGGATCTCGCCTACCAGGTTTCGATCGACGAATGGAACGGACGCGAAAGGCTGTCTTTGAAGCTCAAGGACCTGCGCCCCGCTCCCTTGTAGAAATCAGACATAGCGTCCGGCAAATTTTGATTCGAGCCGATTACGCTTTCTTGACGCGCTGCGACGCGACTCATTATGTTCTTCACGCCCGTCGCGCCTTGCTTCGACTCTGGAGACGAAGGCCGCGAGCCGGGCAGGGCTTCCAATCGATCGACTAGGTAAACCCTCATGGCGGTCAACTTCATCGACGAGGTCAAGCGCACCCATTCTTGCGGCGAGCTGACCCGCGCAGACATCGGAAAGACCGTGGTTCTCTTCGGATGGGTCCAGAATCGCCGAGACCACGGCGGAGCCGTATTCATCGACTTGCGGGACCGAGAGGGCCTGACGCAGATCGTCTTTGAACCAGACATCGCTGCGGAGCCGCACGATCTCGCAGGGACGCTGAGGCTCGAGTACGTGATCGGGATTCGAGGAACTGTCGTTTCGCGCGGCGCAAACGTCAATCCCAAGCTGCGCACCGGCGAGATCGAGGTGAAGGCCACCGAGTTGACCATCTTCAACCGCTCTGAGCCTCCCCCGTTCATGATCGAGGATCAGCTCGACACCGCCGAGGAAAAGCGACTGCTTCATCGCTACCTCGACCTTCGGCGCGCACCGCTGCAGAGATCGCTCATCACGCGCTCGAAGATGAACGCAATTACCCGCTCTTATTTGGTGAGCCGCGGATTCCTCGAGCTGGAAACGCCGATGATGGGCAAATACACGCCGGGCGGCGCCCGAAATTTCCTGGTGCCCTCCAGACTCAGCCCCGGCAAGTTCTACGCCCTCGCCGAAAGCCCGCAGCTCTACAAGCAACTGTTCATGGTCGCCGGATTCGATCGCTACTTCCAAATCGTGAAGTGCTTCCGGGACGAAGACCTCCGGTTGGATCGGCAGCCGGAGTTCACGCAAATCGACCTCGAAATGAGCTTCGTTTCGCAGGACGACGTGTTCGCCATCGTCGAAGGCTTGATTCAGAAACTCTGGGGAGAAGTCCTTGGAATCAACGTCGCCATTCCGTTCCTGCGGCTACCGTACGATGAATCGATGGCAAAGTTCGGCAACGACAAGCCGGACCTTCGCTTTGGGCTGGAGCATGTCGTGCTCACCGACATCATCAAGCGCCTTGGAGCCTCTGGCGGCGTCCCGATGATGACCGAGGCGGTCGAGCGCGGGGGAATCGTCAAGGCGATGGTTGTGCCCGCCGCGAAGGCGTTGTCCCGAGCCGAGTCCGACAAGCTCGAAGAATTCGTCAAGGGCATGGGCGCCCGGGGGCTGGCGAGGGCCAAGGTGGGCGAGAGCGGAGAGTGGACTCAGTCGCCAATGGCGAAGACGATCTCGCCGCAGCTCAGAGCGGTAATCAATGAGGCCTGCACTGCGAAATCAGGCGACCTGATCCTCTTCCAATTTGGCCGCGAGTCGCTGGTCCACACGGTGATGGCAAACCTTCGCGTCCATTTGGGCAAGAAGCTCGGCTATATCCCCGAGCATGGGTCGGGCGGCGCGTGGAATTTCCTCTGGGTCGTCGACCCGCCGCTCTTCGAATACGACGAGGAGCTCAAGCATTGGGTGGCGGCGCACCACGCATTTACCCGGCCGCACGATGAGGACGTCGCCAAGCTCCGAGCCGATCCTGGCACCGTCAAGTGCCATCGCTACGACGTGGTGCTCAACGGATTCGAGATCGGCGGGGGTTCGATCCGCATTCACGATCCGAAGGTGCAGGCCGAAGTCTTTCGGGCGATGGGAATCGGCGAAGAGGAAGCGCGATCGAAATTCGGCTTTCTGCTGGAGGCCTTCAAGTACGGTGCTCCCCCTCACGGAGGAATCGCGATCGGGATGGACCGCCTCTCGATGCTGCTCACCGGCAGCGAGTCGCTAAGGGACGTGATTCCTTTCCCCAAGACGCAAAGGGGGACCGATCTCATGACCGGCGCACCCACCGAGGTGGAAGATCGGCAGCTCAAGGAGCTGCATTTGAAAAGCACCTGGACGGAGCCGGTCAAAGCTCACTGATGGCTCCCAGGGCGGCGGGCGGTGTGGACGGAGGCCGCGGCGGAAGATGAGCACAGCGCGGTTCGACTTGATCATCATTGGCGGCGGCGTCAACGGCACCGGGATCGCCCGCGACGCGGCGATGCGCGGCCTAAAGACGCTGATGCTCGAAAAGAAGGACATCGCCTCCGGCGCGTCCGGCGCGAACTCGGGAATGATTCACGGCGGCATCCGCTACCTTCGCTACGATCGTAAAGTCACCGAGCTCTCCTCGATCGATTCCGGTTACATCCAAAGGATCGTTCCGCACCTGCTGTTTCGGATCCCGTTCATCGCTCCGCTCACTGCCGCGGACGTGGAACATCCGAGCTTCCGCGAGCGATTCCTCGCCTATGGCACGGAGGTGTATTTCGGCGCCTACGATTTGTACCAACCGCTCAAGCGCGGGCTTCCCTCGGTTCATCTCGAGCCTGAAGAGGTTTACGAGCTTGAGCCCGGCCTTCGGCGCAACCTGATCGGCGCGATGACGATGGACGAATGGGGCATCGACCCCTGGCGCCTCTGCGTGTTGAACGCGATCTCAGCGCAGCAGCATGGGGCGACCGTGCTCACCTATACGCAGGTGCTCGGACTCTTGCGCGGGCCCAGGGGCGAGGTGGAGGGCGTTCAAGCTCGAGACCAGCGCACCGGCCAGCATTCGGAATATCGCGGCAAGCTGATCATCAATGTCGCCGGCGCCTGGGCGCCCAAAATCGCTGCGCTTGCCGGCGCCAGTGTTCGCATGCGGCCGGGCAAGGGCGTTCATCTCACGCTCGACCGGCGCCTTTCGAACTACGGCATCATCGCCAGCGCGGTAGATGGGCGGCAGATCTTCGTCATGCCGCACGAGCAAACCTCGATCATCGGCACCACCGACACCGACTATTACGGGGATCCCGACGACCTCCGGGTCACCCAGGACGAGGTAGCCTATCTGATGGAGGGCATCGAGAGCGCGGTCCCTGGGATCCGCGAGGCTCGTGTGCTGCGGGCCTGGGCTGGAATCCGAACCACGCTCTACGAATACGGCAAGATCGGCGATGAGCTTTCGCGAGACCACGCCATCTATGATCACGAACAGGAGGGCGCGAAGAACTTTCTCACGCTCATCGGCGGCAAGCTCGCTTCCTATCGGGCCCAAAGCGAGGAGCTCACCGATCTGGTCTGCGCGCGGTTGGATTGCAGCGCGCCGTGCAGAACTCACTTGGAGGCATTGCCGGGCGGACAGAGTTTTCCAGATACTTCGGATCTGGCGGCTCAGTACCGGATTCCGGAGCCGACCATCGGTCGGATGGCCTATCGCCACGGTGCGAACGCGATAAAGATTTGCGAGCTGGCGGATGCGCAGCCGGCGCTGCGCGCTCCGTTGTGCCGGTGCGAGCAGACCTCGTATGCGGAAGCCGTTTACTGCCTTCGAGAGGAGAATGTTCGCAGGTTGACCGACTTGCGCCGGCGCTGTCGCGTCGGAATGGGACCGTGCCAAGGCGCGCGGTGCGCAGGGGCGGCAGCGGCGCTCTTTGCGAAAGAGCGCGACCTCTCGGCCGCGGAAGCGCATCGGGAACTGCTCGATTTCGTCGGCGCGCGCTTTCGCGGAAAGCGCCCGGTGCTCGACGGCGAGCAGATGGCGGAGGAAGAGTTGAACCGCGGCAACTACCTCACGGTCGGCAATCTCGACGGAAGCTACCCGAGTGACTGATGTCCTGGTGATTGGCGGCGGAATGGCGGGATCGATCGCCGCGCTCCGAGCCAAGGCGAAAGGCGCGCAGGTGATCCTCTCCCGTCGCGCGTTCGGCGCAACCGCTCTCTCTTCCGGCGCAGTCGACGTCGCTCCCGATCCCGCCGCGCCTCCCGGAGATCTGAAGAGCCAGCTCGTTTCCCCCGAGCTGGCCGCGCGCGAGATCGCCCGAACCCGCCCCAATCATCCCTACGCCGTCCTCGTCGACAAGCTGGACCGCCTAAAGGAGGCGTTGAGTTTTGCGGCAGCTCACCTGCCCGACCTTCTGTGCCCACCACTGGTCCGCAACGCCCTTTTGCCCACGCCGCTGGGGACGGTGAAGCCCGCCGGGATGGCACAGCCAGCTCAGGCCGGTGCGGACCTGGCCTCCTTGCCGCAATCGATCGCGGTGGTGCAGCTGTCGGTCAATCCGTCCTTCGATGCCCAACTCGTCGCTCGCGGGCTGGAACGATCGGCATCGCTGCTCGGGCGAAAGCTCAGTGCTGCGGTGGTCGAGAGCCATTTCTTTCGAAACATCGAGGATGCGCTTCGCGGCTGTTACGAGTTGGCCGAGCTGCTCGAGCAACCTGGAGCGATCGATGAGTTCGCCCGAGATCTCCGGACGCGGCTGCCCGAAGGAGTGGGCGCGCTCCTCCTCCCTCCGATCATGGGTCGCCATGGCAGCTCGCTGGCGGCGGAGCTCTCCAATAGGCTCGGCGGGCTGCCTTGCTGGGAGATCCTCTCCGACGCTTCGTCGGTGCCGGGGATTCGTCTTCAGGAAGGATTGAATTCAGCGCTCACTCGGGCCGGGATCCCGGTCATCGAATCGGACGTTACCTGCTCCAAGCCGGGGTCCGGAGTGTTCACGCTTGGAAGCGGCGAATCGATCGAGCCCAGCGCGGTCGTGCTCGCGACCGGCAAGTTCATCGGCGGCGGGATCGTCCGCACCCAGCGGTTCTTCGAGCCGTTGCTCGACCTTCCGCTCTTTGCCGGCAGCACGCGCGCCGAGGACCAGTACATCGGCGATCTGCTCGCGGAAAACGTCCAGGGAAAGCATCAAGCGTTTCGCGTGGGGGTGCGAATCGACTCATCGCTTCGACCCCTGGGTGCGAGCGGTGGGCCATTTGATCCGCGGCTGTTTGCCGCAGGCTCGGTGATCAGCGGATATGATCCCGCGGCGGACAAAACCGGCCTGGGGGTGGCCATCTTCACTGGCTACCTCGCCGGTGAGGCCGCCGCATCGCTGGTTCTCCTTGCCCGCTGAGATGGCGGATGCGAGCATCCCGCGGATGGGGCCGATCCGCAGATTGAAGGGAGACCTGTACCTGGCCTACCGCGCCTTGATTGCGCATCCGTTGAAACGGCTCTTCAGCACCGATGTGCGCAGCGGCAAGCAGCGATTTCTCGACAACTACGCTCCGGAGGGACTGGTGCCGATGTCGGCGGAGGATCGCCGCATCCTCCAAGAGGCGGCGCGCTGCATCCACTGCGGACTGTGCGATGCCTATGACCTTGCGTTGGCGGTGATTTCCCGCACGACATACGATGGCGCCAGCCTGCTTCCGATCGCGTACTCTCGCGCCACGCCCGACTTGCCGCGGGCCCGGGCAGCGTTGATTGCGCTCCGCGAGGAGCACTTGGCTCGTTCCGAAGCGGTTTGTCCCACGCGCGTTCCGCTGCGAAGCATCGCGCGATATCTGCACCGGAAAATGGATGAGGTCATTCGGCAGCAGCAGCGCTCCGCGGCACCGTCCATCAAAGCGCCGGTCGCGTGAGGCGCTGAGCAGATCCCGGAGGGAAGATGAAGACCTTCGTCGTGATCAATCCCCACAGCGCCAATCGCGAGACCGGCAAGCGTTGGGCGGAGACGCGCGCGAAGCTGCGGCGCGCGCTGGGAAGCTTCGGAGAGGAATTCACCGCCCGGCCGATGCACGCGACGCAGATTGCCGCGCACGCGATCAAAGATGGTTACGATTGCATCGTCGCCGCCGGCGGAGACGGAACGCTGAATGAAGTGGTGAACGGGTTTTTCGAGGGAGGCAAGCCGATCAATCCCGAGGCGGTGCTCGGCGTGATACCGCTGGGCACGGGCGGCGACTTCAGAAGGACCTTCGGCTGGAGCGTAGATCTCAAGTCCTCTCTCGCACGGCTGGAGTGCACGGACGCGGTGCCCATGGATCTGGGGATGCTCGAATACACGGCGCATTCGGGCGAGCAAGCCACCCGGCTGTTCGCGAACGTGTGCTCATTCGGCGTCAGCGGGCTCGTCGATCGCGAGGTGAATCAGACCAGCAAGATGTTGGGGGGCCGACTGTCCTTTTTGATTGGAACCACCAAGGCCCTCCTCAAATACAAGGACCAGACCGTCGAGCTCACCGTCGACGATCAGCCCCCGGAAGAGACGCGGATTACCACCCTTGCCGTCGCCAACGGCCGGTATTTCGGAGGCGGCATGTGCGTCGCGCCGGACGCTGCTCCATCCGATGGGTTCTTCGATGTGACTGTCTGGGCCGGCTACGCCTTGGGCGATTTTATTTTCAAAGCCAAGGCGCTTTACGACGGATCGCACGTCAACCTGCCGGGCACGCGGTGCTTCAAATGCCGAAGGTTGAGCGCGGCGAGCGGGCAAGAGGTGCTGCTGGACGTGGATGGAGAGCAACCCGGAAGGCTGCCGTGTCGCCTGACGATTTTGCCGGGCGCGATTCGACTGAAGGTAGGAAACGAAAGATCCGCGAGAAGCTAGCGATGCATCCGGTGCGGCGGTGCCTCGATTTCAAGGTTCGGCGCGTAGGCGGCTAGACTGTCAGCACAACCAAAAATAGGCAGAAGCGATCAGCACCCGGTTCTCGGTCGGTTTCGCCCTCTCACAAAGCGCCGCGAGCGCGCGGTCCTTATCCGAGTAGCGGGTTTCTTCCTGCGCTCTTAGCAGGCTGAGCCGGCGCCGGTATTCGCGCTCGGTTCGCTCGAGCTGCGAGCGCGCCTTGAGCCGCTGCGCAGGATCGCTGGCATTGCTGACGGCCCGCCGCGCAGCCTCCCAGCCGGCGCGGGCGCGCTCCGCCGACTGCCGCGGCTCGAACAGGCAATCCTCGGTGTATCGGTCTGCGCGCTCCTTCGCCGCGTCGAGCTCCAGCGCACTCCTTTGCTCGGCATCGCGCAAAATTGCCTCGCGAACTTCCGCCAGCGTCTGTTCATGGTCGCTCGCGACGCTGGCGCTTCCCGGTCGGCGCGAAGGCTCCTCGCGGGCAAGAAGCTTGAGAAAAGAGGCCGCGTGCTCTTGAGGCAGCGGGCGGAATTGCTCGTCGTCCCTGACCAGCACCAGGTGGACGAGCTGCTGCTCCGGTTTGAGGCCGGTGGTCTCGAACCGGTATGCGAACCACCAGCCGTCGCGCCCCGCGAGCTCCGAAAGATGCTCGGGCAGGGAAGTGGCGGCGAGGCGAAGGAAGCTCACGCCCTCCCAGGGCTGCTCGCGGACGGCCATCGCGGCGGCCGAGACTTGCGAGCGAGTCGTTTCCCCGCGACCGAGGATCGACGAAGTCAGCGCCTGCGCGTGCTCGCGGTGTTGAGCCAGCGCCTGCCTGGTGCGCTCCTCGGAGATTCGCAATCGGCGTCGAACTTCGCCATCGAAGCGGTCCAGCAAAAGCGATCGCGCCTGGACCATTCGCTCATCGATCTGATTCTCCAGCTCGGCGCGAAGCGAGTCGAATGCCGCATCGATCTCCTGCGGCGATCGGCATGACTGGTAAATCTCCAGCACCCGCTTCTCGAAATCCACCCCGGCGGCGAGCGCGCCGAGGATTTCATCCGACGCGCCGAATACCCCCTCGAACAGGCCGAGCTTCTTCTCCAGCAGCTCAAAGAGCCGAGCGTCCGCCGCGTTCTGCCGATTGAGGAAATTGATCACCACCACGTCTCGCTGCTGCCCGTAGCGATGGCAGCGGCCGATTCGCTGCTCGATCCGCTGCGGATTCCATGGAAGATCGTAGTTGACGACCAGGTTGCAGAACTGGAGGTTGAGGCCTTCCGCGCCTGCCTCAGTGGAAACCAAAATCTGGGTGCGTTCTCGAAACTCGTCGATCAATGCCTGACGTTGCTCGGGCGTCGCGCAGTCGCCGCAGAGGACGGAGATTTTGCCCCGGTATCCGTGCTCGCAAAGCAGATCGACGAGGTATTCCTGCGTTCGCCGCGACTCGGTGAACACCACTGCTTTTTCGGGCCATTGATGCGCGCGGGCGACGGTGAAGGTGCGGTCCAGCGCGCGTTTGAGCGCTTCCCCTTTCGCGTTGACGCGGATCCTGCGCGCGAGCGCGGCGCACTCCTCCAGCTCCGATATCTCCTGGGCCAGGTTTCCCAGCGCGCTCAAGTCGTAGGGCTCGTCGCTCCACTCCTCCAACTCTTCTGCGTAGGCGGACAGGTCTTCGATTCCAAGCGAGCTCGGCGCCGATGACCAGGGCGTGCTGCGCCCGGCTGCCTGCTTCAGCGAGTCGGCCAGCTTGTCCAGGGTCGGCGCGATCGCGTACGTCGAGGAAGCCAGCAGCTTTCGATAAATGAGCGTGAGCAGCGTCGTTCGGTTGCCTGGAATCGCGAGGACATTCGGACGGCGCAGATACTCCGATACGCGGCGGTACAGCTCCTGTTCATCCGGCGACGGGGAAAAGTCTTCGACGATGCTGCGGCGATGCGTGAACCGTACGTACTCGCGAACCTGACGGCGAAGCGTTCGCTGGATCGCTCCGGAGAGGCGCTCCCGAAGCTCAGCCGTCGAGCCCTCGCTCAAGCCTGCCTCGCGTCCATCGGGGACGTATCGCGCTCGGAAGGCCTCCTCTGGTCCCAGAATCTGCTCGTCGAGCAGTCCCATCAACCCAAACAGCTCGAGGAGGTTGTTCTGCAGCGGCGTTGCGGTGAGCAGCAGCTTCGGCCGGCCGTTCAGAGCTCGCCTGAGCGCCTGGCCGGTTTTGTGCGAGCCTCGGTGCGAGTTGCGCAGCCGGTGGGCTTCGTCGATCACCACCAAATTCCAGGGGATGTTGGACAGTGCGCTCGATTGATTGGCTGCAAACTGAAGCGAGCAGATGAGCGGCGTCTCCTGCATCCACGGGTCCTGCGCCGATCGCGCGGTGCGGCCGTCGACGATCGGGCAAAAGAGGCCGAATTTGTCCTGCAGCTCAAGCTGCCACTGCGCTCGTAGGCTGGCCGGAGAGATCACCAGAATGCGGCGCTGCCCTTCTGCCAAGAGCTGAGCGATGACGATTCCCGCCTCGATTGTTTTTCCCAGGCCGACCTCATCCGCCAACACGCAGCCGCCTCGGGCCAGCGAGTCCAGGGCGAAAGCCGCCGCCTCCACTTGATGCGGATTGAGGTCGACGCGGGCCTCGCAAAGCGCCGGGGCCAGCCGATGCGCTCCACCCGCATTGGCCAAGGTCAGCTCTTCGGCAAGCACGCGCTCGTGGAACCGCGTTAAGCGCCGCAGGCCGAAGGCGCGGCTGGAGAGCATTGGCGGTGAGGCAACCCCTCGAGCGGCTTCAACCAAAAAGTGCGTCCTCGCCAGAGTCGACCAGGCGCCATTCTGTCGGCGGAAGCGGCTGCGCGCAAGCGCAGCTACAAAAGGCCCCGCGCTTTGACTCGCAGGTATTCGTTCACCGTCTCTGCACTCAGTGCCTGGGCCGGAACTCTCAACAAAAGGACGCCCGCGTTCCGAAGGCGCGTCGCCGTCAAGCGGTACTCGGCTTCGATTCGGTTTGCCACATCGCGAACGTACGCCTCCTGGACAGTCCGCGGCTCGGCCGTTGCTGCGCTTCGAAGGTCTTCATCAAGCATTGACACGATGAGGGGCAGATGCCGAGGTCGAAGCGAGACTGCATGGGAGACCAGCACTGCCGAGCTGTCTGGATCGAGGAGATCGGTCAGGAACACCACCAGCGTGCGCTTCTGGATCCGACGCATTGCAAAATCGAGCGCTCGCCCGTAGTCGCTCTCCTCGAACGCAGCTTCGGTGCGGTAGAGGCACTCGGTGACCGCCCGAAGGTGCTCTCGCCCGCGCCGCGGCGCCAGAAAGCTGCGAATGTCGGTCGCAAACGAGAGCACGCCGACCTGGTCGCCTTTGTCGAGCGATACCTTGGCCAGCCGAAGCGCCGCGTCCACCGCGTGGTCGATCTTTCTGCGGCCCGCGCTGCGACCGGCCATGTGGCGGCCAGCATCGAGGAAGATCATCACCCACTGATTGCGGTCCGGCTGGTAGACGCGGACCATCGGCTTGGCTCGGCGCGCGGTCGCCTTCCAATCGATGGTGCGAAAATCGTCGCCGCTTCGGTAATCGCGCAGCGATTCGAACTCGCGACCTTCGGCCGGGCGGCGCTGGGTTCGCGTGGACGGTTCATCCGAGGCTCGGGCCAGCGCCAAGGCGTCGCGCGCGAGCGAGGTCAGGTCCGGGTAGACCTTGACCGTCTCAGCGGTGGCGATGCTCTGCTGCCGCGCGCACAAACCGAGCGGACCGTTCAGGCGCATATGCAGATCGCCGAAGCGAATGTCGCCGCGAGTCGGGGGAAAGACTCGATAGGTGAGCTCCGCCTCCGGCGTTGCGGCGTCCAGCTGGAAGTTCATTCGATGCCCGGCGCTGGTCACCTCCGGCGGAGGGCTGTCCCGAAGCTGCCCCCGAACCGCCGCGCGGCGCAGCAGCTCGAGCCGGATCACGACCGGGTTTGATCTTCCCGACGAAAGAATGCGCGCCAATTTCCGCTCCGCGCGGAGATCCTTCACGCGCGGGGCGAGGAGAAAGTCCACCGCGCAAAGAATCACCACACCGAGATCAACCCCCGCCGCAATGAGAGCGAAGCGCGAGTTCGCAATCGCAAGCGCCGCCGGGAAAAGAGCGGCCGCCAGAACTGCCACTGCCCGGCCGGTTGGAACGGGACGGCTCACCGGGGCACGGCGACCCGCCCGAGCGTCTGGCGAATGACATCGTCGGTGGTCGTCCCCTCCACTTCGGCTTCCGGCTTCAGAAGAAGACGATGGTTGAGAACGCTCGGCGCGACCTCCTTCACGTCGTCGGGAGTGACAAAATCCAGCCCGTTCAAAGCAGCGCGCGCCTTTGCGGCGGCAAGCAGATACTGCGAGGAACGCGGGGATCCTCCCAGGCGGACGCGCGGGTCCTGCCGAGTATCGCGCACCAGCTCGACCACGTATTCGACGATCGACGGATCGCAGCGGATCTGTGCCGCGCGGTCGCAGAGCGAGTCCAGCTCCTCGGCGGAAAGGGCGCGACTCACCACCGGCGGCTTGCCTCCGCGCTGGTGAAATGCCGCCACCAGCGCTCGCTCGGAAACCAGGTCGGGGTAGCCGACGCGCACGCGCATGATGAACCGATCGAGCTGTGCCTCGGGAAGCGGGTAGGTGCCCTCGAGCTCGAGCGGGTTTTGCGTGGCCACTACGAAGAAGCGCCCGTGGAGCAGATGCGACTCGCCATCGATCGTTACCTGGCGCTCTTCCATCGCTTCCAGCAGCGCGGCCTGGGTTTTGGGGGGCGTTCGGTTGATCTCGTCCGCGACGAGAAGCTCGGTGAAGATGGGTCCTTTAATCAGCCGAAAGACGTTCTCGCCCGGATGAAAAACGTTCGTGCCGAGAATGTCGCTGGGCATCAGATCCGGCGTGAATTGGACGCGCGAAAACTGAAGGCCCAGGGCGGATGCCATGCAGCGGGCGATCAGCGTTTTGGCCACGCCGGGTACGCCCTCCAGAAGAACGTGGCCGCGCGCGAGAAAGCCGGTGATGAGATCGGTGATCACGCGACCCTGGCCGAGCACGATCCCGCGCAGCGCCGCGTCGAGCTGCGCGATGGGAGAGTGGGTCGTCATCCACTTCCAAATCTACCGCGATGGAGCGGGTGAGGGTGGGCTTTCGGCGCGTTAGCCGGCGCGGTGGATCGATGCCAGGTTGCCTCACCCACTCGAGACGGCACCGCCGACTCCACCGAAAAGAGCGCGGCCCGCGCCTCGTTTTTTGACAGCCACAGCACTGCTGCGCTTCGCAGCAACTTGAAGCGCTTTCGTCCTGCGCTTCCGGGATTGACGAAGAGCACGTCGCCGTAGCTCGAGATACGACCCTGATGGCTGTGGCCGCTGATCACGACGTTGGGTCGCTCCCGGGCGATCAATGCCGAGGCGGCCGCATTCAAGCGTTCGGGCTTGCCCAGGTCGTGCAGAATCAGGATGCGGTGGCCGGCAATTGCCTGCGTACGCCACGGCGGAAGCTTGAGCGACAGCGGCGGGGTGTCGCAATTTCCGAGAATGGCAAGCACGGGTGCGATCGATTCGAGACGATCGAGAACCTCCTGCCCACAGACATCGCCGGCGTGAAGAATGAAGGCGCTTCCCCGGAAGAGATCGCTCAACTTGGGATCGAACAGGCCGTGCGTATCGGAAACGACGCCCAGCTGGATTGCCAACTCTCCCATCAACTCGCTCTTATCCATTGATCCGAGCGGACGCAGCAGCGATGCGATCGGACCTGCGAGCTTCAGTTCTTTGCCGCCGCCGATTTTGGGATCGAGCTTTCGGGCACGTAACTCTTCGCGCGCCGCGGTCCTCCGAGCGGCTGCGATCCCCAATTCTTGATCTCTTCCGCTTCAAGCCGTTCCACGGTCGCTGGAATCTTGGCCCACTCATCATCGGGAATGTGAAGGAACGCGTCCACCACGTCCGGGTCGAATTGGGAGCCTCGGCATCGCTTGATTTCCTCCTTCGCGGCAATCAGTGGTCGACCCTTGCGATACGGTCGGTCGGACGTAATCGCATCGACGGCGTCGGCCACGGCAAAAATTCGAGCGCCGATCACGATGTCCCTGCCCGCTACGCCATGCGGATATCCGTGACCGTCAAAGCGCTCCTGGTGTTGAAGCACCACCATGGCGGCCTCGTGCAAATACGGCATCTTCGCGAGCATCCGATAGCCGAACTCCGGGTGGAGCCTCATCTCGACCCATTCCTCCGGAGTCAGCGGGCCGGGCTTGTGAAGAATGGAATCGCGCACGCCGATCTTGCCAATGTCGTGCAGAAGCGCTCCCTGCTCGATCACGCCGAGCTGCTCTGCGCTCAGGCCCAGCGCTTCAGCGATTCGCCGCGAATAGAGCGAAACGCGCCGCGAGTGCCACTGCGTCTCGGTGTCCCGGTAGTCGAGGGCCGAGATCAGTCCCTCCAGCAACCCGTTCGTTCGTTCGACCACCAGTCGCTCCAAGTCCTTGTTGATCGAGACCAGAGCCTGATTTTTGGCGGAAAGCTCGCCGGACAGCCGCTCGTTTTCCGCGACCAGCCGGAAGTGCTCGACGGCTTGCTTGACGCACGAGGATAGGTCGGCAATCGACCAGGGCTTGCCGAGTATTCGATAGACCTCGCCCCGGTTGATCGCTTCAGAGGCCACCTTGAAGTCCCCTGCCGCGGTCAACAGCACTCGAACCGCCGCCGGATTGTGCTTGCGAAGCTCGGCCAGCAGCTCGACGCCGTTCATGTGCGGCATCATGAAGTCGGTGATTACGACGGTAAAATCCCGCTCCTGCATCGCCTGCAGGGGGTCGGCGTGACAGATGACCTCGTATCCTTCGGCCTGAAGAATTCGCGAGAGAGCTTGAAGGATCAGCGCGTCGTCATCTACGACCAGGATGCGGTTCATCCATCCTCACAGTCGTCAGGAAGTGGAAAGCCTGACACAGGCGGTTTGGAAAGCGAATAGGTACTCGCTGGATGCGTTGCGTCAAATAAGGCGCCCAAGTTGACCAACGGCTCGTCTTTTCAAGGCGTTGCGCTTACCTTAGCGGTGGGTCCACCACTTCCACCTTGCTACTGCAAAACCCCTTGTTTATTGTTCACGCCTCCTACCGTCGGATTTGTAACTTCCTGATTTTTCCGGAGAAGTATCGGATGGCTAATGCCCAGGGCGGGCCCGTCCCAGTAGTCGTCATGGGGCTAGGCTTCATCGGGCAGGAGATCGCGCGGGCCGCTCATGCTTCGCCGGAGCTGACGCTTGTCGGCGCGGTCGATCGAAGCCCGCTCCTCGTCGGCCGCAGGGTTGGCGAGCTGATTGGCGTTCCCTCCATTGCCTTCAAGGTTTCGTCGCAGCTCGAGGAGGCGCTTGGGCGTCACCGCGGAGCGGTCCTTCTCCACGCGACCGGATCGCGGCTGCCGCAAGTGATGGATCAATTGCTGGCGGCGATCCGCGCGGGCCTGTCAGTGGTCTCCACCTGCGAGGAGCTGTCATTTCCGCATTTGAAGCACTCTGATCTCGCCGAGCGGCTCGAGCGCGAAGCAAAAAAGGCCAACGTCTCTGTTCTTGGCACCGGCGTCAACCCCGGTTTCGTTCTCGATCGATTGGTCGCGACCGCCGGCCAAGTTTGCGGAGAGATTCGCCGCATCAGCGCCACGCGCGTCGTCGACGCTCGCTCGCGAAGAGAAGCGCTGCAGCGGAAAATCGGCGCCGGGCTCTCCGAGGATGAATTCACCGAGCTTGCGGAGAAGGAGGAGATCGGCCACGTCGGACTGACTGAGTCCGCTGCGCTTTGCGCGCTCGGCCTCGGCATCGACTGCGACGACTTCGAGGAGGAGATCGTGCCGATGATCGCAGAAGAGGACATCTCGGGCGCCGCCTTCCCGGTGAGCAAGGGTCGCGTGGCCGGGATTTGCCAGACGGCACTAGGCCTCGACGGAGAACAGGAGCGAGTTCGCCTCCAGCTGACGATTGCCGTCGGGGCAGAAAATCCGCGCGACCACATCGCAATCGAATCGGATCCGCCGATCGAGCTCGAGGTCAAGGGCGGGGTGGCCGGAGATCGCGCCACCGCGAACGTTGTGGTCAACGCCGCGCCGCGAATGACCTCGGCCGACGCAGGCCTTCTCACCGTTCTCGAGCTGCCTGCCGGAAGATAGGAATCCGCCATGCTGGATAAGAACGCGATCGGTCGTTCATCTCCGCCCACTCTCAACGAGGTGGAAAAAGGCGCGATCCGGCGATTTGCAGAGGCGCTGGGCGATTACAATCCCATCTACTACGACGAGGAATACGCGCGCGCGTTGGGCTATCCGACAATCGTCGCGCCGGCGACTTTCCCAGCGTCCTTTCACTCCGCGGCCGATCTGCGCGAGTTGCTCGGGGTCGGAATCAAAAGCCTGCTCCACGCAGAACAGGCTTTCGACTATGAGCGCCCGATCATCGCCGGAGATCGGATCTACGTGTCTACCCGGGTAGCGGATGTCCTCGAGCGCCAAGGTCCTGCGGGGAAGATGGATGTGGCGATCATCGAGGACGAGGGCAGGGATGAAGAAGGAAACCTGGTCTTCAAAGCGCGCAGAACGCTCGTCGTCCGCGCCACGCGGGAGGGGATCTGATGCCTACCCGCAGGCTCTATTTCGAAGCAGTTCACGTGGGCGACGAGCTGCCGGCGCTGGCGAAGGCTCCGGTCGATCGCGTTCAGCTGGCGCGCTACGCTGGCGCCTCCGGAGACTTCAACCCCGTTCATGTCGATGAGATTTACGCCCGCGGAATCGGCATGCCCTCGGTGTACGCGCCGGGAATGCTGGTGATGGGATTCCTCGGGCAGCTTGTCTCCGACTGGGCCAGAGGTGCTCAGCTTCGAAAGTACGCCGTGCGATTCATCAAGATGGTCTGGCCGGGCGACACCGTGGTTTGCAAGGGTCGCGTCACCGATCGAGCGGGAGAGGACGGCCGCTACTTTGCCGAGCTTGAGCTGTGGGCGGAAAACCAGAAGGGCGAGCTGGTGATGAAAGGGCAGTCGCAGATCCAGCTCTTCTATTCGCTCGAGGACGAAACTCGCCAGCGCGCCGGTCAGCCACCGATCGTGGTGAACGTTCCCCGGCAGAGTCTGATCATCCAAGCGCCTCCACCACCCTCTCCGCCGAAAGCTGAAGCGGCTGCCGCCGAGGAAGTACCCACCGCCGTCGTCGCCAAGAAGGTGGCGCGCGAGAAACCCGCCGCCAAGAAGGCCTCGATCCGGCCTGCCCGGCCCAAGAAAAAGGCGAAGAAAAAGTAGCGAAAACAAAGCCCTGTCGCGTTCCCGACGCATGGCGTCATTTTAGATTGACTCCCAAGTCAACGAGAATGAAACTATGGGCTGGGCCAAAGGCAGCGACGGGAGCATCGATGAACGGTGGAATCAATCGCTATTTAGCGGATCTTCGCGAGTTGCAGTTCGTCCTTCTGGAGCAGTTTCGATTTGGCGAGATCGCTGGTCGGCCGCCGTTCGAGGCGTGGGGCGCGGACGAAGCAAAGGCAGTGCTCGAAGAAACCTATCGTTTCGTGCGGGAAGAGCTCGGCCCGCTGAACAGCACTGGGGATCGCGAGGGCTGCCGACTCGAAGGCGGTCAGGTGTACACGCCCAAGGGCTTCAAGGACGCCTGGCGCAAGCTGTACGAGACTGGATTTAAAATCATCTCCGTTCGACCCGAGCTCGGGGGTCAAGGAGCGCCACACGGGCTTCAGCTGCTGATCGAGGAGCTGCTCTCCGGATCCAATCCCGCCTTCAACATGTACCCCGGGCTCGCCTTCGGCGCGGCGGAGTTGATCGCCGAATGCGGAACACCGGCGCAGGTTCGGCGCTATGCGGAGAAGATGTTCGCCGGAGTTTGGGGCGGCACGATGTGCCTAACCGAGCCGCAGGCGGGCTCGGATGTAGGCGCCGCCCAAAGCATTGCGCTCAAGAATCCAGACGGCACCTACCGGATTCGCGGCACGAAAATCTTCATCTCCGGCGGCGACCACGATTTGACCGAGAACATCATCCATCTGGTGCTTGCTCGAGTGGAAAACGCCCCGCCCGGGACGAAGGGGCTCTCGCTTTTCATCGTTCCCAAGAAGCGGATCAACGCGGACGGCTCCACCGGACCCGCGAACGACGTCCAGGTTGGCTCGATCGAGCACAAGATGGGGATCAACGGTTCGGCCACCTGCGTCCTCAATTTCGGCGAGAACGACCAATGCCGTGGCGAGCTTGTCGGGGGCGTGGAAAACGCCGGAATGAGCCAGATGTTCCGAATGATGAACGGCGCGCGGATTGCCGTCGCGGTCCAGGGCTTGGGAGTCCTTTCAACGGCCTATCTCAACGCGCTCGCCTATGCGAAGGAAAGAAAGCAAGGTGCCAACTTCAAGTTCTGGAAGGATCCGACCAAGCCGCGCGTACCGATCATCGAGCACCCCGACGTGCGCCGAATGCTGCTCGAGATGAAGGCGAACACGGAAGGCATCCGGGCGCTTCTGGTCAAGCTGACCACCCACGTCGATCGCAGCCGGCAGCTCGCCGGAGTGGACGATGAGAAGGCGAACTACCACCGCGGCCAAGTGGAGCTGCTCACCCCGATCGTCAAGTCCTACTCTTCGGACACTGCTTTTCGCCTCTGCGCGCAGGCGATCCAAGTCTACGGCGGCGCCGGCTACCTGCGCGATCATCCAGTTGAGCAATACTGCCGTGACGCGAAGATCTTCTCCATCTACGAAGGTACCAACCACATCCAGGCGATGGACCTGGTGGGGCGCAAGCTCGGCCAGGCGGGCGGCTCACACTTCCAGGACTTCATGCGGGACGTCGGCGAGTTTGCTTCGCAGCATCGGACCGATCCTCGATACGGGTCGGCGGTGGAGACGCTCGCCGCTGCGCAGGAAAGCATCATGCAAACCGCCCTGGTGTTTTTCGCCTGGTCGCAGTCGGACAAGCTGCAGCTGATCCCGCTCAACGCGGGCCGCTTCCTGACGCTGATGTCCGAGCTTGCGATCGGCTGGTTGTTGCTCGATGCCGCGTTGATCTCCGAGAAGGCGCTGGAGTCCTTGCCGGCCTCGCACCCCGATCGCCAGTTCTATGAGGGGAAGCGTTGGTCCGCGCTCTGGTTTGCTCGCAACGTTCTTCCGGGCGTGGAGCACGGTGCTCGCTTGATCGCCGCCGAAGACTCCTCGCCGATGGAAATCTCCGAAGACGCATTCGCTGCCTGATCGCGGCCAAATCGCTGTTTGCTGACCGAAGAAGTCGCCGATGTCACTTCGGCGCTTCCCTGACCCCGATGGCCAGCTGCGCGAGGCCAGCCGCTTTGGCCATCTCCATGACCTGGACGACTTTTCCGTGCGCCACGCCCTCATCGGCTTGGACGATCACCAGGGTCGCCGGGTTCTTCTGCTTCGTCTCGTCGAGCGCCTTCTTCAGCTCGTCCTCGGTCACCACGCTTCCCGCCACCACCAGTCGACCGTCTGCAAGAACGGCCACCGAAAGATCGGACGCCGTCGGCGTAACATCGGCCGAGCTGCCTTTGGGCAGATTGACTTTGAGCCCCGCTTTCGCCCCGCCGCCCGGACTCTGATTGACGATCACCGAGCTGGTCACCATGAAGATGATCAGCAGAACGAGGAAGATGTCCGTCAGCGGTGTGATGTTGATTTCCGAGAAGACGTTTTCAGCGCCTTCTTCTTCTCCGGATCCCGATCCGGGCAGCGTCCCCATCGCCATCGGTCAACCCTCCGCCGGGGATTCCACCGTCGCCGGTAGCGCGCTCTGCGTTTCAGGAGGTGGCCCGCTGGAGGAGGCCGCCCCGATCGGTCGCTCTCGCAAAAGCTCGAGGAACTCATCCGATAGAAGGCGAAGCTCGATCGACACCCTGGCGAGCCTGGATTGGAAATAGTTGTAGAGAATCACCGCCTCCACGGCGACCAGAATGCCTCCGGCGGTGGTGATCAATGCCTCGGAGATTCCAGTCATCACCACCGCGGTGTTGCCGGTGCCGCCGGATCCAACGTCGATCCCCAAGTCTCGGAACGAACGCATGATGCCAGCGACCGTCCCGAACAGACCGACGAAAGGCGTAGTCGCTCCGATCGTTCCCAGAATCCAGAGGTGCTTTCGGAGCCGCAGACCGACCTGCGCTCGCTCGCGCTCGACCGCTGCCTGCAGAGACTCGCTCGAGCCTCGGGTCCGGTCGAGGCGATCGAACGCGGCAAGGTAGATGTCGGCGGTCGGGACGTCCGCACGCTCGGCGGCGGAACGCCCGGCGGCGACGTCGCCTCGCAACAGGTGCTTGGCAATCGTTTCGCTGAGCGCTCGAGCCTGCTCGCTCAGCCCCCAAAGAGCGATGGCGCGCTCGATCGCGACCACGACGGCGATAACGGACGCGGCAAGGATCACCCCCATGGTGATCCCGCCCAGTCTCAGATAGTGAATCAGCTCATCGAAACCCATAATGACCCAGTCCGGACCTGGCCCGGTTTTGAAGATTGCGCTTTAACTGCTCGGCCTGCCTGCGGCATGCGAGGCATAAGGCCCAAGAGCGGTGCAATGCAAATAACGCGACCGCCTGGAGCCCGGCGAGCAAAGCGTCCGGCGTGTTGGAACGCCTGGCTGGCCGCAATGTTCCTTGGAATTTTGCTGTCCTGCACGAAGCGCATTGACTTCGGTCCAATGGGGGAGATTCACAATCCCGAGGAGCTCCTCAAGCTGACAGATCAGGGCGAGCGCGAGATCGCTTCAATAAAGGGAGAAGCCAGGCTTCGCGTAACCTCCCCGAAGAATAATGGATCGTTGAATACCTTCGTCGCCGTCGCCGAGCCAGACAAACTTCACCTGGAATCCCTGAATTTCTTTGGCAAGCCGCAAACGATCCTGGTCAGCGCCGGAGGGCGCTTCGAGCTCCTGGACTCGGACGGGGGCAAATATTATCGCGGCCCGGCGAGCCAGGAAAATCTGTCGCGCTTCATGCCCGTTGCGGTGCCGGTCGGCGACCTGGTGAGGATGATGCTGGGACGTGCTCCAAGGATTTCAGCGCCAGCGACCCTCAGCGTTGACCCGGAGAGCAAGTCGTACATCATCGCCCTGGCTGCGGCCGATGTGCAGCAGACGCTTTGGATCGATCCCTCGAGCCACCGCGTCAAGCGCAGCCAGGTGCGCGGTCCAAACGCTTACGATGTCACGTTCGAAGAATTCCGAGGCTACCGGTCCACCGAATATCCGCGCGAAATTACGTTGAACGTGCCGAGTGAACACACTCGGCTAGAGCTGACGTACCGAGACGTCGAGATCAATCCGCAGCTCGCTCAGCCCTTGTTTGAACTCGCGCCACCCAAGGGCGTCCAAGTCATCGAGCTCGACGAAGCCGGGCAGCCGAGGGCGGGGTTTCCATAACCCGCCCCGCGTACTGCTGTGGCCATTTGCCGCCCTACCGCGACGGGCGAATAAAAGCGATGATCATCCCTTCGCCTCGCGCGCGGACGACACACCCGCTGACGCGTGAGGGAGAATATGCTCCCTGTCGCGCTGAAGCCGCCAAACGTTCTCGGCCTTTTGTTGCTGGCCGGTGCTGTTCAGTCGTGCGATGGATGTCCGGGAGCGACAAGGCAGGCACAGGGCGCTCGAGCTCCGTTGTTGCCGGTTAGCAAGGAGTGGTTGGAGGGGAAGTTGCCTGCTGAGGTAAGCGCCGGCACACCCTCACCCGGCGGAACGTTGGCGGTCCGCCTCTATGCGGAGCCACTGGGCCTCAATCGTCTGCATGATGAGCAAAAGGAAGGCTTGATGGTGCGCTACACCGTCGGGCCGATCTACGAGACCCTTTTCGAGCTCGATCGGGATGACCATCCCCGTTACCGGATGAAGCCGCTGTTGGCGGAGAGCTACGAGGAAAGCCCAAACCGGCTACGGCAGACGATCCACCTGCGAAAAGACGTGAAGTTCCACAACGGCGAGCCGATGACCTCGCGCGACCTGAAAGCGGTGATGGATGCGCTGCTCAACCCGGAGAACGCGACTCACAGCTTCCGCAGCTCGTTTACCGATCTCGCTGGATACGAGGCACCCGACGACTACACGTTCGTCATCAGGTGGAAGGGACCCTACTACCGCGGATTCCGAACGTTCGCCACGGCCTTGCCGGTGATGCCGGCGAGCGCGCTCCAGGGAGACTTTGACACATTGCCCATCAATCGGGCTCCCATCGGCACCGGTCCATTCAAGTTCAGCGCTTGGGAGCCGAACAAGGTGATTTCACTCGTGCGCAACGAGAAGTACTGGGGCGACCGGCCTTACCTCGACCGGATCGATTTCCGGATCGCCAAGGATGATGCGATCGCTACCCAGATGTTTGAGCGCGGCGATTTCGATCTGATGGTTGCAATACAGCCTTCCGTGTGGCGCGCGCTCGAGGCGCCTGAGGCGAAGAACGCCTGGGCAGTGAGCAATTACAACCGAATATACTTCGCTGATTACAACTACAGCTGGATTGGATGGAACGAAGAGCGTCCCTTCTTCAACGACTCGCGAGTAAGAGTCGCTCTGGGAATGCTGTTGCCCTACAACCGCGTTTTTCAGGAGATCGACCTCGGCCTCGAGATGCCGACGAGCTGCCCTTTTTATCTCGAGTCGCCGTATTGTGATCCGGACGTCGAGCGGCTGCCGTACAATCCGGAGGCCGCAAAGAAATTGCTTTCCGAAGCCGGCTGGGTGGACACAAACCGGGACGGGGTAAGAGACAAGGACGGCATCCCGTTCAAGTTCACTCTTCTCACTCGCGTTTATTCAGTCCGCTTGACCAAGATTGCAGAGCTGCTGCGCGACGAGCTGAAAAAGGTCGGCATCGAGATGGACATCGAGCGAGTGGACAATGCCACGATGAAGGACCGCCGCCTCAAGCACGAGTTCGACGCGCTGGCGATGAACTGGAGCAATCAGGATACCGAGGAGGATCTATTCGAGCTCTTCCACTCCAGCCAGCGCGGCGCTGGAAACAGCATCTCCTACCGCAGCATGGAAGTGGACCGGCTGCTCGAACAGGCGCGGGCGGAATTCGATTTCCAGAAGCGGATCGAAATCAACCGCCGCATCCATCGCCGGCTGTTCCAGGATCAGGCGTATTACTTCATGTCTTCGCATCCGACGCTGGATGCAGTGAAGAAAAACGTGAGGGGCCTCAAGCCATCGGTTGCCTGGTATGATTTCCGCAGAATCTGGATTCAGCATTGATACAAATTGCGGTCGACGAGAGACCGCCGAGCGCTAGGTGAGGCGCTCCGAGTCCTGCTGCAAAGCACTGTGGGCCGTGGTCGCATTTTGGAGCAGCTTGCCGGCCAGCGCGGCTGAATTTCGGATGCAGTCGTTGAGGCCGACTCCGCGATACGCGTTCCCGGTCAACGCGAGCCCTGGAAGCTTCGAGGCAGCCTCGTCGATGCGTCGCAGGCGAGCGAGGTGTCCGACGTTGTACTGAGGAATTCCTCGGCGCCAGCGGACGATTTTTTGGAATGACGGCGGGTCCGACAAGCCGAGGGTGCGCTCGAGATCGGCTCGCACCGCGCGAACGAGCTCGCCGTCATCCAGGCTGAAAAGCTCCGGCCGCCGTGCGCCTCCTACCATGCAGGTGAGGAGGGTGCGTTGCTCCGCCGAACGCCACGGGAAGATGCTCGAAATGAAGAGCGCGCCGAGGATGCTCAAGCGCTCTTGCGTCGGCACCAGGAACCCGAATCCGCTCGGTACCGAGGCTTCGCGCCGCGCGTAGCCGAGGTGAACCACGCAGATGGGCGCGTATTCGATTGCCTCCAGCTCCGAGGCCAGAAGACCGGCGATCGGCTGAACCAATTTCGAGGCGACGTACGACGGCACCGCCAGCACCAGCTGCTTCGCATCGATACGCTCCTGCGCTCCCCCCGATAGGACCTGCAACTCCCATCCCGTTCCGGTGCGAGCGATTGCCTGCACATCGGTCTTCAAGCGAATCGTCGGGCCCAGCTCTTGTCCCAGAGCCGAGGTCAACCGGTCGAGGCCGCCATCGAAGCTGCACAGCGTGCCCGACGGACCGGCGGTCTCGGTCGCCGCGCCGGTTCCCCGCCGCTGCCTCTGGAGGCGAATCATGGCCAGAATCAGGCTGCGATGATCCCGCTCCAATTCCGCCATCCTCGGGAAAGTCGCCGCCAAGCTGAGCTTCTCCGAATCGCCGGCAAAGATGCCTGCCTGCATCGCATCCACCAGAACCTGGGCCGCGCACTTGCCGAGGTGCCGGCGCGCGAAGTCGGCGAGTGTTTCATTCTCGGGATCCTCGGCTCGTCCGCTGAAGAGCTCAGCCGCCACGCGCAACCGCGCATCGAGCGGCAGGATGTTTGATTTCAAAAATGCCGGGGGCGAGGAAGGGACTTCTCGCAAAGTGCCGCGGGTGTAGATGAACCGCCGCTTCGCTGCGTCGTCGGCGGACCGGATGCGGTCGGTCAGGCCCAGCGCTGCCGTCAACTGGCGGGTTGCCGGCTCTCGATCGAGAAATCCGTTTGGTCCCGCCTCGGTGATGAAACCTTGCTGCACCGTGCTCTCGATCGTGCCGCCCACGCGCGACGAGGCTTCGAAGAGAATGACCGAAGCACCCCTGCGGCGAAGCTCGAATGCGAGCGAGAGGCCCGAAATGCCTCCCCCGACGATGGCGATCGCACCCGGCGCGTTAGTTCTTGTCGAGCCGGGATTTATCGAGCCTACCAAAGTCTCTCTTGTCTGGTTGGTCACCGCGGCCATATTTGAAAAAGACCCGATCGCCGTTGTGCAGCTGAGCGAATTCCTCCGTCGCGAGGGTGAAGATAATTGTATGAGTGCTTCCATCGGACGGGTATTGGCTGAGTGTGAACTCTTTGTCGCCAATCTGCAGCACGGCAAGCTCACCGCGGGCGGGGAACGGAGCCTCGCTGTGCAGCTCGATCCTGATGTTCTTGCCACCGGAGACAGTGTGTATGGCTTTGATTTGATTTCGAGTCATCTCGGCTGCTTCCGGCGCTAACGCACAAGCGAGCAGCATTGCGCCAGAACCGGCCCACGAAACTTTCCAATTCCTGCTCGACACGCGCCGATTCCACCGGACCTCAGATCTCAGCGTCCGCTTGCAAGCTGGCACGGCGTGTGTGCTCAGTCAAGCAGACACAGCGCGGCTGGAGATCCGAAGGGCAGCTAAAGCACGCGGACGCGAAGCGAAAGCGAAGCCGAAGCGCAGCCGCTGCGTAAGCGGAGGGGAAGCCAGCGGAGCGACGCTAGGGCGCAGCTGAACCCATCGCGAGCGGCAAGCCATCGCTAAGCCGAAGCCGAAATCAGAGGTGAAGGCAAGCCTGAATGCGACGCGGCGTGAAGCCAATGCTGGGTGAAGCGAAGCGGGCGCTCATCGCCGTTTAACAGCGACTCCGTTCTGCGATTTCTACACGCATGCCTGTTCCGCCGCGAGAACTCGGCGCTCCACGCCTTGGGGGCGTGCCGCGAACGGAGTGTGCGGACGGCAAACAAGTGGAAAACCGGGTTTGCCCGTATACTCGAATGCGCAACGATCGTC
>DATFTC010000212.1:0-12578 GCA_035262305.1 Myxococcaceae bacterium | reverse complement strand
CCTTATCTCGAGGGGCGGTGACCCAGACTTCCTTCGTAGGCGGCACGTAGGCAATTCCATCCGGCATGGACTCCAGCTTCACGCACTGCCCGAGTCGAAGGCTTTTCACATCGACCGCGCAGACCGACGAGTCCGCGCGATTGCCGACGTAAACGACCCCCGCGCCGACGGTGGCGGAGCTGGGACCTACGGTTCGCGTTCCGCGCTGTGCGGTCGGAAAGCCATCTACCGGGCGAATCTGCCGCGTGGCGCTTTCGACTACGTCCACCTTGCCGGTATTTCCTGCCGGCACCCAAACCGTTTTAGTCGACTCATCGTAGGCGAGGTAATCCATTCCGACCGGCGCGGGACCTCCGGGCAAAACCAACGGCTCTGCTTTCAGGGTAGCCGGCGCGCCCGCCTGCGCGGCGAAACCAACGCACGACAAAGCCGAAAGAAAAAAGATGACAACGCGCATCGCGATGCTCCTTCGGGTGGTTGATGGTCGGTCGGCGCAGGTCCATAGCACGGCCCTTTTCCTCTGCCCACAAACATTCTAGGCTTGCGTTCGCTTCTGGGGCCGAGCGAGGAAAGCGTTGATTGCTTCACGACTTGGGTTGGCAGCTGTCTGCTGCGCCTTCGGCGCGCTGCGCTGTTCATACGAGTATCATTGCATCGAGATCCAGCCAGCCTATTCCGGTACGGTGCAGCTGCCCGCGCCATACGCGTACTACGGCACGCGAAACGATGGGCCCGGCAGCTTCGGCGGCGACTGGACGCTACCGGGCTCGCCGGATCCGATCTGCGCCGTGTCCGAGGGCAAAGATGAATCCTGGACATTGGTTGCCTGGATTTTCCCTCCAGATGGGATCGGGTGTCCGCCGACTGTGGCTCGTTGCGCGCCGAACCCCCAGGATCCTCAGGGCGCCACCGATTTCATTTTCAAGAAGAGCGGAACGACAGTCGTCCAGGTCACGATCTCGGATCCCTCTCCGTAGGCGAAAGCGTCGCGGAACCATCGTGGTGAGCGCATCGCCGCGAGCGCAAAGATCATGGATGGGTCGTCGTGACGGCGGCGCGGACGTCTCGCCGTAGGCAAAATGTTCGTGCGGTGTCCATCGCCGGTGAGCATGCAGCCGGTGCTAAATCCTTGCGGATCCGTCGCTGTGGGCAAGCGTTGCGAACGGATTGTAGCAAGGGAAACGTCGCGCTCGATCGCTTTGAGCGAGGCCTGATGCATCTTCGGCGTTGGCCAAGGCTACGGAAGAACCCAAATCGCTGACGAACTATCCGGTGATCTCGGGATAGCAGCCGGCCATCTGCGCTCGCTGGCGCACCAGCGCGAGAACGACGTCGCAGACGGGGCTTTCCACTCCGACCATTTGGCCCATCTCCACCACCGCTCCCAGCAGCGCCTCGATCTCCATCGGGCGTCGGCGCTCCAGGTCGACCAGGGTGGATGGCTTGTGCGTGCCGACCTCGGCGGCGCCGGCGATTCGCGCATCGACGTCGAGAGGAAAGTTAACTCCCAGCCGCTCGCCGATCGCCTGAGCTTCGAGCATCATCGCGCGTGCCACCGCCCGCGTCCCTCGATCGGAAGCGACCACGTCCAACGTCGCGGTGGTCAGCGCGCAAATCATATTGAACGAAAGATTGCCCCAAAGCTTGACCCACAAAATGTCGCGGATCCGCGGGCGCACTGGACAGCGCAAACCGGCTTTAATCATTGCCCCGGAAAGTGCGACGGCGCGCTGGCTCTTTGAGCCATCCGGCTCGCCGATGTCGAAGCGGTTCCCGTAGGTATGCTCGATCACGCCGGGCTCGATCAGGTCCGTCGCCGGATAGACGACGCAGCCGATCACTCGCGCCGGGTCCAGCTTCTCCCACAGTCGACCGCGAGGGTCGATCGTTTTTAGCCGGGTGTTTTCATAAGGTCCGGGCAATTTGTAGAAGTACCACCAGGGAATGCCGTTGATCGCAGGCACGAGCGCGGTCTCGGACCCGAGCAGCGGCTGGATTGAATCTGCAATGGCAAACAGCGAGTGAGCCTTGACGGTTAGAAAGACGTAGTCCTGGGGACCCAGCTCGCTCGGATCGTCGGTGGCGCGAGGACGAGCCACCAATGGCTTGCCCTCGCTCAAAAGCTTCACCCCGTTTTGTTTGATCGCAGCGAGATTGGGTCCTCGCGCGACGAACGAGACCTCGTTTCCCGCCAGCGCCAGCTTGACGCCGATGTAGCCGCCGATCGCGCCGGCGCCGAAGATGCAAATTTTCATGCGGCAGGCTCGGCAAGCCCAAGCTTCATGGCGAGGCCGATGCGCTGCAGTTTGCCGGTGGCGCCCTTTGGGATTTCGCGCAGAAAAATAATCTTCCGGGGAACTTTGAATTCCGCGAGGTGGCGGTCGGCGAAATCCCTCAGCTCTCGGTCGCTCAGGGTATGCCCGTCGTGAAGAACGACCGCGGCAGCGACCTCCTCGCCGAGCTTTTGATGGGGAACGGCAAAGGTGACCACCTGCGCTACCGCCGGATGCTTCATCAGGACTTCATCCACGTCGAGCGGAGAAATCTTCTCGCCGCCGCGGTTGATCATCTCTTTCAGACGGCCGGTGAGCCGCAGATATCCGTCCTCGTCCATCACGCCCTGATCGCCGGTCCGAAACCAGCCATCGGTGAACGCCCTTGCGTTGGCCTGCGGGTTGTTTTCGTATCCGCGTGTAACGTTGGGGCCGCGTATCACAACCTCGCCGGCGCGCAAGATCGGCAACAAGTTCCCCTGCTCGTCCATGATTGCGATCTCCGGGCCCGCGGAAATGCCGACGGACCCGCCCTTCCTCGCTCGAGGCGGCAATGGATTGGAGGCGATCTGGTGCGTGGCCTCGGTCATTCCGTACGCCTCTATGACCGGAGCCTGAAAGCTCTTCTCCAGCTTCTCCATCACCTGCGGCGGCAACGGAGCGGATGCGGAGCGGATGAAGCGCAACTGTCGTCGATCGAGAATCTCTCGATGGCCGCGCGAGCGCGCAAGGATTGCCTGGTGCATCGTCGGCACCGCGGTGTACCAGGTGGGGCTCACCTCGTTCATCCAGGAGAAGAAGCGAAGCGCATTGAAGCCCGGGGTGCACCAGACAGACGCACCGGCGGCGAGCGAAGCGCTCACGGCCGCCATCAGACCGTGGACGTGAAACAATGGCATGATATTGAGACATCGATCGGCCGGCGACAGCTGCAAGACATTCTGGATCTGCCGCGTGGAGCTGATGATATTGCGGTGCGACAAAGGGACGATGTTCGGCCGCGACGTGGTTCCCGACGTGTGCAGCACCAGGGCAATGTCGTCCGGCCCGGCGACTCCCGACGCACTCCCGTTGCCGAAAGATGAGCCGTTGGTCTCGAGCGAGAATTCGCCTGCGCCCAAATGACGCCATGGCTGAAGCTCGATGATGGGAATTGACAGCCTCTTGGCCACCGCGCGCGAGGGCGAATCGACTCCGGCTTCGACCAGCAGTGCCTTGGGCCTTAAGTCGGTGAGGTAAAACTCGAACTGCTCGTCGCGATAGTTTGGGTTGAGCGGCGCTGCGGTCGCGCCGGCGGCGACGGCCACGAATGCGGTGGCTATCTCAGGGCCATTCTTCAAGGCGATTGCGACTCGGTCGTTCCGGCCAATGCCGAGGGCGTTCAGGCGCTCCACCGTTCGGGCGACCAGCGAGCGCAATTGACGGTAGGGCAATGGCTGAAGGCCCGGGGCTCCAACCGCGACTGCGTCTTCATCGCCCTGAGTCAGGAGGTCCGCCAGCGTCTCGAAATGCCGCATTCTCCACCGGTGAGTTTGAGTGCTGCCTTTGAAGATGCTGTGGCGAAGCGCTCGCGAGCAACGCACTCGCTGGCGAGCCTGTAAACGGCTTTGGTTGACTGCTGGTCAAGCTGTCACAGCTGTCAAATCACCGTGCGAGAACGAGCCTTGGCTCTAGATTTCGGCCTCAAACACTACAAGTGTCAAAGCAGTGCGCCGGGTCAAAATCCCTTGACACGCGCGCTCCACTGTGGCGACTCGTTGCGCGCGCAGCCAGATCTTCCAAGCGCGTTTAGCTCATCCTGACTGGCGCATCACGAGGAGGTCTCGTTGAGCCGAGCCCATTTTCGTGAGCCAGCGTGGCCGCAGCGGCTCTTCGCGCACGGTGGCACTTACTCGAGCGAAGCTAAGGGAGGAGTCACATGGACAGTTGCACGTCTAGGAGTCACATCGTTCCATTCGCCCACGTGCCTATCGCACTGATCGCGAGCATCGCCATCGGCGTTGGAGTTGATCCCACCAATGCGTTGGCCGGCTCGTCCGGCCGCTATCATTTGCCCTCGACACCGCAGACGGTGTACCGCGGATTTTTCCCGAGAAACGCGCCGCCAGCGCTGACGGTGCCCAACGGGGCGATCGTCCGCATCGACACCTTGTCGCACCAGGGACTCAACAACCGCATGGACTGCACTCCTTCGCCCGGCGACCTCACGCCCGCCACGTGCGTCGAGAATGGTCAGTTGGACCCGATCGCCTTCCAGGGACAATACGGCGTCCCACCGAGCGAGGTCCTCCCCGACGCAACGGACGTCTTCTACAAGCTGGATTACCCCACTCGGACGAGGACGGGCGGTGGACATGTCCTCACTGGACCCATCTACGTCGAGGGCGCCGAGCCCGGCGATACTCTGGAGGTGCGCATCATGCGAGTAGACGCGCGCGTGCCGTGGGGCTGGAACACGCAGGGGCCGGGTGGCGCCCTTCCGGGGTACTTGACCGAGTCCACCCGTAAGCTGGTCCGCATCCGAGGCAACGTCGCCCTGTTTAGCGACGACATCCATATTCCGCTCAAGCCATTCCAAGGCATCATGGCCGTCGCACCGGCAGACGATTTCGTTTCGCCAATTCCGGCGGAGGCGAAGGTCGGCTACGTGGGTTCTCGGCCGCCGGGCCCGATGGGCGGCAACATGGACCTGAACGACTTGGGCGTGGGCACCAGCCTCTACTTGCCGGTTTTCCAGCGAGGGGCGCAGTTTTTCACCGGCGATCCGCACGAAGTGCAAGGCAACGGCGAAGTCTCGGGCACCGCGCTTGAGCAGTCCAACAGCGTCACCATGCAGTTCGTCGTGCACAAGAGCGGAGGGCTCACCGGCCCTCGCGCAGAGACTCCGACGCACTACATCTTCATGGGCATCGACGTGTCTCACGACGTGGCGCTGCAACTGGCGCTGCGGCCCGCGCTGGACTTTTTGCAAACGGAGAAGGGCCTTTCGCCGGCCGATGCCATGGCTTTCGCCAGCCTCGCCGTCGATTTGAACATCGCCGAGGCGGTCGATTTCACCAACCTGGTGATGGCGCGAGTCCCCAAGCTCTTCTTCCGCGGCAGGCCTCCGCAATTCTGGCACCAGGAGCTGCTGCGCGTGCGCACCGAGGCACAGCGCCAGGGACTTGAGCCGCTGCGGCACGAGCACGACGACGAAGACTGATCGCGCGGCCGAGGAAGCTTCTCCGTCGATTCGAGTTAGCCCTTCTCTCCATCGTCATCGCGTTGCTGCGTCCGCACCAATACCGCCGCTCTGCAATCTAGTGGTAGAAATAACTCGGAAAGCGAGCTTAAAATACCACTCGATGCACGCGGTCGGGATTTCAAGAAGGTCGCCGGCGTCGGTTTGGTTATCGACGCATCAACAAACTGCGTTGGGCGACGACCGGCTGCAGCGATTCCATTTGGCTCGGCCGCGTGCGTTCGCTTCTCTGCTAGGGGTTACCAGCCTACGGCGAGACCATCCTTCCGGTGATCCGAGCCGGCTCGGTAGAAGAAGGTCGACGGATCGTCGGGAGTACCGGTGACCATGATCGCCTGGTAACCGCCGACTCCTCCTCCATTGATCGACGTCACGTTGTGGCCCATCTTGGCCAGTTGCCCACCGACAAGGTTGAAGAGCGGCGATTCGAGCTGCAGTACGTTCTGGACCTCGTTGTGGTGGAAGCGCGCCATGTCCGTCGCCGCTTGAACGTTCGCGCCGAGGTCGATGATGTTCACCAGCGTCTGGGCATGCCCCTGCGCCTGCATGTCGCCGCCCATCAGCGTAATCGTCTGGAACGGCCGGCCGTTCTGCATCACGAAGCCCGCCGACAGCGTGTTGTAGGGTCGCTTTTGCGGCGCGATGACATTGGGGCTGTTTGGATTGAGCGTAAACAGCGATCCGCGGTTGTGAAGCACGAAGCCGTATCCGGGCACAGTGATTCCGGAGCCAAAGCCGGCGAAGTTGCTGTTCACCCACGACACCATGTTTCCCCATCGGTCCGCCGTCGCGAGGACGATCGTGTCGCCGTCGCCGTTAAACTTTCCGGGCTTGCTATTCATGGGACACGGACCGTATCCGTCAGCCGATAGGCAGCCTGCTCTGTTGGGATCGACCTTCTTGCAAAGGGTTGCGGCGTATGCCTTCGAGGTCAGCAATTGCACCGGGACCGTAACGAAGTCCGGGTCGCCGTTGTATTTGTATTGATCCCAATAGGCCATCTTCTTCGCCTCCGCGATGAGGTGCCAATACTGAGGGTCGGTCGGGCCCAGCGTTGCCAATGACCCGCCTGGGACCCACTGCGGCATGCACATCTCGAGGATGTTGAGAATCTCGGTGGTGTTCCACGCTTGTGACGGCGGCGGCAGCTCGAAAACATCGAAGCCGTGATAATTGGTTTGCGCCGGCTCGACCCATTCGCCGGTGTAATTGCGAAGGTCCTGCAGTGTCATCGTTCCACCGAGCGCAGTGGATTTGGCGACCAGCGCCTGGGCGACCTCTCCCCGATAGAAGCCGTCGCGGCCGCGCTGCGCGAAAATGCGGAAGGTTCGTGCGAGGTCGGGATTTTTGTAGATTTGACCGACGGCAGGCTTGCGTCCGTTGACGTACCAGGTGGCGATCGAGTCTGGATCTCTCTCAGTGCAGCAGCCGATCAGGGGCAGAGCATTGGGAAGATTCCAGTCGTTCGAGATTCGCTCGGACACCGGGAAACCGTTCTCGGCGTAGTGAATCGCCGGCTGCATCACTTCCCACAAGCTCAAGTTGCCGTAGCGGCGAACCACTTCATCCCATCCCCAGGCAGCGCCGGGGACGGTGACGCTCAGGATTCCAGCTCCAGGCATGCCCGAGCCAGGGCCCCAGTTGTTCGGGTCCCAAACGTAGCCGAGCGCGTTGTAACGCTGGAGCGTCGCCCCGGTCGGAGCTTTGCCGCTGGCGTTGATGACGTGCAGCCTGTTCTCGCTCGCGATGTAGATGATGGCAAACAGGTCACCGGCAATTCCGACGTTCATCGGCTCCACCAGGTTCAGCACCGCCGCCGTCGCCACCGCGGCATCGATGGCGTTTCCTCCTCGCCTTAGGATCTGGAGCCCGGCCTCGGCAGCCAGCGGCTGACTGGTTGTGACGATACCGTGCTGAGCCATCACTTCCGAGCGGGTCTGGCCGAGCCAACCCTGCGACCGATCTCCGCGGACCGCGCTGCAGAAGGCCGGTTGCGGGTCGTCGTTGCACGAGCCTATTGGCGACTGCGCAAGCGCGGACGTAGAAGAAAGCATGAACGCGAGTAATGTGAGGCTCATCAAAAACAGTCTGGAATTGAGTATCGAGCGAACCAGCGCCATTCGATCAACAAGCCGCATACGTGTTCTCCTTTCACTTTATTGAACTGCCACTGCTCCAACAGCAGACGTTCCAACTACGAAAGTCGTGAGGACCATTCAGGGGGATCGGTACGAGCCGATTTCGAGCGAAGTACTGCATCTCGCGGCGCCAGCGAATTTCCCAGCGATGTTGTCGATTGAAAGCCTTACCGCGGAAAGCCCGCGATCGCGGCGGCGTCGACTCGTCTAGTGCACGGCATAGTGATTGCCCTCCTCTCACTGCGCGCGTCTAAATCAGACATCCACTCTGGAAATCCCGCTACGCGCAGCAATGGAGAATGTCAAGACAAGCAAGAGAGACTATTCTGGCGTTTGCTAAGCAGACGGCAATGCATCAGCTCCATGAATGTATCCTGGTCCATTGTGAAAACCAGATACACACAAAGAGCATACCAAGCACGCCGTTCGTCTCGAATCCAACATCAGTCAGGGGACTATGGCACGCGGCGCGAGGCGCGACTGCGGCCCGAGCTGTCGTTGCGTCCAGCACGCGTCAGTATTTCTGCTCTTCAGCACATAGCCCTCGGCGCCGCCCTCCCGCAACAAACAACGCGGGAAAGCTCTCGCCCTCCAAGCTCGGGGTCCGCTCACCAGAAGAATCAGCGGGCGCCCGGAAGGGGAGGATTTGCCGGGACCGGCCCAGTCCAGCGGAGCACGGTTAACCCACCTCCATTCCCATCGGTCGCGTAGATCAGCCCCGTACGAGGATCCTGGAAGGTCTCCCTCGTTTGGCGGCCGACAACGCCGGGAGGCTCGTATCTGGGAGAAAGGTAATAACCAACTTCGCGCGGGAGGAAGGGGTTTGAGATGTCCCAAACCCGCACTCCCTGGTCGTACCATGCTTGATAGAAAAGGCTTGGAGATCGAAAGTCAAACCAAGGCTGGTGGATCGATTGTTGACCCGGTCGGCACACGAATTGCCCGTTGGCGAAGTCAAAGTTATCGTCAATAAAAGGCAGGCGGTAGTTGGAGATGATTTGGGGATTGTTGAGGTTCGAGACATCGATGATGCGCCCGAAGCCCGGGGGACAGTCAAAGATCTCGTCGGTGTGAACGACCAGCGTTGGATGTTCGTTCTCATCCACGATCACCGGAGCCGAGGTGTGAGCCGCCCCGCCAGGGGACTGCCCTCCGTTATACGGTGGCACGTAATCGAGGCGGGAAATCACTGAAGGTTTGTACGGATCGCTGACGTCGACAATGACCATGCCGGCGTCCCGCCACGCGACGTACAGCCGGTTCTTGTGGAGATTGATTTCGTGGCACATGACATGCTGTGCGGTTCCGTCCGGATTGAGCTGGTCCTGCGGCGCGTATTCTTCTCCAATGTGTTGCCCCTGGATGTGTAGCGTACTGGCGAGAGTTGGATTCCGCGGATCGCGGTAGTCGAGGATTACCACCTCATGAGTGCTTCCAGGTTTGCTCAAAGGGGTGGTCGCACACGTGTACACGAACCGGTCATCAATTTCGAACCCATGGGTGCCTCCGTTTTCCCTCGTCAAGAAGAAGCTGAGCAGCCGGGGATGGTGTGGATTGGAGACATCGTAGAATGTGACTCCGGCCTGAACCGGCTGACCCTCTGGCGGCTGTATCGGATTTGCGCTACTCGTGTCCTGGGTGCCAATAAGGATTTTCCTTCTGTCGTTGACACGCAGGTAGTTGCATCGCGTCCCCGGGTTACATGGGACGAAGCTCAGGGCGCGCATGTGCCTTGGGTCTCGGACGTCGGCGATGATGACCCCGAACAGGGTCGGCGGGTAGCCGCCCAGGTAGGCAATGCCGTTATGAACCCGCGGAGTTTGAAGGCCAGCGCCCAACCCCGCTGCCTGGGCAGCCGGCGTGAGCCAAGGACCCCTGAAATAGCTATGACCTAGCACTTCGAAGTTCTGGCTGCGGGAAAAGTGTCTGGTTTGCGCAAGGGTGAGATTGAAGACATCAGTCCCGGGGGGGATTTGCGGTTCTTCGACCTCGACGCCGGCGCCCTGTGCTAAGGCTGTCTCTGCGACAAGTGTGATTGCCGTAACGATGAAAGTTGATCCAACCGCGAGGACAGCTGGAATGAACGTCGAGCACCACTTCTTACCCTTTGTCATGATTCTCCTCCCTTCACTTCCTGTCTTGAAACTTAGCAGCGAGTTGTGCTGCCGGTGAGTGAGGCGCTCAGCCAGCTTTGTTCCCAGTCAGCGAGGACCCGAATAAAACGCGCCGAGGATCGGTAGATGGTTTTGTAATCGCTCCGTGCAGCGCAAACGGTGAGCCCATCATTAGTTTCGGTCCTCCCAATCGCAAAGGTTGGCTTTGCGCCGAAACGGTTGGCACAAACCGTTTTGTCGCGGCGCTACTTCCGTGGTTGCGCTTTGTCAAGGACGCTGTGAGTGCTCTGTCGACTAAAGGGACCGGAGCAGCTCCTATTCTGATGTTTGCTGCTTCTAGGGTGATGTATCAGATCGACGAATGCGCCCGTGGTCCATTGTGCAAACCATACACACACAAAGAGCAGACGCGCCTATCAACCGCGCTCTTTGGAGATGGAACGCGATCGCGAGGGGCGCAGAAGGCGGATCAGCAACAGCGCCAGCGCTCCGCCGGCTCCGACGGCGCTGCAATGAGAGCCCCCGGTTGGCTTGGGGCCCACGCCAGTGCCTCCGTCCGGACCCCCGCCGAGCGTCTGAAGCAAAAGCGCGTACCACGATGCGCATGCGTCGTTCACCGCGGGACAGGTGAGCGGCCCGGCGATCTGCGTGAAGCTCATCAGCGGTTGGAAGGTGCGCGCTCCGTCGTCGCTGTATCCCAAATTGTATCCGTCGGCGGAGCCGTCTCCGCAGGCGTAGATTCGAGAGCTGCCCGGGCGCTGACCGAGGCATCGCGTCCGGGGTCCGACCCGTATGGTGAAGGTCGTCTCGCTCGGGGCCTGCACATAAAGATCTCCGTTCGTCGTACCGGCGTAGAGAGTACCGTCCGCTGCTTGCAGGAACGACGAAAAATAATTCAGTCCACCCGATAGCGTGATGGGTATCGTGAGCGTTCTGCCGCCGTCGGTAGTGATCGCGATGGCGTCGGTAGACGAGCCAAATGAGAGCAAGCGCAGGTAGACTTTATTTGGGTCCGACCGGTCAACCGCGATTATGCGCGGTTGATTTCCAGAAGGGACCGGAAGCTGTTGCCGCGTCCAATTCGCGCCGGCGTCCGTGCTCTTCAAAAGATAGCCATTGCTCGCGGCGTCGAATTGCGTGGCATAGATGACGCCAGGGGTCGAGGCGATTTCGACACTGACGAGCGGCGCCGGTGTGGGCGCGTACAGCGCGGCACCGAACGTCAGCCCACCGTCATGCGATGGGTAAAGCCCGCTGCCAGTCGCATTGGAAGCGACGGCGACAACGAACGACGGGTCATTCGGATCGATGAAGGCGTCGGTCACAAACAGCGAGCTCACGCTCCCGGTGGCCAGCGTCCAGGTGCAGCCCGCATCGGTGCTGCGCCAAAGTTTTACCAGACTGACCGCGAGCACCGCGCCATCGGACGCGATCTTGTAGAAGTTGACGATGTCCGACTGGTTGTGAGTGATGAAAAATTCGCAGACGAAACGCCAGCTCTGGCCGCTGTCCTCGGAGATTACCAATCCAAAATTCGTCCCCAACATGATGCGGTCCGGCGCGTTGGCTGGGAGGTACACACTTAGCTCGTCGGGGAAGGCGCCATCCGCAAAGGCCCGACCCGCGAAGCAGATAGCTGTGACACAGACGAATATCGACCGCGCGATAAACTTCGCGCAAAAGCTCTTGACGAGGGCGAGCACAAGTGCGCGCATGCCAACTCCGTCACTCGCGCCACGCTGCAGCCAGCCCAACGGCACCGGGACGCGCCGCCGACACTTATAGCCACTCGGTAGCTCTGGGAGCAAACCTCGGGGAGCATGGCGCCGGCCCCCGGGGAGAGCCGAGAACGGTCACTTCGGTAGGCCTGCGATTGCTGCCGCATCACCCGTCAGTTGCAGGATATGCATGCCCGTGTTGGCGCGATCGACGATGTAGACGTAACCCCGGTCATCCGTCGCGACGTTGTTCGTCTGGACGACCTGCTTGCAGACGCAGTCGGAATGGTCTGGTTTGGTGCACCGGTTCGTCTGATACGGGCCGCACCGCAGGTCGGTGTTGGAGGTAACCGCGGGAATGTAGAAGGCGGCCTCGGTCGGGTTGTAGGGATCGCGGACGTCGACCGCGCGCACGCCGCCGGCGAAGTAAGAAATGAAGATGAGCTTTTGGTAGAAGGGCGGGCCGAACTCCTCGTTAGTGGCGTGCGGACCAAACCGTCCGGCTGTGTCGCAGAAGTTCCCGTTCGGGGCGGTATCCGCCGGCACGAGGAAAGTGGAGATGCCCTGCGGCAAGTCCTCGGTTGTGACGTCCACGAAGTACGTCATGTGGCGGACCTCGTTGCAGAAGTTTCCAGTCGCTTCGGAAGCCACCACCACGATGTCTCGTTCAGTTCCCTTGTCGTTGCCGGTATCGGTCACGAAGTCCGAGACGATCATCTTGCCGAGCGGGAAGCTGGTATGCCCGCCGTTGTCGGGGTTCATGTACCAGCGGCTTACCTCCGGCGTCTTGAAGTCGGTGTTGGGGATCGAAGAATCGAGGAGCTTGCTCCGGTCGGCAACCTGCATCACTCCGTGATCGCCGACGCCGTACGCGAAGTACACGCGGTTTTTGTTACTGCCAGTTCCCATTCCATTTGGACCGACCGAGATCGGCCCGTGGATGGCCGGCGCGATTTGCTCGGCGGCGTATTGGGGCAAGTACGATGCGCCCGGCTGTTGCCCATCGAGCGTCCAGTCGCGGATGAACCTGGGGTTGGCCGGGTTGCTCAAATCGTACAGCATGATGTGGTGCCCGGTCTTCCATCCTGCGGCTG
>DATFTC010000211.1:0-10727 GCA_035262305.1 Myxococcaceae bacterium | reverse complement strand
TTCCCGGCTTGCAGTTTCCCATCGAAGGCTCCGGTTCCGAGAGTGGTTTCGAGTTCGCGAATGTCCAGCTGGGCAGCGATGTCCGGATCACTTCGAGTGTCGCCATGGGGCCGTTCATCGCTTTCAGCCTCGCCCAATACTCATCCTCGAGCGGGGGACTGGGAATCAGCGGCGGCGGAAGTCAAACAGTTCAAGACCAAAAGCTTCACAGCTGGATGATCTTCGGCGTGCGCGCGGTGTTTAAATGATCGGAATCGGCTGCGGGAGTCGCAGCTGTGGCGCCACTTGGATAGACATCGAAAGGTCGTCAAACGTCGCTGCGAACAATGCGGAATTTAAGCTGGCGAGCGATCGCGAGACGGTCCAGAAGAGTCGAGTCTAAAATTAGAGTAAAGTCGATACCGCGGCAAACACGACTGTTGTGTGCGAGGTGCAACAGGATTGGGGAAGCGCGGTCAGCCGACGGAGGAGAAGCCGCGCTTGCGCAGATAGGTCATGGTCGCGTCCCTCACCAAGCCGCGCCTTTGGCTCGATTCGACCTTGCCTAACTTTTCGGCGGCCAACTCGCTCGCGACGTAGCCGGTCGTGGCAACTGTATACACGTGGCGACGATTCAGCTCGGCGCCGCGATTGCGGAGCTCTTCCACCAGGTTCGCGCTCAGGTTGGATCCCTTGATCTCGACGACCGCGACGGAGTCCTGCCAGCTTTCCAGAGCGTAAATGTCGCCGGTTCGGATCGAGCCTTTTCGCAGGCGACCGGCGACGCCCTCCAGTTCGTAGTATCCGAGGTCGGCGCCGGCTTGCTCCCGCATTGCCGTCTCGAATAAGCGCTTGACCTTAACGCCCTCGAGCGGCGTCGGGTTCTCGCCGAGCAGCTCGCCGACGCTCAGCGGCGCGTCGCCGTCCATCCCGACGTTGATGAAGGCGTGAACGTGCGGATAACCGCGAAAATATAAAACCGCGGCCGGGCCTTCCAACCGGAAGTTCTGGAATTGGCCGCTGCGATCGACTTCACTGTCCTCGTAGTAGCTCAGGTACAGCCTTTCCGCGCCGCCGTTGCGCTCGAGGCACTGCTGCGCAAACCTGACGTCCTCGGCCGGATACGTGGACAGGATTCCGTCGATGACCTCGCGCGCGATTGCCCGACTCTCCGCCAACGCGCGAGCGAGCTCGACGCCGGCGAACGAGCCTTGGCTTCCCTGCAGCTGGATGTCGGTTTGAATGGGCGAGTCTTTCTGCAGCGCAGCCTGACGCTCCGCGGGCCGCAGGCTCTGAAACAGGCGATGCGCGGTTTGAAACTGAAAGCGATAGAGGTTGCCCGGAATTCCCTGAACGGAATTGCCTCGCTGATCGCCGTAGACCAGCGGTCCCCCGAAAGCGGCGCCTTCCCGGCTTCGGCCTCCCACTCGAAGATTGAGGTGCGGGCCGGTGAGGATGAGCTGATACGGCTGCGTCTTCGGATTGCCGCAAAGCAATACATTCATCGAGTGAACGCCGGGCCAGCGCGTGAAGAACTCGTTCGGCACGCGCTGCTGACCGGCCTCGGAGAGCCCGGCGTGGAGCAAGTCGTTGACGATGCTTCGCTGCTCCCAACCGAGGCTCATGGGATTGACCCAGAGTCCGCCGCCTCGCACTCCCTTGTTGTGGAACTGACGGATGGGATCGTCGTAGTCGACGCAGATGCGCTTCCGATCTTCGGCGCTGAGAGACTCATAGAATCGAATCGCCAGCTCCCGAGGCGCGTCGAGCTTGCGGCTCCTGGACGGCGGGAGCAGCGCGTAGCGCCCGGCGAGCCCGAGTCCACCGAGCGTGCCCAACACCTGAAGAGCTCGTCGCCGGTTGATCTGCATGAGAGCCTCGAACGCGGTCGCTGCCGGAGCTCCCGCTTATCGCAATTTGCCCGTGGAAGCGAGGCCATCCCACCCGGCAGGAGGCACCGGCTAATTCGGCACACCCGATGACATGGAATGGCCCAAAGAACCATCTCATACGAACGCGCGACAAACGCGAGGGGAAACGTCATGCGAAATCTCGGAACAGGTTCCGTCCGGCCATGCGCTGCTGGGCGCTCGTTTGCTGAAAGATCTGTCGTCGGCATCTTGGCATTGAGCGTTTTGTTGGTGTTTCCGGCCTTCGGAGCGACCAAGGTGGTGGCCATCGGCGACGACGCACCGACGGGAGGAACATTCGCGGCCGTCGGTGGTACCTCGCCGATACTGCTGGGGACCAACGACCGCGGGGACGTTCTCTTCTGGTCTGGTCTGGCGGACGGCCGCGGCGGCCTGTTTCTCTTTACCAACGGCCAGTTCACCAAAATCGCAGCGGACGGGGATGCGACGCCCATCGGGGGCACCTTCCCCGGAATATTTCCTTCCACCGCGGGCTACCATTTGAACGCCAACGGGGACGTCGCTTTCGTCGCTGGAGTTGACGGAGGCAGCAGCGCGCTCGGAGTCTTTCTCTATTCCGCGGGGAGCCTGAGCAAAGTTGTCGCTTCGGGAGACCAGGCGCCGCTTCCGGCGCTGATCGACCCGACGACGGATCCCGATATCTTCGTTCCCGCGTTCGGCTTCTCGATCGACCTGAACGACAACGGCGAGGTCGTGTTCTTCGCGATGCAGGGGAAGCCCGCCGGTACAAGCTACGTCTCGCGAGGAGGAATCTACTCGGCCTCGGGGGGCGCCGCGCCCAGCCGCATTCTCACCGGCGGCGTCTCCACCGAGGTTGGAATGCTCATCCTCTCGCCGGGAAGCGTTTGGGGACCCTTCGCAAACAACACCGGCCAGTTCGCGCTGTCGGCGTCAACCACTCAAACGGACGAAGCGATCTTTTTGTGTGCATCCGGGAGTTGTCAAAAAGTAGTGGCCGTCAATGACCCCATTCCCGGTGGAACCTGGCCTCGCCACTCCGGGCCGTGTTGCATCACCGGTCTTAGCGACTCCGGGCAGGTTGGATTACAGGGGCTGAATTTACGCGGCGAAGTCCTGTTCTGGTCGGGCGGCGCATTCCAGAGGGATCTTGTTGTGGGATATCCGGTCCTCGAGCCCATTCCGGGCACTTTGGATGGCCTGTTCGGCACCCAGGCCGCGGATCTCCACCCCATCAACAGATTTGGCGAGCTCGCCGTGTCGGGGCGGACCGATGTCCCGGACACGACTGCGTACGGCATCTTCACCCTCTCCGATGCGAACTTGCGCAAGCCGGTCTCCGCCGGAGATTCCGCGCCGAGCCAGGGCACCTTCACCAGCTTCGGCAGGGCCACCCTGAACAACAATGCGTGCATTGCTTTTGAGGCAAATACCACCGGACCTTCCGGATTTTATTACTCACTCTGGCAATCGGACTCTCAGGCGGTCACCAAGCAGAAGGCTTTAAGGTTCTTTCAAGATTTGGATGACCATACGATTGACGCCGAATCCGGGCGAGGCAACGACCTTCTGCGACAGATCTACGGCGCGGGTTTGAGTGCGGCGGAGCTGAAAGCTCGGGTCTCGATGGACTTGTTCGACGGGTTCGGCGATTTCGCGGACAAGGCAATCAAGATTCGGATTATGGATGCGCACGGCCGCACCGTCCCCGCCGAGGATCGCGATGAAGTGGACATTCGACGCGCCGTGTTGACCACCAACGGAGTGTTTCAGCGGTTGTCGTTACTTCAGTTGGAGCTGATGAGGCGGCATTTCAAGACGTGCAACAATCAAATCGACTTTGGAAAACTCAGGCGGGCCGTCGATATGTTTGCAAATGGAGAGCTCCGCACAGGACTCGAAGGCCAACGTGAGATGAACCACGGCTATCAGTGGCCCGTTTGGATCGAGTTTGCACTATCGGCGATCACGGTGTTGCAGGACATCGATTCGTGGGAAAATATTCTTCCCGCGCTCGCCAGCGGCATGGAGATATACAGGCAAGCCTACCCGGCGCCGCCGCTCCCTGCAGACGCACCGGATGCGGACAAATTTATGGGGGAGTTTCGCGAGAACGGCAGCAGGGCCGATCGCTTCGATGCTACTCGCCAGCTCACCGAGCCGCAAAAGCGCGACGTGCGAAGCGCGATCGACGGCCTGAGCCCTGCGCAGCTGCGAGACCGAATCCGCACCCGAATCAGCGAAATGACCATTGCGTTGCACGACGCCCTGCCGAGGAGAGTGGAATTCGCCGGCGCGACCGCGGACCCTTCGAGCACCGGATTCAACATCGCCGTCCGCTTGCGAGTCACGGACGGAGGCATTCCGGTCACCGGTGCGGCCGTGACGCTGTACACTCGAGAGCTGGGGATTGCGCTGCCCGCGGGCAGCACTGTTTTGTCGACGCGCGCGACCGAAGAGAGTGGAGGAGAATACACTGCTTCATTCTTCGTGCCGGCCCCGCCAATCGGCATTTCGATGTTCGCGTTCGATGACGCGTCGCTGGCTCAAGGGGCACTCAGCTTGCTGCTCCTCGGCGCGCTCGCAGGAGCAACATCAAACCAAACGGAATTCAACCTGGCGCCTTAGCTCCGCGACCGTGACCAACAGTGCCCCTGGTTGCCGCCGTTGAATACAAGGCAACCGGCGTTCTCCAAGGCTCTTTCTCTAGAGCGTCGGATGCTGGAGCGAATTCCTAGTTCGTCGACTCTACGCGAGTCCTCGTGCTTGCTTGTGCCCAGGGGAATGCCGTAATGATTTGCAGGGCACGCTCGCGCATGAAATCAGGCACCACCTCGAGCGGCGGCCAGTCCGGCTGCGAATTCACCCAAGCAGCGGCGACCGCCAGGTCAGCACCGAGCAGCGGCCTGTAAGTCGGCACGTCCGATCCACGCGCGGCAAACACCACCCGACTAAAACCAATCTGAGTAATGACGAAGGAGCAAAGTAAGCACGGCTCGCAGCTGCTGTAGAGCGCGCAGCCGCCCAGCATTTGCCAGGCCCCGACAGCGCGCCATGCCGCGCGAATGGCGACAATCTCGCCGTGCGCCGTTGGATCCCGGTCGGCGCGCACGGAGTTGTAGCCTTCGCCGAGCAGTTTTCCATCTCTATTCACGACTACGGCTCCAAAGGGCGTCTGACCTTTGGCCGCTGCGGTTTCCGCCAGGCTCAGAGCGAGCTCCATGAAATGCCTGTCCTGCTGCTCTTGCGCATCGTCCATTGCTATGTTTCCTTTCGCTGCCCGACGATCGCCAAGCTTGGCATGAATTGCCACGGGCGCAACGTAGAAGCCCTAAGTCCTCGGCGACACCGGTCGCCAGCAGCGTCGCGATAGGGGCCCGATACACGAACGCGGTGCGCCACTTAGAGCGGCTCCGGCCTCGCTTTGACGAGTGGTCTTGATTTCAGGTAGAGGCACCTTTGATCGGAGGGGCCGATGAAGCAAGTGAAGACCGTTGCCGTCGCATGTCTTCTATTTACGGGTGCGCCAGTTTGGGGTGGCGTCACGCTCGTGTTCGAGGGCGAGCCGGAGCAGATGGTCATGGTCTTGGACGGGAACAAAATGCGGGTCGAGCAGACCAGCGAGCATGGGAACCCCACGTCGACGATGATTTTCGATGGAGATAAAGACAAGGTTATCGGGCTCGACCCAATGAAAAGGACCTACTTCGAGTGCCGAGTCGCAGACATGAGCGCTCGCGCGAAGAGCCAGATGGAGCGATTCACTTCCAAGATGACGGAAGAGCAGCGCAAAGCGATGGAGGAGCAGCTCCGATCGCCGCCGAACATGAAGTGGGAGCCGACCGGCAAAACGCAGAAGGTCGCCGGCTTTTCATGCGAGTGGTTTCGGGAGGTGCTGCCGAAGGGCGGGACGCTCGCACATGTATGCTTCATTCCCTGGAGCCCGAGCGTGGTCACGCAGGCCGATACCGCTCCGATGCGGAAGATGGAACAGTTCTTGTCGCGAGCGGAATGGCCCATCACTGGCGCTGACATTCACGCCATATACGCGAAATTCACAGATTCGCCTGGCTTGCCCGCGATTACCGAATACCGGTCACCTGCAGGCAAAGTGGATTACAAGCTTGCGCTGAGTCGCCTCGAGCGAGGCAGCGTGGCGCCTGAGAAATTCCAGCCGCCGGCCGGATACACTCGTTCCGAGATTCCCTCGAACTAAGCACCGTCATGCGTTTCCCAGACGCATCGACTCTCGGCGCTCCTTGATTGTGATACTGATATCGAGCTGGCGCTCAAAACACTCGTTTTTGGCGAAGTGTGAACAATAACCTGCGCCGCGGACGGAAAGCACGCACAGTTCGATGCGAAAAGGTGTTGGAGCGCTCCGACTTAACTGCCTTTTCTCAGCTTAGTTGAAGCGAGTCGGGTTTGGCAGCTTGAGCTGCCCATTGCAACTTCCGCTAAAGAAGGTTGTCACCTATTTTCGCGCGGTGCTATGGGACGCCGATATGCTACGAAACCTTCGACTCTCGCTTGGTGCGGTCACTGCGATTTTGTTGTTCGCCTGCGCCGGAACGGCGCCGCCTGCGAAAACCCAGCAGGCTGCATTGCCGACTCCGACGCCGGAGGCGAAACCGCCTGCCAAACGCGTCGACGTCGACACGGTGCAGTCCACGCCGGCCGGCGCGACGTTTACCGTTCCCGCTCGATGGAGCGTGACGACCGTCGGCGCCTCCATGCTGCTCGAGGGGCCCGAGCCGGGAATGCACATGGCGATCGTCGACAGCTCCGCCAAGGATGCCGATGCGGCGGTCGCTGGCGCCTGGCCGTCGGTCCGCGCCGACTTCAAGCGCCCCGTCAAGCTCGTTCAGCCGCGCCCGGCGCGCGAAGGATGGGATGAGCAGCGCGCTTATCAGTACGAGACGTCCCCCAACGAAAAGATCATCGTAGCAGCAGGCGCGCTCCGGCACGGGGAATCGTGGACCGTCGTGCTGTACGAGATCGATCAAGCGGCGTTCGAGCGGCGGCTCGCGCAGATCGGCCTCATCGGCCAAAGCCTGAGACCCCAGGGTTACGCAAGGGAATCCTTCGCCGGAAAGAGCGCAAACGTCCTCGATGCCGCTCGGTTGAAACGGATCACCGAAATGGTGGAACGAGGCCGCGAAGCACTGGGCCTGCCCGGCGTCGCCATCGGCCTCGCGCAAGGGGGCAAAGTCATCTTCAAAGGAGGCTTTGGCGTCCGCCAGCTGGGCCGGCCGCAAAAAGTCGACGCGGACACGCTCTTCATCATTGCGTCGAACACCAAAGCTCTGTCCACGCTCCTGCTCGCCATGCAGGTCGATGACAAAAAATTTGGCTGGGGCACGCCGGTCACCAAGGTCTATCCCAGCTTCAAGCTCGGCGACGCCGAGACGACGAAGCAGGTGCTGATGGAGCACTTGATCTGCGCGTGCACCGGACTGCCCCGCCAGGACTACGAGTGGCTTTTTGAATTCAAGCACGCGACGGCCAAAACGGTGATGAATTTCCTCGGCACTGTCCAGCCCACGACGAAATTCGGCGAGACATTCCAGTATTCGAATCTGCTCGCGGCTGCGGCGGGGTTCATCGGCGGCTCGGTGGCGTACCCCGGAAAGGAGCTCGGCGCTGCGTATGACCTGGCGATGAAGAAGCGAATTTTCGAACCGCTCGGCATGAAGGAAACGACGTTTGATTTCGCGCGCGCTCTTTCGCGCAACCACGCGACGCCTCACGGCCAAGACATCGACAGCAAGACCGCGATCGCGGCGATGGACATCAATCGCGCCGTCATCCCGGTCCGGCCTGCCGGCGGTGCATGGTCGAACGTCAAGGACATGATGCGCTACGTGCAGATGGAGCTGGCGAACGGGAAGTTGCCCAATCGCAAACAGCTCGTTTCGGAGCAAGCGCTCCTCGCGCGCCGAGCGCCCCACGTTCGGATCGGCGAATACGTGACCTACGGAATGGGGCTGATGGTGAACACGAAGTACAGCGTCCCTGTCGTCAACCACGGCGGCGACCTGCTCGGCTATCACAGCGACATGTTTTGGCTTCCCGAGCACGGGGCCGGCGGAGTCATCCTGACGAATGCCGATGGAGGCGAGCTCCTCCGAGGCCCATTCATTCGCAAGGTCCTGGAGGAGCTGTTCGACGGCAAGCCCGAAGCGGCCGAGGATGTCGAGTCAGCAGCGAAGACGCGGAAGGCGCAGATTGCCAAGACGCGCGAGCGGCTCGTGGTGCCGCCCGATGCCGAAGCCGTAGCAAAGCTCGCCAAGCGTTATGCGAATCAATCTCTCGGCACCATCGACGTCCGGCAGACGGGGACCGGACGCGTTTTCGACTTCGGCGAATGGAAAAGCGCGGTGGCATCGCGCAAGAATGACGATGGGACGACGTCGATGATCACGATCGATCCGGGTGACGCAAGATTCGAATTTGTCATCGCCGATCGCGACGGCAAACGCGCGCTGATCGTGCGCGACCGGCAGCACGAGTACGTGTTCCGCGAACAGAACTAACTCGGGCAGCAAATGTTTTGCAAACCGGTCAGAACTGCGGTCATCGCTTCGGCGTCGCTCCCGGTGTCCGACACGCAGCGTCTGCGCTCATGCTTGTCGCGTTTTCTGCCGCACGTTGATCGCGAGCGTTTGGCCCTTACGGGTGGGGTTGCCATCGAATTACATCTTGCTGGCTCAGGCCGCCGTGGTCGTCGCGAATGCCTCGCGGATCTCGATTTCGTGGCAAGCCAGTTGGACGTCATTGCTCCCACTGTCGTACGCGACTTTCTCGTCTCGCACTACCACGTCGCCCAACCAGGGGTGCCGAAGGGAATCGTGCAGCTCGTAGATCCCATCACTCGGCTGCGCCTGGACATCTTTCCGGACTGCGCGGGCACGTTGCCTCGTGCCAAGCGAATGATCGTCGAGGGCGAAGCCGTCCTTGTTCTCGACCCACAGACCCTGCTCGAGCATAAGCTACAGACGATCAGCAAATCGGCTGTCGACGAAAAGCACTGGCTGGATGCGGTGGCTCTCGCGGCTCTGTGCGGCGTTCCATCACCACCCAGACCAGCGCAGTTCGTCCCCGATACCTATGGGACCGATCTCACACTCGCCTGTGACCGATGTGAGCGAAGTCGCTCGCCCGCGTTCCCATCGGCGCCCAAGAGGATCGTATTCGACCTGCTCGGCCATATTTGAGGCTGGTAAGTCCGTAGGAGGGCACACTCCGCCCCTGCAGGGGTAGAATGAAAGCTCTATTCTACCTTCACAGTGTCCGGGACGGGCGCCCGGAAACTCACGCTCGACGAGCAAGTCGCAATTTAGCGGCCGTTCCTCCCCTCACCCTTCAGAATCCGAACGATCGTAGATATTGTGTTCCAGTTCCGCGTCGTCGCCGGCGCACTGAAGAGTTTGTCGATCTGGCCAAGATAGCCGATCGTTTTCATGTGACGGCGATACATTCCGAACACGAATTGGTTTTTCGACGCGATGACTCGCACCAACCACTCTCCATCCGGCGGAAATGCGACTGGAAGGGAAGCCCGGATGCTTCCGGCCTTCGACAGGATGCTCACGAATCGAACAACGTCAGGGCGTGACGGCTCAGCTCCAAACGGATTCTCCGTCTCGAGGCGGATGAGATCGTGGCCGTCGCAGAGTACAACTTCCGCTTGGAACGGCAGCTTCCGCAGCAATTCAGCACGGAACTTTGCTCGAGACCCGGGTTTACGAACGACAAACGTACCGGCCGCTCCCACATTCACGACATCAAAGTTGCTCAGCTCTTTGGCGAGAATGCTCGGCCGAAACGTCCGGTGTCCGCCAACGTTGACCCCTCGGAGGAAAACAATGAGTGCCATACCGGGATTACAAAAGACTTGCCTTCGGCAGCACTTACAAGAAATCTTGCGCGGACTCAACGAACATGAAGCGAAGCGTGCCGTCCCATATTTTTCCGATGCTCCTTTGCTTCGTAGCGAGCAAAAGCTGGGCCCACGTAGGCATGGGAATCGACGTCGATGCACAGGGTCGAGTGTACTTCCTTGATACAAGTAAAAACCGAATCTGGAGCGTGGACCCGAAAGGGAAGCTCACCGTCGTTGCTCGCGAGACGCATGCCAACGGTTTGCTGCTCGATGCTGATGGAAGCCTGTACGTAGGAGACGGTGACTAGGGCGCCGATGGTGGCATGAGCAACATCTGGAAAATCGGCCGGGACGGAAGCAAGACGCCCATCGTCCAACCACCATGGAAGGGAAAGAGGCTCGGCTACGTCGCCGTCGATGGCGCGGGGAACGTCTTTCGATGGAATGGGGACAACCAGCATCGAAGACAATCGCAAATCATCAAGCAGACGCCGGATGGGAAAGTAACGGTCCTCGCCGGCGAGAGTTGGGGTCAGGTGGACGGAAAAGGGGCTGCGGCGAAATTTGGGACGGTTGGAGCGATGACCTGGGCTCCGAATGGTTCACTGCTGCTCACCGACGGCGGTGCCGTGCGGCAGGTTGCAATGGATGGAAACGTTTCCACGCCAGCTCTTCGGTTTCGGGATGTGGGCTGCGTAGCGAGTGCTGACTCGGGGCTCGAGCTCGCTACGGAATAAATGACGACAGTCGCTTTCTGCCCCTGGAATTTTTCCGCGTAACGTTTTGCCAAAACCGACCACGTCAATTGGCAGCCGGAAAGGAGTTCCTATGCGCACGCCGAGGTTAATCCTTTCAGTTCTCTGTGAGGTTCTTGCACTGGTCGGCCTGGCAAGGCCGGCCGTGGCTCAATGCAACTGGTCCGGCGTCGGCACCGCCACCATCGTGCGCGCGTTGACGTTCTTCGATGACGGGAC
>DATFTC010000210.1:0-14236 GCA_035262305.1 Myxococcaceae bacterium | reverse complement strand
AACTCTTGCTTGGCTGTCTCGGTACGGCACGCCCAGCGCGGTAATCGCCTTCCACTGGAGGAAGTTGAATTCGTTCGTGTCGGTGCAGCCGCCGATCCATGCGATGCCCGGCGTGCGGTTGACGACCTGCCCCTTCGCATTTTTGGCAACGAAAGTTCGGTCGCGCGTGGTCTTCACGTGGCGCGCGATCTTCGCGATCGCCTCGTCCCACGAGATGTCTTCCCACTTGTCCGAACCGGGCCGGCGCACTTTCGGCGTCAGAACGCGATTCGTATTGGTAATGTCGTCCTTCAGCGACGCGCCCTTCGGGCACAGCGAGCCGCGGCTGACCGGGTGATCGGGATCGCCCTCGACGTGTACCACTGAGGGCACGACGTTCTTCGATTTGTCGCCGAGCGTGTGGATGATCACGCCGCAGCCCACCGCGCAGTACGGGCAGATGCTGCGCGTTTCCGTGGTGCGCGAGATTTTGAATTCTCGCATCTCCGCTCGGGCCTTCGAGAGGTCGAAGAAACCCGCGCCCATGCCTACGGCACCGCCGAATGCCGTGGCCTTCAAGAAGGTTCGCCGTCCGATCTGCATGACCGCCTCCATTCAGCAGCGAAAGCGCTAGCCAGAGTCGTCCCCGTTTACAAGGTTGTCAAGGTGCTTTACTACAAGGTTGTCAAGATGCTCTAAGACATGGCGCGCCGCGTCCAAGCTGGCTCTGAACCAGAAATCGCGCGGCGAACGTCCGCCATGCGTCTTCCGCGCAAGCCCCTCGCCTCGCTGGCCGTCGGCGGAGAAAGCTGTCGGGGCCAAGGGCGTAGCCTTTTGAACAAGCCGATTCGGTATGCACTGCCACCGGACGGTCGACGTCGGCCTCGAAACCAAAAGCGTGGACGACAGGGCTGCCGAGACTTTTGCGTCGAATTATGCTTAGGCCTGACCCAGCCAACCGAGCTGGGATCTTAGAAAGTCAGAGGTCTTGATGGCAGGCAGCGCTTCCAACGACATGACCGCCAACGCAGCCGCCCGGCCCGCGCCGGCGCGCGAAAAGCTCCCCGGCATCCGCCACGTGATCGCAATTGCCTCCGGCAAAGGGGGCGTCGGCAAATCAACGGTCGCCGTCAACCTGGCGCTGGCCCTGCAGCAATCTGGCGCGCAGACCGGCCTCGTCGACGCGGATATCCTCGGCCCAAGCGTGCCGGTCATGCTCGGCGTCCCTCGCGGCCAGCCCCCGGCGGTGAATGCGGAAGGTCGGGCGATTCCTACCCAGCCTTTCGGCCTGCGGACGATCTCCATGGGCATGCTCACCGGTGACGATGCCCCGGCGATCCTTCGCGGACCGATGGTGACCAAGTACCTGCAGATGTTCGTCGGCGGCGTTGCCTGGGGAAAGCTGGATTACCTCATTCTCGACCTGCCGCCCGGGACCGGCGACACGCAGTTGACGCTCGCCCAGAGCACGCCCCTTTCCGGAGCGATCATCGTCACCACGCCGCAGGACGTGAGCTTGAACATCGCGCGGCGAGGCCTTCGAATGTTCGAGAAGGTCCAGGTCCCCATTCTCGGGATCATCGAGAACATGAGCACGTTCGTCTGCCCGCACTGTGGAAAGGCAACCGAGATCTTCCGCCATGGTGGAGGCGCCCAGATGAGCAAGGACTTGGGGGTGCCGTTCCTCGGGGAGATTCCTCTCGACGCCGAGATCGTCACCAGCGGAGACGAGGGGCGGCCGATCGTCGCCAGCAATCCCAGCTCGGCTGCGTCTCAAGCATACCGCGCCATTGCCAAGCGGCTGGCGGGGGAGCTTGACGCTGCCGGCAGCACGGTCCTCGACGCCTTTACCTGGAACTGGGAGGACGATCGAAGCGGCCCCGGCTGGGTCGAGAGCGCGATCTCAACGAGCGGAAGCCGAACGATGCCGGTGGGCTTCCGCCGGCGCGACCCGAGGACGCTTTCGGTGCTGTGGCAGGACGGCCGCCGCGACGACCTGGACGTGCGCGACCTCCGGCTGGCGTGCATGTGCGCCCTCTGCGTGCACGAGATGAGCGGGAAGAAGATGCTCGACCCGAAGACGATTCGACCGGACGTCGCCCCAAGGACGATCACCAGCGTCGGCAGCTACGCCATCACCATCGCTTGGAACGACGGTCACGGCTCGGGGATCTACTCCTTCGAGCACCTGCGCTCGCTGGGAGACAGCGCGAAAGCCAGAGCTTCGTACGATGTCTGAGGTAGCGCCACACCCCTCGATTGCAATTCGAGCTGAGCCCTCCCAACTCGATCCGCGGCTGTGCAAGTTCACCGTCAGCCAGTCAGTCCACCCAGGCGGCCCCTTTTTTTTCGACAGCGCAGATCGCGCCGCCGGCTCGCCGTTAATCGAGCGGCTTTTCCAGATCCCCGGAGTCGCGAGCGTGCTGGTGGCGGACAACGTGGTAACGGTCGGCAAGAGCTCGGAGACCTCCTGGTTGCAGTTGATGAAACCGGTCGGCAGCGCGATTCGCAATCAGCTGCTCTCGGGGGTGCCGACCATTCTGGAGCGAAGCGCGGCCGCGGTTTCGGGCGGGCGAAGCGATGACGAGATCCGCCGCGCGGTCGAAGAGTTGCTGGATCGCGAGGTCAATCCCTCGGTGGCCTCCCACGGCGGCAAGATCTCCGTGGTCGAAGTGAGAAATGGAGATCTGTTCATCGCGATGAGCGGCGGCTGTCAGGGATGTGCGGCGTCTCAAGTGACGCTGAAGCAGGGCGTCGAGGTGATGGTGCGCCGCGTAGTGCCCGAGGTGCGCGCGATTATCGACGCAACCGATCACGCCTCTGGAACGCAGCCGTACTATCAGCGCGTCCCTTAGATCCAATCGGCGCGCATCACTCGGTGACCGCCACCTCGCGTCCGTTGAGCGGCTGCGGCGGGCGGGCATTGTTTCCAAACATCGACTTGAAGACTTTGTATTGGTTGCTCGAGATCGAAATCGAGTTTTTGAGCAACACCCAGTTGACTCCCTCCGAGCACGGCGGCGTGGTGAGCGAGCCCTGGTAGGCGAAGTAGGCATGGGCAACCGGAGGAATCTTTGGAAGATCGATCGGGACTTGGCGTCTCATCGAAGTCGTCCGCGGCGGCTTGGTGAACACCGGCGCGAGCGGCTCGTTCTTGCCGGACACCTGGATCATCACTCCCACCACGAGCAGCTTTCCATTCGAGCCGCGGTGGACGAAATGCACCTCCATCGGAGCGTTCCTGCCGTCGAACCGATGCTCGGAAGGCACGTGAAAATGAAACTGGGTGAGCTCGTAGCGATCGCTGCCCACGCGGGTTTCGTTGCCGCGCCCGACGTTGACCTGCAGGGTATGGCCGTTGTTGATCACCTCGCCCTTCGATTGCTTCCAGCGGAAGATCAAATTTGGAAGGGACTTCGGCTTGGCTGCGGTTTGGCCCATCCGCGAGATATCAATCGGCGATTGTCCCTTGCCGCTCCCGCAGGAGCCGCCAAGATCGCCCCAGGAATCCGGTCCGGTCTTCCCTTCGTATCCCCAGTGGGAGCTCTCCGCGTGGGCGAATTGATTCAGCATCAACGCCAACAGCGCCGTCAATCGAGCCAAGCTCCGGCCGGCCGCGCTGTTCACTCGGTAGCTCCCCTGACTGAGTCTTGCGCTCGATCCTCGGTTCGACCGCGCCCTGCGAAACTCAACATCGCCAGGCTGCGGCGCTGCGTTGCCCGTTGGGTCTGGATAACGAGAATCGATGCCCAATCGTGCCACGGCCAGATGGGCGGTGGCGAGCCTGTGGGCGCGTTCGGCACCCCGCCCGCGCCTTCGCGGTCAGCGGTTTCGCGCGACCGGGCTCAGGACGAAGTGATTGCCGCCGGCTCGGCTGCCGACTTCCTCTTGCGCCATCGCTGGGCGAGCCGCTCCATGTAGAGATAGATGACGGGTGTGGTGTAGAGCGTAAGCAGCTGTGAGATGAGCAGTCCGCCGACGATGGAGATACCCAGGGGCTGCCGCAGCTCCGAGCCCGTTCCCCTCCCCAGCGCGAGCGGCAGTCCGCCGAAAAGGGCGGCCATCGTGGTCATCATGATCGGTCGGAATCGCAGCAGGCACGCCTGGTAGATGGACTCCTCTGGCCGGAGCCCGTGCTGCCGCTCCCCTTCCAGCGCGAAGTCGATCATCATGATCGCGTTTTTCTTCACAATCCCTATCAGCAGAATGATTCCAATCAATGCGATGATGCTGAACTCGGTCTTGAAAAGCATCAGCGCCAAGAGTGCCCCCACTCCTGCCGACGGCAGTGTCGACAATATTGTTATCGGATGGATGTAGCTCTCATAGAGAATGCCCAGCACGATGTAGACCGCAAGCAGCGCAGCCAAAATCAAATACGGCTCGCTCGCCAGCGAGGATTGAAACACCTGTGCAGTCCCCTGGAAGCTGGCCTGCACGCTGGAGGGCATCCCGATCTCCTGCTGCGCGCGGTTGATCCCCACCACCGCGTCTCCCAGCGCCACGCCCGGGGCGAGATTGAAGGAAAGGGTTATCGCGGGAAACTGCCCCTGGTGATTCACCGACAACGACGTCAGCTTCGGCTCATAAGTGGTGAACGCGCTCAGGGGCACTTGCTCACCAGAGGATGAGCGCACGTAGATGTGCCGCAAGGCATCCGGGTTCTGCTGGTACTCCGGCTTTACCTCGAGGACGACATGATACTGATTGAGCTGGGTGAAAATGGTGGACACCTGCCGCTGCCCGAAGGCGTCGTACAAGGTATCGTCAATCACCTGTGGCGAGATGCCGAGGCGCGACGCGGTGTCCCGATCGATTTTCAATGTCGCCTGCAATCCCGCGACCTGCTGGTCGCTCGCGACGTCCCTGAGCTCGGGCAACGATTGAAGCTTCTGTACCAACCGGGGCGCCCACTGGAGCAGCTCCGCCAGGTTCGCATCCTGAAGCGCATACTGGTATTGCGTCCGGCTGAACCGTCCCCCCATCCGCACGTCCTGCACCGACTGCAGATACAGCGTAATCCCCGGGACCTGAGCGAGCTTCGGCCTCAGCCGGGCGATCACCTGATCGGCCGTAACCCTGCGAGGAGGTTTGGGCTTGAGTTGAATGAACAGATTGCCGGTGTTCGTCGTTCCACCACCGAATCCTCCGGTGAATGAGTTGACGTGATCCACGGCGGGATCTGCTCTGACGATGGCGTCGACCTCCTGCTGGCGTTCTCGCATCGCTACCGACGAGATGTCCTGACGCGCTTCAGAGAAGCCGGAGATCATCCCGGTATCCTGCTGGGGAAAAAAGCCCTTCGGGATGACGACGTACAGGTAGACGGTGAGCGCGATCGTGCCCAGCGTCAGCAAGAGCATGAAGCGTTGATGCCCGAGGACCCACTTCAGCCCGTGTTCATACAGGTTCAGCCAGCGCGTGAAGAACCGTTCCGAGGCGCGGTACAATCGACCGCGGTCTTGCTTGTGCGGCGCCAGAAACCGCGAGCACATCATCGGGGTCAAGCTGAGTGAAATCACAGCGGAAAGGGCCACCGCGACGCTGAGGGTGACGGCAAACTCTCGGAATAGACGACCGACCAGGCCCCCCATCAAAAGAATGGGGAGAAAGACCGCCAACAACGAAGCGGTGATGGAGATGATGGTGAACCCGATCTGCCGCGCACCCTTGAGCGCCGCTTCGAATACCCGATCACCCGCTTCGATGTAGCGGGCGATGTTTTCAATCATTACGATCGCATCATCGACCACGAATCCAGTCGAGATGGTCAGCGCCATCAAAGACAAATTGTCGAGGCTGTAACCGAATAAATACATCGCCCCGAAAGTGCCGACGAGCGACAAAGGAACGGCGACTCCTGGGATGAGCGTGGCGCGGGCATTCCTCAAAAATACAAACACCACCAGCACCACCAGGCAGATGCTTACCAAAAGCGTGAATTGCACGTCCGCGACCGAGGCGCGGATGGTTTGAGCACGATCGATGGCGGTGGAAATCTTGATTGCCGGTGGGATCGACTCCTGGAGCGTGGGGATCAGCGCTTTAATCCTGTCGATCGTCTCGAGGATGTTCGCGCCCGCTTGACGACGGATGATCACCAGGATTGCGCGCTGCCCATCCGTCCAAGCCGCCACGCGATTGTTTTCGACGCTGTCAATCACATTCGCAACGTCGCTAAGCCGCACTGCGGCGCCGTTGCCGTAGCCAATGATCAGCGGACGATACGAAGCCGCGTCGTAAAGTTGATCGTCGGCTGCAATCAATGCCGACTTCATCGATCCGCTCAGGCTTCCCTTCGGCTCGTTGACGTTGACTCGCCCAATGACCGCGCGCACGTCTTCCAACGTCAGGCCGACGCCGGCCAACGCAGCAGGATCCACCTGAATGCGAACCGCCGGTTGCTGCCCGCCCCCCACGAACACCTGACCCACTCCGGGCACCTGGGAGATCTTCTGCGCCACGATGCTGTTGGCCACATCGTAGACGATGGCCCGGGGAACGGTGTCCGAAGTCATGGCCAACAGCAGGATGGGAGCGTCCGCCGGATTCGCCCTGCGATAATTCGGCCGGCTGGGAAGATTCGGAGGCAGCTCTCCGCCCGCGGCGTTGATTGCGGCCTGGACGTCGCGAGCGGCCGCGTCGATGTTGCGGTCCAGATCGAACTGCAAGGTGATCGACGTGCCGCCGAGGGTACTGCTGGAGGTGATCTCCGTAACGCCGGCGATCCGCCCGAAACGGCGCTCTAAAGGCGTGGCCACCGCGGAGGCCATCGTCTCCGGGCTCGCGCCTGGGAGCCCGCCATTGACGTTGAGGGTCGGAAAGTCCACTTTGGGAAGCGGCGCTACCGGAAGCAACTTGTAGGCCCCCGCCCCGGAAAGGAGAATTCCGGCCGCCACCAGCGACGTGGCAACGGGTCTGCGGATGAATGGCTCGGAGAAGCTCATCGCGCTGCGCCTTGTATGTCGGTCCTAACCACCGCCGCTCTCGCTTGCGCTCGGGGCCAACGCCGCCGGAACCGCGGCGGGCGCTTCTCCTCGACACCGCCGACGCCACTCCATCAGTCGCCTGCTGATCCGGTCCATGTATAGATACACGACCGGAGTGGTGTAGAGAGTGAGCAGCTGCGAGATGATCAGCCCACCGACGATCGAAATGCCGAGCGGCCGCCGCAGCTCCGACCCCGTCCCGGTGCCCAGCGCCAGCGGCAGACCTCCCAAGAGCGCCGCCATCGTCGTCATCATGATCGGACGAAATCGCAAAAGGCACGCCTGAAAGATCGACTCCTCGGGCGGCAGGCTCTGCTGTCGCTCCGCATCGAGCGCGAAGTCGATCATCATGATCGCATTCTTCTTCACGATTCCGATGAGCAGGATGATTCCGATCAGCGCGATGACGCTGAAATCCGTCTTCAATAGCATCAGGGCCAACAGAGCTCCGACGCCCGCGGAGGGCAATGTCGACAATATTGTTATCGGGTGGATGTAGCTCTCGTACAAAACCCCGAGCACGATGTACACGGTGATCAGCGCTGCCAATATCAAGAGCGGCTCACTCGCCAGAGAGGATTGGAAGGCCTGCGCCGTCCCCTGAAAGCTTGCGAAGATGCTCGCCGGCAATCCGATCTCCTGCTGCGCGCGGTTGATCGCCGTGACCGCTTCGCCCAACGCCACCCCCGGCGCCAGATTGAAGGAAAGTGTTATCGCCGGAAATTGACCCTGGTGATTCACCGCGAGCGGCGTCAGCGCGGGCTCGTATTTGGTAAACGCGCTTAAAGGCACCTGATCCCCGGACGAGGCGCGAACGTAGATGTTCTTCAGCGCTTCCGGGTCCTGCTGAAACTCCGGCTTTACCTCCAGGATCACCCGATACTGGTTCAGCTGTGTGAAAATGGTGGAGACCAGCCGTTGCCCGAACGCGTCGTAGAGCGTGTCGTCAATCGCCTGAGCCTGGATTCCCAGCCTCGACGCGGTGTCGCGGTCGATCTTCAGCGTCGCCTGAAGTCCCGCCACCTGCTGGTCGCTGGCCACGTCCTTGAGCTGCGGCAGAGATTGCAGCTTCTGCAGCAGCCGAGGTGCCCACTGCTGCAGCTCCTGAAGGTTCGCATCCTCAAGGGTGTACTGATACTGCGTCCGGCTCACCCGGGTCTCTACTTGCAGATCCTGCACCAGCTGCATGTAGACGGTGATGCCCTCCACCTCAGCCAGCTTCGGTTGCAGACGGGCGATGATCTCATCCGCGCTCGCCCTTCCCTGATCCCTGGGCTTGAGGGTGATCGACAGCCGCCCGCTGTTCGGCGTGGCATTGGTTCCATCCACGCCAATGAACGAGGCGACGCTGGCAACGTCCGGATCGGACATCACCACCCGCGCCAGCGCCTGCTGGCGATTCATCATTCTGGCAAAAGAGATGTCCGGCGAGGCTTCGGTGATGCCGATGATCAGACCGGTGTCCTGCTGGGGAAAGAAGCCCTTGGGAACGATGATGAAAAGAAATACGGTGAGGATGAAAGTCCCGATGGTAATCGCCAGCGTCAACGGTTGATGCTTCAGCACCCGCTTTAGGCTGCGCTCGTATCCGCCGATCATCCATTTAAAGAACCGCTCGGACGCCCTGTAAAAGCGACCGTGGCCTGCGTCGTGCGCCGGCCGGAGGATCTTCGCGCACATCATCGGCGTCAAGGTGAGCGACAACAGCGCGGAGACGACGATCGCTACCGCGAGCGTGATGGCGAACTCTCGGAAGAGCCGGCCGATCAGCCCGCCCATGAACAACAGCGGTATCAGCACCGCCACCAGCGAAACAGTCAATGAAACAATGGTGAAGCCGATCTGCCGCGCGCCCTTGAGAGCAGACTCGAACACGCCTTCGCCCGCTTCGACGTAGCGCGCGATGTTCTCGATCATCACGATCGCGTCGTCGACCACGAAGCCAGTGGAGATGGTCAACGCCATCAGCGAGAGATTGTTCAGGCTAAAGCCAAGCAGGTACATCACGCCGAATGTGCCAATCAGCGACAGAGGCACCGCGATGCTTGGAATCACCGTCGCCCAGAGATCCCTCAAGAAGAGGTACATCACCAGGACCACCAGGACGATGGTGAGCACCAGGGTGAATTGCACATCCTTGACGGAGGCGCGGATCGTCTCGGTGCGATCGGTCAAAATGGACAGGTCCAAAGACTGCGGCATGGTTGCCCTAAGCTGCGGCAACAGTGCTTTGATCCGATCCGCGACCTGGATGATGTTCGCGCCGGGCTGGCGCTGCACGTTGAGGATGATCGCGGGCTGATCATTCGCCCAGCCGGCCAGCTGGGCATTCTCGGCTCCGTCGATTACCTGCGCGACGTCCTGCAGCCTCACCGGGCCGCCGGCGCGATAGGCGATCACCACCGACCGGTAAGCCGCCGCGGTGAACAGCTGGTCGTCCGCCGCCAGCGTGTAAGCCTGGCGCGGACCGTCGATGTTCCCCTTTGGCTGATTGACGTTCGCCTGCGTCACCGCAGCGCGGACGTCCTCGAGGCTCAGCCCGACTCCTGCGAGGGCCACCGGGTCGACCTGGATCCGCACCGCCGGTTTCTGGCCCCCATTGAGGGTCACCAGGCCGACGCCGCTCACTTGGGAGATCTTCTGCGCCAGCACCGAGTCGGCGTAGTCGCTGACCTGCGTCAGCGGCACCCGATTCGAGCTGGCGCTCAGCGTCAGGATGGGCGCATCGGCCGGGTTGCTCTTGCTGTAGATCGGCGGGGCCGGCAGGCTGCGCGGGAGCAGGTTCGAAGCGCTGTTGATCGCCGCTTGGACGTCCTGCTCGGCGGCATCGATGTCGCGGTCGAGCGCGAACTGGAGGGTGACCTGCGAATTGCCGAAGCTGCTGGTGGAGGTCATCCCGGTGAGGGAAGGAATCTGTCCGAATTGGCGCTCCAGAGGCGTGGTCACCGCCGAGACCATCGTGGTGGGGCTCGCGCCGGGCAGGAAGGTGGACACCGCGATGGTCGGGTAGCTCACCTCCGGCAGCGCGGCGACCGGCAGAACGGAATAGCCGGCCAATCCGGCGAGCAGCAGCCCTACCATCAACAGCGAAGTGGCGATCGGGCGGCGGATGAAGGGCTCGGAAATGCTCACGGAACCGACCCAGCCGTGTCGTGGCTCTCCCCGCCCATGCCGGTTTCGGCGACCGCCTGCTGCGGCTTTGGAAGGACTCGACTCCCTTCGCGCAGCTTGTACTGGCCGTCGACGACCACCGTCTCACCCGGCTGGAGCCCTTTGTTCACGAGGGCCAAATCCCCTTCGGTGGTGCCGACCTCGATCGTCCGCGCTTCGACGGTCTTGTCGTTGTTCACCACGAACGCGAATGACCCATTCGGCCCGCGCTGCACCACCGGAGCGGCCACCACGATCGCATTCTTGCGCGTGCTCAGCAGCACCCGAGCCTTGACGAACTGGTTCGGCCACAGGGCACGCTGCGGATTTGGAAAAATCGCCTTCAGCTTAACCGTCCCCGCGGTCGGGTTGATCTGGTTGTCAACCAATGAGACTTGCCCGCGCCCGAGACTGACGCTTCCATCGCGACTGTACGCATCGACGAAAAGAGTGTGCTGGGCCATCTGCTCCGAAATCGCCGGCAGATGGTCCTCGGGCAACGTGATCAAGACGGCGATCGGGTCGAGCTGAGTAATCACCACCAGGCCGTTGGGATCGTTGGCGTGAATCTGGTTGCCGGCATCGACTAAGCGCAGCCCGGTGCGGCCGTTGATCGGCGAGGTGATCTTCGCGTAGCTAAGCTGCAGCTTGGCGTTGTCCACCGCGCTGCGATCGGCTTGTACGGTCGCTTCGAGCTGCGCGACGAGCGCGTTCTGCTGGTCGAGCGCATCCTGGGCAATCAAGTTTTCCGCGCGAAGAGCGACGCTTCGCGATCTCGTCAGCCGAGCCTGGGTGAGCTGAGCCATGTCTCGCGCCTGCGCAGCCTCGGCTTGCCTGACCTGAATCTCGAACGGGCGCGGATCGACCTGCGCCAAAAGGTCCCCCTGATGCACTTCCTGGCCCTCGACGAAGGCCACCTTCACCAACTGCCCGTCGACGCGCGACTTGACGGTGACGGTGTTGAACGCGCTGACCGAGCCAAGGCCATCCAGGTAAATCGGCATATCGCGCTGGCTCACGCGCGCCACGACGACCGGTACCGGAGGCCCCCCGGCAGTGTTCCCCGACGCACCCGGTTGACCCTTGGCCGTCTTGCCGCGTCCATAGAGAGCCAAGCCCAACACAGCGACCACGCCCAACACAGCGGTCAAACCAATCCATCGCTTTCGTGTCATGGACGCACTTCCCGCCCTGCTGAGCTGTTTACTTGATTCCATTCGAACCTACTACGAGCCGCACCAAAACACCTCCGATTCAACACCCACGGTGGTCTAACAACGATTCCCAGCGCTTCATTGCCCAACCAACAAGATACTTTCGGCTGTCCACCAGCGCTCAGAACCGCTATTGGGGAGCGCGTCAGAGGTGCTCTGGATGGTCCCAACTACTTTCGTATCGATGGCACTGATGTATTCCCTGCTCGAGGCCGAGCCGCCTAACCCCAGCCGTCCGGTGATGAACCTCAAGGACGCGGTGCAGATGGCTCTTGCGATTCAGCCGCAGCTGAAGCAATCCCACGCTGGCACCGAAGCGGCCTACGCGCGAGCCGATGAAAGCCGCGCGGCGCTTTTGCCGCAGCTGAACCTCACCGGCACCTACCTGCGAACCACCGCCAATTTCACCGCTCGACCGGGAGCGCTTCCATCGACCACTGCGGGGGCAGCATCGGCGCCGACGAGTTGGCGAAGCTTCAATTACTACCAGCTGGGCGCCACCGCTTCGCAGTTGCTCTGGGATTTCAACTTGACCCTGGACCGCTGGCGCTCCGCAAAATCCAACGCGGAGGCCGCCCATTTCAGCGAGCTCGCGGTCAAGCTCCAAGCCATCCTCGCGGTGCAGGTCGCTTATTTCACCGCTGGGGCCCGCAAGGACCTCGTTCGCGTCGCGCGCGAGACGCTGGACAACCAGGTTCGGCACCTTCGTCAAATCGAGGGCTTCGTCCGCGTCGGGACGCGCCCGGAGATCGACCTAGCACAGGCGCGCACCGACGAGGCAAACGCGCGCGTGCAGTTGATTACCGCGGAGAACAATTACGAGACTTCCAAAGCGCAGCTGAATCAGGCAATCGGAGTCGAGCAGTCCACCGATTACGACATCGCCGATGAAACATTTCCCCCTTTCCGCGAGGAGGACGAGCCAACCGATCCGCTCATGCAGCAAGCCTTGAAAGCGCGGCCCGAGTTCGCCACCTTGGATCAGCAAGTCCGAGCCCAGCAGTTGATCGTCAGCTCGGCGCGTGGCGGGTACCTGCCGAGCATCAGTCTGGGCGCGAGCTTCACCGACAACGGACCCGCTCTGGATTCGTTGACCTGGAACTGGAGCGCCCAGCTTCAGGTTCAATGGAGCATCTTCCAGGGTCTGCTGACGAGCTCTCAAGTGCGAGAAGCGCGCGCCAACCTGGTGTCGGTCGAGGCACAAAGGGACATCCTCAGACAACAGGTGCGGCTGGAGGTTGAACAAGCGCGCCTGGCGCTGCGCGGCGCGAAGGCTGCCTTGGTGGCAGCCGGCGAAGCCCTGGAGAACGCGCGCCTAAGGCTACGGCTGGCGGAAAGAAGGTATCAAACGGGCGTCGGCGACGTCATCGAGCTTGGAGACGCTCAGGTCGCGTTGACCAATGCCGCGGCGCAGGAGGTCGGGGCGCGGTTTAACCTCTCCGTCGCCCGAGCCCAGCTTTTAAAAGCATTGGGTGAAACATCTTGAGGCTCCCCGAGCGTTATCCACTTGCGAGGCGCTCGCACTAGCGCTCTAAAAGGCCCCCAAGGCGATCATGGCCGGCGACATTATTCTGGAGACCGAAGGACTGACGAAGGAGTTTCGCGGATTTGTCGCGGTGAAGGGCGTCAACCTGCGCGTCCGCCGCGACACGATTCACGCGTTGATCGGCCCCAACGGTGCCGGCAAGACAACCTGCTTCAACCTGCTTACCAAGTTCCTGAACCCCTCCAAGGGGAGAATCCACTACAAGAAACAAGACATCACCCGTGAGCGGCCCGCCGACGTTGCGCGCCTGGGCCTGGTGCGATCGTTCCAGATCTCGGCGATCTTTCCGCATCTCACCGTGCTGGAGAACGTGCGCATCGCCCTGCAGCGAAAGCGAGGCACTTCGTTCGACTTTTGGCGTTCGGACCGGATGCTCGGACGATTCGAGGCGCGGGCGATGGAGCTGCTCGATGCCGTTGGCCTCGCCGATTTGGCGCATATGCTCGCAGTGGAGCTTTCATACGGCCGCAAGCGCGCTCTGGAGATAGCCACCACGCTGGCGCTCGAGCCCGAGATGTTGTTGCTCGATGAGCCGACCGCCGGCATGGGCCATGAGGACGTGTCGCGCATCGCCGCGCTAATCAAACGCGTGGCGGCCGATCGGACAGTGCTGATGGTGGAGCACAACCTCAGCGTCGTCGCCGACCTGTGTCACACGATCACGGTGCTCGCTCGCGGCGAGATCCTCGCAGAGGGCGACTACGCGGCGGTGTCCAAGAATCCCAACGTCATTCAAGCGTACATGGGGTCAGGCGATGCCTGAGCTGGACAGGCCGGACAGGGAGCAGTCGGCAGGCGTCCCTGACATGCAAGGCGCTGCATCGGCGGCGTCCACCGAGCCCCTGCTGGCGGTCAGTGGTCTGCAGGCCTGGTACGGCGAATCGCACATTCTTCACGGCGTCGATTTCCAAATCCGGTCTGGCGAGCTCGTCACCATCCTCGGCCGCAACGGCGCCGGGAAGACAACCACGCTCAAATCGATCATGGGCATTATCCGCAAGCGCAAGGGATCGATCCGCTTTCAAGGCCAGGAGCTGATCCAGCTCTCATCGCACCAGATCGCGCGAAAGGGAATCGCCTTCTGCCCCGAGGAGAGAGGGATCTTCGCCAGCTTGAACGTCGACGAGAATTTGCTCCTCCCGCCTCGAGTTCGGGACGGAGGGATGTCTCGCGAAGCCGTTCTCGAGCTGTTCCCCAACCTAAAGGAGAGGCTCAACAGCCAGGGCACCAAGCTCTCCGGCGGGGAGCAGCAGATGCTCGCCATCGGCCGCATCTTGCGGACCGGGGCGCGCCTTCTTTTGCTTGACGAGCCGACCGAGGGGATTGCACCGGTGATCGTCCAGCAGATCGGCGGGACC
>DATFTC010000209.1:0-2059 GCA_035262305.1 Myxococcaceae bacterium | reverse complement strand
GACACCCTGTCTGACTTCCGCGCTCGTCACGTCGGTTTTGTCTTTCAGGGCTTCAGTCTGATGCCCGTGCTGTCGGCATACGAGAACGTCGAGTACCCGCTCCTCCTAGTGGGCATGCCCTCGTCGGAGAGAAAGGACCGGGTGCTCTCAATGCTGGAGGCGGTGGGACTCACCGACCAGCGCCACCGCCGTCCGAATGAGCTGTCCGGAGGACAGAAGCAGCGTGTTGCCATCGCCCGCGCACTCGTCAAGCGGCCCGACGTCGTCCTCGCCGATGAGCCGACTGCGAATCTCGATACCCAAACCGGAGCTTCGATCATCGAGCTGATGCGGGACGTGCAGGCGAAATTTCGGACCACTTTCGTCTTCTCCACGCATGACCCGCAGTTGATGTCGCACTCGGACGAAACCTTCGCCGTCAAGGACGGCCAACTCGTCACACAGGGAGCACACCCATGATGCTCTTCAAGATTGGCTTTCGAAATATTCTAAGGAACCGCCGCCGCTCGGCGATGACGGGCTTGGCGGTGCTCGCTGGGACCCAGGCCATTCTTTTGTTCGGCGGGTTCCAGGCGAACGTCTTCGATGGTCTCGAGACTGGGGCGGTACAGCGAACCGGTCACTTAACGGCATTTCGCGAGGGCTACTTCCTTTACGGTGCCGGAAATCCGAGCGCCTACGGTATCGACGACTACCGCGGCGTGATTAGCCTCGTCTCGGAAGATCGGGTGCTGAAGCCCCTGATCAACGTCGTGACGCCGACCTTGTCCCTGGTCGGAATTGCAGGCAACTACTCCGGAGATCAGTCTGCGGCGAAGACGTTTCTGGGTGTGGGGTTCGTTCCATCGGACCGCGTCCGGATGCGGGCGTGGAACGAGCACGGTGTGACGCTCGCCGCTTCCGAAGCCCCTTTGAAGGACGATGACCCATCCACTGGGTTTGTCGGCCTGGGTATCGGGCGCATCTTGGGGCTCTGCAGTCCGCTGAAAATTGCAAACTGCCCTCAAGTACCGGATCCACCCGGCGATCGGCCAGTGCCGGATACTCCCAGTCAGGACTTCAAAGACCTGCAAGAGAGTGGCGTTCCAAAAGACGGTAACCTTTCGCACGCTGGCATGCCGCGGCTCGACCTGTTGGGAGCCACTGCGAACGGCGCGCCCAACGTAGTCGGTTTCTACGTCTCGTCGGCCAATCCGCAGGGCGTCAAGGAGCTCGACGAGAACGTCATCGGCATGCACCTGTCCTTGGCCCAGCAGCTGGTCTACGGGCGCTCCACGCCCAAGGTCACGGGCATCACCATGCAACTGCGTCGCACGGAGGACTTGGAGAAGGCCCGCTCGCGGCTAAATGCGCTGTTTCACGAAAGCGGGATGAAGCTGGATGTCCGAGACTTTGGGGACCTGAACCCTTTCTACGTCCAGGTGAAGCAATTTTTTGGTGCCATGTTTCTCTTCATCGCGGTGATCATGGGCGTCATCGTCCTGTTCACCATCGTCAACACCATGACGATGGCGGTGCTGGAGCGAACGGCCGACATCGGCACCACGCGCGCGCTGGGCGTCAAACGAAACGGAATTCGCCGGCAGTTCCTCCTCGAAGGGGCGCTTCTCGGCGCGCTCGGTGCGACGGCCGGCCTCATCCTTGCGGCTCTCGCGGCGTTCGCCATCAACCACGCCGGCATCGAGTGGACGCCCCCCGCCGCCGCTCAGGCCATCCCCTTCAGGGTCGCCCTGTGGGGCCGAACCGCGCTGATGGTTGGGACGTGGGTTGCATTGACGCTCATCGCCACCTTGGCGGCATGGTTACCGGCGAACCGCGCAGCCAAGCTCCAGATTGTGGACGCGCTCCGCCATGTCTAGAGCAAACGCACTTCGTATACCGACGGGTCTCGTCATCGCAGCTCTGTCTGCTGGCGCATGGGGACAGACGCCTGCCGAAATTGTCGCGCGCGCGGACGAGGTCCGAAATCCGAATGCAGCATTTCGCTTTCTCTCCACGTTGACCGAGTACGTATCAGGCAAGCCCCAGGCCCAGAACGTTCTCGCAATTTTCTCCAAGA
>DATFTC010000208.1:0-21501 GCA_035262305.1 Myxococcaceae bacterium | reverse complement strand
CACTCGACCTCGCGGGTCACCCCGGCAATGGTTGTCGGCATTGCTGACCACCTGTGGGATTCGAAGAAATCGTCGCCCTAGTCGACCGGACGCCCAAGGTTGAAGCGGCCTAATCAGATTGAGACACTACACACAGAAGCTCTGTATTGACTATGCATCTTGCATTCCGTGGAGGAGAAACAGCTCATGGCGTGCTCGCGTGGCGACGCCGCTCCTGATCAGAACACGAAGTATCGGCTCTTTGCTGCTTCCGGTGGATATTGTCAAAGCCCCACCTGCAACCGGGTGTTGTTCATCGACACTGGATCTAGACGCATCCACATCGCCGAGATAGCGCATGTCTTTGCAGCCAATGATGACGGGCCGCGAGCTGACAAAGAACTGAGCGAGGCGGAGCGAGCGGAATTCGGGAACCTTATCCTGCTTTGCTCAGCTTGCCACACGATGATCGATAAGGCGCCAGAGGATTTTCCCGACACGGTCATCAAACGCTGGAAGCGAAACCACCAAGCTCGCCTCGCCAAAGTATTTGGCGCCGTAGAGTACGGTAGCCGAGCCGAAGTCCGAGCCGCGCTCGAGCCGTTAATCGCTGAAAACCGAGCCATCTTCGAGGAGTACAACCCTGATCTACAATATCGCGAGAACCCGGAGAGCGAATTGGCGGCCGCCTGGCAACGGAATGTGCGTGAGCGCATCATCCCGAACAGCCGTCGGATACTCGCAATCCTTGACACCAACCGCAAACTTTTGGCCGGTGGTGAGTTCCGAACTCTGGAGCTATTTCGCCAACATGTAGGCGACCTCGAACTCCGACACTTCACTTACGAGGTCGTGGGAGCGCAACGGCGCTTTCCCGAAGGGATGGCCACGATCATGAGGCCCGGCTAGATGGCCAGATCTCCCGAGGAAACCACAGCCTGGGTTGCCAAAAGGATCAACGAGATGGCCGAGGTGCAGTCTACGGTTGTTATCGGCCCGCAGGTTCTAAAGATTGTCAGAAAAGAGCGTGCTCCATTCCTTGCCGCCGTGGTGTCGACCTCCAAGGTGACGCGGGAGATCGTCGAAGCTGTTCTGGCTGCCGAGCCTTCCGCAGAGATCGTAGTAAATGTACCCCAAAGGTCCATGTGGACGCGTGCCGCCATCGAAAAGGTGCAAGCTTGCGGCGTCGCTTTCGGTGGGATTGGAGATCTCATGTCGGCAATCTCCAGAGAAAACGTTCGCGACTACCAACGTTCCGAGTACGCCTTTGTCGAACGTGGACTGGGCCAGCACGATCGTGTCGACAGGCTTGACCGAGAAGCCGACCGCCTCTACGTCGTTCATCGCAACGAGCTCCCCATCGTTCGTGTGCTGTTGCTCAACGAATACGAGCTGACATGTGAACACGTCCGTACAGCCCGCAGCCGCTATGGAGCGTTCGACGTAATCCTGCTCACCAATCCAAACGGTAAGCCAACACAGGAAGCGCGCGAGGTGGCGACGCATCTTGGCGTAGGTATTTTCAAATGGGGCCAGTTCCTCGGACGGCTCAACCGTAAATGAACGATTCAGACGTCGTAACCGAGATTTTGGCTCTCGCGAATTTCCTCTCGAGCAGATTGCTTCGGGCGAACTGGTACGGCTTCGGCTCGTTTTTCAAAGGAATACGACCGTGCTCGGATATTGACGTGCTCGTCGTGTGTGACAACCACTGGGAGGCCGAGCAAATCCGGATGGAGAGTGAACAGCTTTGCGAGCGGTGGCCCCTGCATCTCATCATTCTCACGCGCCGAGAAGAGTCGGAAACCCGTCTCATCTCTGTAGTTGGCGCAACGGCCTTAGACGACGAGACAGGGTTGGCGAGGTGCGGCGCAGCGTCCGCCCGTCCATGCGCGCGCGATGACCCCTGACTTGAACAGCAGCTGCCGGTCTAGCCCCCTCAGGCCGCGTCCGACGGCTGGGCAGCCGCATCTCAATTGAGGCATTCGTAGGTTTGCCAGGTGCCTCTTCTTGTGTCCGCGAAAATCATTCGCGATCGGAGAACTTGACCGGCACGTCGTAGCAGCCTGCGATGCCCGGCGCCGGGAGCGCGCCGGCCAGAACGCATTCGCGCGCGGCCGCGTCAAGCAGCGCAGATCCAGTAGAGCCGCGAAGACTTGCAACAGAGACTCGCCCCTGCTCGCTCAAGCAGAAGTGCAGTCCTACCTCACCGCGGAGCCTCAACCGACGCGCCGTGCTGGGGTAGCAGCGCTGAGCCGATTCCGCGAGACGTCGGTGCAGGTCCGCGACGCGGTCAGATGCTTCGCCGGATGCCTGCGCCCCAGCCTCGCTTCCTCTGGATTCCACAACCGGGAAACGCGCGCCCGTGCGATCGTCCGAGCAACACGCGCCTGGGCGATCGTCCGCGGCGGTGAATTCCGGTGAGCCATTTTCCCCCCGGCTGCTGTTTGAATCCGCTGGACCCTCCCGCTTGTGCGCTTCAGCGGCACCTGTATCGGTCTTCGCCTTGGGCGTCGAAGTGCGAGCTCGCCGAGGATGAGCCTTGGTGAGCATCTCTGATGGCTCCGACGGTGCGTTGCTGTGCAGAAGCTCCGTGCGGAGGAGACTTCCGAGGAGCTGGACGCGTATCGGCGACGTGCCGCTCGAGCTTGTCAAATCCGGGCCGACCGAGCTTGGCTTGGGAAGCGTACCCGAAGGCCACGCGACCACCAGAGCTGCGACAAGTCCCGCGTGCGTCACAAGCGCAATGACGAAGGCGAAAACCCAATGTTCCGTCTTGCTTTCCATCGGAAGTAGCTCACCGAACCTGCGCGAACCGCGGCGCGAAGAACTTCTGCCCCTCGCCTGCATCAGCCGACGCTATGGGCAAGTCGTACAAACGCTCCAGTACCTCCGTGGTCAAGGTCGATCCGGGAGATCCACACGCGAGCATCGCTCCGTCTTTGAGTAGAAGCACCTTGTCGGCGAACGCCATTGCGTGATTGACATCATGAACGACGGCCATGGCCGATAGCCCTCCCTCCGTCTGCGCCTTGATGCGCCGGAGCACATCGACTTGGTGCTTGAGATCGAGAAAAGCGGTGGGCTCGTCCAACATCAAAATGCGCGGATCCTGCGCGAGGGCGCGCGCGAGGAGAAGCAAGCGCCGCTCTCCTCCAGAAAGAGCATCGCTGGCGCGCGAGGCCAGCTGCTCGATTTGGAGGTCCTGCATCAACGCCAACGCGTGATCCAAATCGGCGCGGGACGGCAGGCCCCACAAACCCAGGTGCGGGCTTCTTCCCATCAGCACCAGTTCGAGTCCGGTGAAGCCGGCTGCGGAGTCGAAGCTCTGTGGGACCCAGGCCATGCGTTGCGCGAGCTCTCGCCGGCTCCATTCCTCAATCGCTTTGCCGAGGAAGGAGATTCGCCCTGCCTGCCTGGAAAGCAATCCCAGGCATGTCCGCAGCAAAGTGCTCTTCCCGGCGCCATTCGGCCCGAGTATTGCCCACAGCTCGCCGGGAGCGACCGAAAAGGTCACTTCTCTAAGCACGGGACGATGGCGATATCCCGCATGCAGTGCCGAAACCTCGAGCACGTTCATGGAACCTATCCCAACCCTTCTCGGAAAAAGCCGCTCATAGCCACGAGGGACTAAGCGAGCCGACCCGACGGCGGTGCAATACCAACAGAAAGAATGGCCCTCCAACCAGAGCAGTCACCACGCCTACTGGCAGCTCGGTATGAAACACCGAAAACAGCATTCGCGTAGCCAGATCCGACAGGGCTAGAAACGCGGCTCCTCCGAAGGCGCTGCAGGGCAGAAGCAATCGCTGGTCCGGCCCCAGCCAGAGCCTGAGCACGTGCGGAACGATCAAACCTACGAAGCCGATCAAGCCCGAGAGTGCCACCGCTCCGGCGACGCTGAGCGAAGCTGCCAGCAGCAGCACGAGCCGGGTAGGTCCCACCGACACTCCCAAAGATGCGGCATCGTCATCGCCCAGCATCAAAAGATTCAGTTTGCCCGCGTTCATCCACATCGTTCCAATTGCCAGCGCCTGCAGCAGCGCGGCAAGCGCCAGCGTCCAGGCGTTCTCATAGCCAAGGGTGCCGGCCAGCCAGTAGAGGATTTCGCCGAGCTTCTCCGGGTTCACCAGCGCCTTGACCGCGGTGATCGCCGCAGATGCGAAGGCATTGAAAATAACTCCGGTGAGAAGCAGGGCGTACGGCGAGCTTTGGCCCTGAACTCTGCCGCCGGCAAACACCAGCGCAGTCGCGCCGATCGAGCCCGCGAATGCAAACAGCGCAGGCGCCGATAGCCGAGCCAGGGCCGCCCGGAGAGGCTCCGGAGCAAGCTGGGCTGCGCTTCCCAGGCCAGCCGCGATCGCCAGCGTGGCGCCCAGTGCGGCGCCGCCCGATACGCCGAGCACGAACGGATCTGCCAGTGGATTTCGCATCAGACCTTGAAGAGCACTCCCAGAGGCCGCCAGGGCAGCTCCGATGATTATCGCGAGGACGGCGCGCGGAAGCCGAAGCGACCAGAAGATTGCCGCATCGGTCGACGTCGGATCAGCAAGGGCGATCGACAGTGAAATCGGTTGCTCGCCGAATCGAGCAGAAGCGGCGAAAGCGATTACCACCACCGCGGCAAGCCCAAGGATCAGCGCCGCGGCGCGTCGGATCGTGAAGCGGAGAGGCACCTCGATCGATGAGTGCTCCATCCGCATCATCGGGAGCCCGGAGGGTGCTGCAACGACGTGGAATGAATCAGGTCGAAAAGCTCTTCGAGGCCGCGCGAAAGACTGGGTCCGGGGTGAAGAAGATCTTTGGACTGGAGTTTGACCCATCGGGCTTGGTTTAGCCCGGGCAACCGCGACAACTTTTCCGCTCCCGATGAATCGTCGGCAGCGACAATCACCACTTCGGGTCGGGATCGGATGGCGCTCTCGGCCGAGTAGGTTTGATAGGGGGAGCTTACGTTTTGGGCGGCGTTGACCGCCCCGGCGTCTCTCATCAGCTCGTCGGCGAAAGAACCCGGCCCGGCGACCACCAGGGGCTCGAGCCCGTAGACGAAGAGGACGCGAACCTTCTTGTCGCCCGCAGAGCGGGCTCGGATGGCGGCGCGACTGCGCTCGATTGACTGTGCGACCGACTCCGCGCGATCGGAAAGACCCAGCGCTCGTCCGACCTCGCGAACCCCGCCGAGGATCTCGGCAACCGATTGCATCCGCAGCGCGAGGATCGGCGTGCCCAACTGCGCCATTTTCTCCACCGGTTGGCGATTCCCAGGCGAAGGTTGAACGAGGACAAGATCCGGTTTGAGCGCGAGCACCGCCTCCACGCTCGGATCTAAGAAGCCACCGACGCGGGGCAGCTTGGATACTTCCGGAAATTCGTCGAATCGCGACACCCCGACGAGTCGGTCGGCCGCTCCGAGAGCAATGACCGTCTCGCTCAGCGACGGCGCCAGCGTTACCACCCTGCGCACGTTCGCCGGCGGCTTGGGGCCGAGATAGATTGGAGCATCGAGCGCGCTCGCCCCGTCCCTGATCGGCACCATCGCGAGCAGACTGGCCGCTAAGCGCAGTCCCGAGCGCAGCGTGCGAAATTTCGCTATCGGGTCTGCTCTAGGCATTGGCAACCAAGCTTTCGGCGTTCGCCGATGATTATGGAATGGCGATGACGTCGCTGACGAAAGAAGAACCGGCGTCGGAAGGACACCCATTAATTGGGGGTCCTCCCGCGACGAAATCGTAGCCTCTGCGCTCGACGAATCCGCCGTCCACGTTCTGGAGGACGAAAATTCGACCCAATAGGTCCCCGAGGTACAGGCGATCGTTGACGACAGCGAACCTTTGAACTGCGGGGCCTATGCAGCCGACCGTACAGGATCCATTCCAGCTGACCATCCCGCCATCGGGCTTCACCGCCAAGAGACCCGAACTGTCCACCGAAACCAGAGTGGAGCCCTCGTAGTGAAATCTTCCGCCGCAGCTCACGTAAAGAGTATCGCCGGAAACAACCAGCCAATAAGTGTTGAGACATCCGCCGGGCAGATAAATTGGCGACACCGAAAATGTCCCGAGATCGAGCTTGGCCAGCATACCCGGCCCTCCGGGACTGTAAGCGCTATCGAGATTGGCCAGACCCACATAGATGCTGCCCTGATAGTAGGCGATTCCCTCTGGGCGCGGATATGTCACGCCACCGTCGAAAGACCGCAAGTCGAGCGATCCTAAGCTGATTGTTCGAACCAAGGCTGGCGCACTGCGATTTGAAATGTCGACCTGCGCAATTCCCGAGTTCATTCCGGTAAATCCGCCGAACAGCGGAATGTAGAGAATTGTCCCAACCCGGGCCATGGTTTGCGGCGATGTATTGTCACCAAAATTCAGTTGTCCGATGACTGTGAGCGCCAACCCCGCGTCGTCCGTTCCTGCATCGGCGGCTCCTTGCAGAACCTCGAGAGTATTCCCGAGGCTGTTCACGACATAAATGTAGGGTTCGTCGACCAAGACGTGATTCGGCGACTCGCCGAGATTATTGGTGTTTGTCAACACGGTGAAATCTTCCAATCGCATTTGTCGCAGCTTTCGATCGCTGCCATCAGCTTGGAGCAGGACGCCCTGAGTAGTAGCCAACGCTTGAGGACCAGTGCCAAAGGGATGTCTTTCAGAGACGGCGTCTGTGCCGGCTTGGATTCCGATAATGTCATGGTTGTTGAAACACGCGGCAATGACGTCGGAAGCGCACGATCCATGGTGGCAACCTTGGCCAGCTAGACAAGTACGGCCACATTGGCTGCAATTGTTTGGATCCGACTGCAGGTCGACGCAGCCGCCGGTGCAAGCAACGAGGCCGCTGTCCGGCGTGCACTGCGCGAGGCACTGGCCGTTCTCACAGACTCCGCCGTCGCAGGCGACGCCGCCATCTCCGCGACAGCCTCCGCAGTTCTGCGGATCGGATGAAGTCGCCACGCATGAGCCTCCGCAAAGGGTCGAACCCGGGCGGCATTGACAAATGGAGTTCTGGCAGAACTGAAGGCTTTGACAGGCCACCCCACAGGCGCCGCAGTTCTGCGAATCGCTGGTAAAGTCGGCGCAGCCGAGCCCGCAACGGCTCAGACCCGCGTTGCATACGATTTGCGTAGAAGTGCATGCAGCGATGATGACGCCGAGCACAAAACCGGCGCACCCAAGCGTCAGCCATATCGTGGCCGGACGGCGAAACAACTTATTGCCTTTCATGCGAATCTCCATGTCGTTGAGCTTCGTTTTTTGTAGCAGGTCGGTCGTAGGCGAACCTCAGGGTCAAGTACGCCGCTCGGCCCGGCAGTGGATAGCCGTCGAGGTCCTGCGTCTGAACATTCAGAGCGTTCTTCACCTCAAGCGAGGCTGTCACCTCGGGTGACGAAAGCACTTGCGATGAGATCCCGACATTCAAGAAGGCGCGCGCGGGGATGGAGAGCGTCTCGGTGCGGTTGAAGAACTGTGATGATTGATAATTCAGCTCAGCATGGGCGCGCGCTATTTTGGGACCGGCGCTGACGCGAGCATACAACTTGTGACGCGGGCGGTACGGAAGCTCCTTTAAATAATATCTCGGGTCGTCCCGCAGATTTTGCGAAAACAACAGCGTATAGCCGATCAGCGCGGAGAGGAACGAGCTTGGCCGAAGCTCGCCCTCTACTTCCAGACCATACACATACGCGGAGTTGAAGTTGTATGCCTTTGCGAGCAGCGGAGGATAATATTCGTACGAGATCAGATTCTCATAGCTGCTGGAGAACGCGCCCACCGACGCGGACGAGACGCTGGTGCGGTGACCAATTGTCAGGTCGGCGGAGATCGAACGCTCCGGCTTCAAATCGGGATTGGGCAGCAGCGTGCCCTGCGCAACGTAGAGCTCGAGGAAGGAGGGCGCGCGATAAGCACTTCCGACATTTCCCCGGAGCTCGAAGCCGGCAGGTAGCGTGAGCAGCGCTCCGAGCTTGGGAGAGATTCCATTGAAGGGACCTGTCCGGTCGAAGCGGACGGAAGGAATTGCAGACAGTCTGCCGGAGAAAAGAAGAATCTCATCGGAGAACAAGAGCCCACCGCGGAACCAGGAGGGATTTGGGCTCGCCGCTTGTTGAAGCGATTCGTACTCTACGTTTACCAGGGCGCTCAACTGCTGCCACCCGCCGATGGCAGCCGTAGTGCCGATCTCCGCGCCGACCGCTGAGTCCACCTCCTCGAGGCCGGAGCCGAAATAGCCGCCGTGGAACGAGAGATGGTCCCGCCGGTAGAAGCCGCGACCGGAGATTTCGATCCCTGGGTCAAACGATCGATTCAGTCGCAGCGTGGAGGAGACCCGCTGGCTGGATTGCCTCGCGTCGGGGGTCGGATTCTCCACCGTCCCAGCAAGCCCGCGCGACTCGAGCGACAGCTCCCCCATTGCGTCCAGCGACCACCCCCGCGGAAGCGAGTGGTGGTACTTGACCAAGCCTCCGCCCAGCGTCGCGTCGTTGTTCTCGCGAGAGCGCTGGACCGATGGGTTACCCGGCAGCTCCGGCTTGTCATTGTAGGGATACGAGAAGTCGCCGCTCGAGTGCGCCCCGTGCAGCATCACCAATCCTTGACCTTGCCCAAGGCTTCCAGCAGCTGCGACCTGCGCCAGCCAAGTCCCGAAGCTCCCTTGAGTCGCCTCGGCAGAAATTTCGGCGCCGCGACGGGTGGCGTGGGTCAGCACGTTGATCGCTCCGCCCAGTCCTCCGCTGCCGTACTTTGTGCCTGCGGCCCCGCGCAGCACTTCGAAGCGTTCGACGATCGCCGACGGGATGCGCGCCAGATCGACGCCGCCGCCGGCGCCATTGAGCGGAATGCCGTCCAGAAAAACCAGCACTCCATTCGTCGAAGCACCCCGAATGTTGAGCAGCTTGGCCTGTCCCAGTCCTCCGGCGTCGATCATCACCACGCCCGGGGTTGGGGCGAGGAGCTCCGCGGTTTGCTTTGCTTCCCCTCGGTGCTCGCGCGTTTCGATGACGGTGATCGAGCCCGATGGATCCCGCCGCGTCGGAGAATCGGCCGGAACCTCGGGAGGTGGCAGCGGGACGGTGACGGGCGGCAGACTCGTGCTTTCTTCCGCAGCGGCGCCGGGCTCGATGCCCAGTGCGAGCCAGAGAACGCGCCCGGTCAAGCGCCAATGCGTCATGCATGCCTTCCGCTCTCTCCGTCGAAGAGAGAAGGCGACAGCGGCAATCGCTCACCGCACCTTCGGGCAGGTCTCCTGGCTCTCGGGCTGGGGTTGGCGCACCATGCACCGACCGCCAAAGAGGACCTCCCGCCTTCCCCCGAATCGGCTCGGAGTGGCAACTGCCAGAGGTCCACCAGCCCTGACCCAGGGCTGCCCGAATACAGTGGCGGGACCGCGCCGGCCTCTCACCGGCTTCCCTCTTGAGTGCCCACAATGGGCACCCGAAGGCGAAGGGCCTTCTACCGGCGCCACTGCCAAGCGTCAAGCGTCAACCACCGCCGCGGACTGTGAGTGGACATTATTAGAGCGGAATGCAGCAGCGCAGGTTCGGCCCGACGAGCGTCGAAGTCCCGGTGATTGGACAGGGCACCTGGATGCTCGAGCGAACGGAGAGAAAAAGAGCGGTCTCAGCTCTGCGGCGGGGGCTCGATGAGGGAATGAGCCACATCGACACGGCGGAGATGTATGGCTCCGGCGCGGTGGAGGAAATTGTCGGCGAAGCGATTGCTCGGCGCAGAAGTCGCGTCTTTTTGGCCTCGAAAGTCCTTCCCGGCAACGCCTCGCGCCGCGGAACGCTCGCGGCCTGCGAGCGCAGCCTGCGCCGACTGAAGACCGATTGGCTCGATCTGTATTTGCTCCACTGGCCGGGCTCGTTACCCCTGGAGGATACGCTGGAGGCGTTCGAAGAGCTGCGGAGCCGCGATCTGATCGGCGCTTTTGGGGTGAGCAATTTCGACGTCGCCGATCTCGAGCGTGCCGTGGCAATTGCGGGCGAGGGGCAGATCGCCTGCAACCAGGTGCTCTATCACCTCAGCGAACGCGCGATCGAGCACGATGTCATCCCGTGGTGCAAGGAGCACCGTATCGCCGTGGTCGCTTACAGTCCGTTCGGCTCCGGGCAGTTTCCCTCCGCCTCGACGAAGGGCGGCCGCGCGCTCCAGGAGATCGCCGCGGCGCATCGGGCCACTGCGCACCAGGTGGCGCTGCGCTTTTTGACGCGGGACGAAGACGTCTTTGCCATTCCGATGACGTCCCGCCCCGAACATGCCGCCGAGAATGCCGCGGCAGTCGAGCTGCGCCTTACGCCCGAGGAAGTGGAGCGGATCGAAAGCGCATTCCCTTTGGGGCCGCGCCCCGTGGTTCTACCAACCCTTTAAGCTAGGTTCGCTCGCCGCGCCGAGGCGTGCCGCTGCCCATCCAATGTTCGGGACGAGGCTCGCGATCTTCGGCGCGATGGTCGCTGTGCTCAGCCGTAAGTCTCGGCAGTTAAGTTCGGCACGGCTCGTGCTGAGCAACGATTGCCCGCGAAATTCGGGTGGCCGCGCCAATTCCGGCGCGGAAGGTGAAGGAGGGGTTGTGTTGGTCGCAGGTAAAAGGTTGGCGGTGTTCTCCATTAAGGAAAACAAAGGCGGCAGCGTCTGGGTGCGCGCCGGCAGCGCCTTTGTCAACAAGGACGGTTCGTTGAATCTGCTGCTCGACGTTCTCCCGTTGGACGGCAAGCTTCACGTCCGCGAGGCGGGAGAGAAGAAGGAGGGAGCAACAGCGGCAAAAAAGAACGGCGATGCTTCCTCCGAAGCGCCCTCCGCGGGAGCCCAACCATGAGTCGCTCCGTTTGGATGGGCCTTCTTTTCGCGGGCTTGCTGCTCGCTTCATCTCCAGCACCCGCGGCGAATGGTTCTGCTCCGCCGCGCGTCAGCGGCGTGGTGAACCTCAACACCGCAACGCCTGAGCAACTGAAGATGCTACCCGGAGTCAACCAAAAGGCAGTCGACGCAATCATCGCTCATCGGGCGCAGCACCCGTTCACCCGACCGGAGGAGCTGGTCAATGTGAAAGGTTTCAGCCGCAAGCGCTACCACCGGGTGAAGCCCTTCCTCAGCGTCCGCGGCGATTCCAGCATCAGGTTGGCCGAGAAGCTGGTCCGCAAGGCGGTTAACGTCGGACAAAAGAAGCTGAAAAAGCCTTGACCCTCGGTCGCGCTGCATCCTCCGGTTGATCTGCCGGAGGCTGCAGCCGGCGGCGACCGCCGCGAACAACCCGCGCTCGACGTACGACAACGCCAGCGAACGTACACGCGCCGATGCGCGCCTCTGCGTCCGCTGACCTCATTGTGTATCATAGGAATAGACGCTCCCGGCTTGGGTTCGTCGTAGCGCGCTCGTGAGTTCTGAATACCCAGGTTCCGCCGCATCGAAGCCGGCAACGCCTCCGCCGCTGCTGCCGCAGGAGCCCTCGCAGAAATCCACGCAACACTTCGGTTACGAGCGCTTGATCGCTTCCACCCGAGCGGCGATGCGCCACCAGCTGTGGATCCAGGGCGCTCTGTACGGAGGGGCGGCCCTGCTGGTCGCCGTCGCGAGCGCAGGACTGATTGCGGCGCGGGCACCTGGCCTTGGTCGCTTGTTGCTAATCGCGTCGGTAGTTCTGGGCTGCACCATCGCCGCGGTCTTTGGGCTTTATCTCGCGCGGCGAAGGGCGGGCGATGACCTTCGCACCGCTCGCCTGCTCAGCGAACGCCTGCCGGAAGTCTCGCTCGATCTGCTTGCGGCGGTCGAGCTCAAGCGAGCCATGGGTCGGGAGAACGGCTTCTCGCTCGATCTCGCCCAAGCTTTTCTTCGGCAGATGGACGATCGAGCGTCCCGACAAGATGCGGCGCACGCGATCGACCGGCGCCAGACGCGGATCGCTGGCGCAGTGTTCGCCGCCGCAGTGTTGGCGAGCGCACTGCTCATTTTTGCCGCATCCGACAATTGGTTCGCGGCGATCAGCGGCGTCTTCCAGGCGCGCGTCCAACCCGCTGAGCCCCGGCGCGAGCCGATCACCGGAGAAGTTGAGCTGACCTATCGCTATCCGGCGTACACCGGACTGGCGCTGAAGACGGTGCCGAGTACCGCGGGCGACGTCTCGGCGGTCGCGGGCACCGAGGTGCAGATCAAAACCAGGGCGGACCGGGATGTCGCCCAGGCAGAGTTGGTCGTCAACGGCAGCCGCCTTCCGCTTCAGGTGACGGGCAGCCGCGATCTCGCCGGGGGTTTCGTCGTCGACAAGCCGGGCTCATATCACTTCGTTTTTTTCCGGCCAGCGGGCCGTCGCATCGCAGAGGGGCCAGCCATTCCCATCGTCGTCGAGCCGGACGAGCCGCCCAAGGTTTCTCTTTTGTCCCCCGCCGACGATTTGGAGATCGACCCTGGGCAGAGGGTCCTCCTCAAGTACTCCGCATCCGACGACTACGGCTTGACCTCGCTCGAGCTCGTGTATCGAACGCCGCGCGATCGGGAAGATCGCCGCATACCCCTACAGGTGGACGACGAACGGCGCTCCAAGGGAGAGTTTCGCTGGGATCTCGGCCCGCTCAAGCTGGCTGCGGGCGAGCGCGTCTCGTACTACCTGGCAGCGCGGGATAACGATGAAGTTTCCGGTCACAAGCTCGGAGTGTCGCGAACCCAGTCCATCAAAATCTACAGCGCTTCCGAGCATCGCAGGGAAGCGGTGAAAAAGGCGGAGGCGCTTTGGGAGAGGCTCGTCGCCCATCTCGCGGGCAGGCTGGAGGGACCCGACCGCGATGCCGACAGGGAGCCCGAGAAGATCGCCGCGCAAAGCAGCTTGGATCAAACCGGCGGCGAGCTGGCTTCGGAGATGCTCCAGGCAGCGCGCGAGCTGTCTCGGCAGCGCGACAGCCCTGAGGAGCTGTGGACCGCGCTCACCAATATCGCCCACGGATTCCAGAGGCGGGTCCGCAACACCGCCACCTATCGCCGCATCTTCCTGCGCGGCCAGCTGGTGCACCTGGTCGACGGCGATCCGGGCAAGCGCCTATCAAAAGCGGTGGAAGACGAGATCGCGGAGGCGGAAAAGGACGTGCTCTACCTCGAGTCCCTTCTGGATCGGCAGAAGCTTCAGGAGCTGAAGGAGATGGCCAAACAGCTCGCCAACGACCGGCGCGAGCTGGCATCCCTCGTCGAGCAATACAAGCAGTCGCACGATCCGAAGCTGCAGGAGAGCATTCTGCGCCAGGTGCAGGCACTGAGGGCTCGAATCAACGAGGCGATGCGGCGCATGGCCGAGCTGGCAAAGGGCATTCGCGACGAGCACCTCAACGCGGAGGCGCTCAGCCACATGATGCCGGAAAAGGACCTCCAGTCGGAGCTCGATGATATCGAACGCCTGATGAGGGAGGGGAAAGCCGACGAAGCACTGTCCAAGCTGCAAGAGATGGCTCAGCAGATGGATCAGTTGCTCAAGAGCCTCGAGCGTTCCGACAGCCAGTTCGGCGAGCAGCAATATCCAGAGCTGGCGGCGAAGTTCCAGCAGTTCATGGACGAGCTGCGGCAGACGACTCAGGAGCAAAAGCGCCTGGCCGAGCAGACCAAGGAAGTTCGAGACCGCTACAGATCGGAGACGAAGCAGCGCCTGGCCCAGAAGGGTCGCGCGCTGAGAGATCAGCTGATGAAGGAGGCGGAGGAGCTGGCTCGGGACTACCGCCAAGTGGGGCCGGATCAAATCACTCGGGCCGAAAAGCAGCTGGAGGAGACGCAGAGCCAGCTCGAGAATCTGCGCAATGCGCTCAAGGTGGAAGACTACGATCTCGCGGCGGAAGCGGCAGCCAGGGCCGAGCGCTCGTCCGCGGAGGTATCGGCACAGGCGGAGATGAAAAAACAGCTGGATCAGCGTTACGGGAATCCCAGCGAAGCGGGGCAATCCAAGCAGCTGGCGGAGCGGATGACCAAGAACGCGCAGAAGATCCAGGAGATCAACCAAAAGCTCCAGCAGCTCTTTCCACCGCCCGGCTCGATGCTGAGCGAGGCGGACCGGGAACAGCTAGGTCAACAGTCCGGCGAAGAGCGGCAGTTGCAAAGGAAAGCGCAGGGCCTGCAGCAGCGAATGGACGAGATGTCCCAAATGGCGCCGGTGTTCGGAGATGACTCTTCGGATCAGATGGGCCAGATCGCCCGCCGGATGGGGGAAGCATCCCAGCGCCTGGAATCGAAAGATCCGAACCGCGGGTACAACGAGCAAAAGGCCGCGCTGGAAGAGCTGCAGCAATTCCAGCAGCGGATGAAAGAGGCCCAGAGCAAAGGCAAAGGCAGTCGGGGTCTGCCCCTGCCGATGTACGCCGGCAATCGCAGTGGTGAGATGGGCCCGAGCACGTCCCAGGAGCCGGTCCCCATTCCTGGTCCCGACCAGGCGCCGAAGGAGTTTCGCAAGGACTTGTTGGATGCGATGAAGCAGGGAGCTCCGGAGAAATACAAGGACCAGGTGAAGCGCTATTACGAGGAGCTGGTGAAGTGAGTTTGAATCGGCGCCTCATCCGGCGCGCGCTTCGCGGCCGGGTGTTGGTTCTGGCTGCTCTCGGGTTCGCGACCGCTCCGCCGTGGGCGGCCGCGGACGAGCTGCGCTCCGAGCTGCGCTCTCGTCTGCAGAGCGTGGACCAAGCGATCAACGACTGGGACCTCGCCGCCGCGAAGAAGGAGCTGGCCGAGCTGGAGAAGATCGGCTCGGAGAACGTCGAACCCCTCCAGTATTTCCGGGGTCGCATCGCCTTCGAAGAAGGACGGTATAGCGAGGCGATTGAGCTGTTCACTTCGGCCGGCCTGGATGAGAAACCCGGCTCGTACCTGCGACTTGCCAAAGACACGCAGAAGCTCATGCAGGACCATCGAAAGTCGGAGAGCGAGCACTTTGTGTTTTTCTACCCGAAGGGCAAGGACGAGATCCTCGCGCCGTATGCGCTCGAGACGCTCGAATCGATCCGGCAAGCCCTTTCCGAAGATCTTGGCTTCGCGCCGGCGGGCAAGGTCCGGGTGGAGGTCGTCAACGACGCCCGGGAGCTGTCCAAGGTTTCCACCCTCACTTACAAGCAAATCCTCACCACCGGCACAATCGCGATCTGCAAATTCAACAAGCTGATGATCACCAGCCCAAAGGCCGTGTTGCATGGTTACGACTGGCGCGACACCCTGGCGCACGAGTTCGTACATCTGGTCGTCTCGCAGAAGAGTCACAATACGGTGCCGATCTGGCTGCACGAGGGGTTGGCGAAATACCTTGAATCGCGGTGGCGCGGCGCCCCCGGCCTTTCGATGTCGCCGTCCACGCTGGCGCTGCTGGGCGATCGGGTGAAGAAGGACAAGCTGATTCCTTTCGAGCGAATGCATCCGTCGATTGCTCTTCTTCCATCCCCGGAGGATGCCGCCACCGCGTTCGCCGAAGTTTTCTTCGCGGTCGACTTCATCTACCGCGAGCACGGACCGGCGGCGCTGAGAAGCGTCATCGACGAGCTGTCGCGCGGCAAGGACGACAAGAAAGCCGTCGAGGCCGTCACCCACAAGTCCTTCGCGGCGTTTGAAAAGTCCTGGCTCGCGCACGTCAAAGCCCAGCCGTTTCCCAAAGGCCTGATCCCGATGTCCGAGGAGAAAGTCGTTCTCAAGGATCAGGCGCCGGCCGCGAAGAAAGAGAGCGACAAGAAAGGCAAGGAGATCAGCTTTATCGACTTCGCCGAGGTCTCCGAAGCGCCGGCGCGCAAGTTCGCCCATTTGGGCGAGCTGATGCGCGAGCGAGGGCGCGCCGGTGCCGCCGCACAGGAATTCGCCAAGGCGCGCGGGCTGGTCGGCGACAAGTACGAGTCAATCTCGAATAAGTATGCGCTGTCTTTGCTCGAGCTTCGCCGGCTGGACGAGGCCGAGCAGGTTTTGCAAAGCCTTCTCGCCGTTCACCCCGGCTCGCCGGCGACGAACGTGCACCTGGGACGCATCTACATGTGGCGAAAGGACATGCCGCGAGCGAAGGGCGCTTATCTCGAGGCCCTCGCATCGGACCCGTTCGACGAGGAAATCCATCTTTCGCTGCTTCGGATCCACACCGCGATGGGAGCCAAGGCGCTGGCGCAGCGAGCTCGCGACGCGTCCGTGATCTTGACCGGCATGCCGCCGGAGAGAGTGGACCGCGTCGCTGCTGCGTTGGGCAAGGAGAATCGGCCGCTCGCGGAGGCTGCGGTTCCCGACGAGGATCCTCGCCGGTCAAAGCCGGACGCAGGCCAATCGCGCGACGCCGGCCCTTGAAACCTGCCCTCACACCGGAACCAAGCGCCCGGGCTCCGCTGCTCGAGCTTCGCCGGGTTTCGAAGCGCTTCGGCTCGCTCGTGGCAGTCGAAGAGCTATCCTTAGCGCTTCAGCCAGGCGAGATCTTCGGTCTGCTCGGGCCCAATGGGGCTGGGAAGACGACCTTGCTTCGAATGAGCGTGGACCTGCTTCGACCTGACTCGGGGGAAGTCCTGCTGTTGGGAGGAGCCCCATGCGGGGAGGCGCTGGAGCGAATCGGCTACCTTCCCGAGGAGCGCGGCCTGCCGACGCGAGCGCGGGTATTGAACCTGCTCACTTATTTGGGCGAGCTCAAAGGAATGACGCGGGAAGACTCTCGCCAGCAGGCGCGCTCTTTGCTGCGGCGGATGGAGCTGGACGTCCGCGAGCGCTCGAGAGTCGGAGAGCTGTCCAAGGGAAACCAGCAGAAAGTTCAGCTCGCCTCGGCGCTGATGGGCAATCCGCAGGTCCTTCTCATCGACGAACCCTTCAACGGGCTCGATCCCGTGAATCGAAGCCTCGCCATCGAGCTGCTCAAGGAACGCGTGGCGGCAGGCAAGGCCGTCCTCATCTCCACGCATCAGCTGCAGCACGTGGAGCAGCTTTGTCATCGCTTGCTCCTGCTCAATCGCGGCCGCGTCCTGCTTGAAGGAGAGGTGGATGCGGTTCGACGAAGCCACGCGGACGGAAGCATCCTCGTGAGCGGAACCGGCGATTTCGGCTCGCTGCCCGGAGTGGAGCGCTGGACTGCCGCGGCTCAAGGGAACGGACAAGCGCCGATCCGCCTCTTCCTTCGATCGGGCGTGACCCCGGACGCGATCCTGCAACAGGTGGTCGAGCGAAGGCTGTCATTGCGCTCGTTTGCTCCTCACGTTCCCACGCTGGAGGAAATCTTCGTGCGGGCAGTGGAGAGGGCGCGTGCGTAAAATTCTCGCGGTTGCGAGGTATGAGTTCATCGGCGCAATCACCCGACTGGGTTACCTGTTGACCTTGATCGGCATGCCGCTGTTCGTCGGGTGCCTGATAGCGGTGACCTCGTTGGCTACGGTTCGCTCTGCGACGGAGAGCCTGGCGAAGAAGAGAAGCATCGGAATCGTCGACGAGAGCGGGCTATTCGCCTCCGCCCCCGACAGCATTGAGACCGAGCTGATGCCCGACCTCGGAAGAATTCGGTCCGCAGACATCGCACTGCGCGTGCGCCGGACGGAGCTCCGGCGATTCGGCTCGCTCAAGGAAGCTCATCTCGCCCTTCAGAGGGGCGAAGTGGCGAGCATCATTCGCATTCCGACGGACTACCTCACCTCGGGCAAGCTGCAGGAGTACGTTGGCCCAAAGCGCGAATTCGAGCTCGCGTCGGGCCAGATATCAGCGGGTTCGCTGCTCAGGCCATGGCTGGTCCGCGGCCTGCTGAAAGGTCGGGTAGATGCGGAGACCGCGGATCGGGCCGCCGAACCCGCCAAAATCGAGCGCCTGGTCATCGACCCGACGGGCGCAGTTGCTCCTGCGGACCTGATCCGCGAGGTCCGGCCATTGATCGTTCCCATCGGATTCGCGATGCTACTGCTGTTGTCCGTCTTCACCAGCGCCTCATACCTGGCCACCGCGCTCGCCGAGGAGAAACAGAACCGTGCGCTCGAGCTGCTGCTCACGTCATTGACTGCGGATCAATTGTTCTGGGGAAAGCTGCTGGGCCTGTGGGCCGCCGCACTGTTGCAGTTCGTCTTTTACCTGGGCCTGGTCGCGGTGCCCGCGGCGTTCGCTTTCGCGGCCTTGGGGTTGAACATCGCCCAAGCGATGGTGGGAATTTGCTACTTCGTACTCGGATTCTTCTTTTTCGGAGCGGTGCTGCTTACCGTTGGAGCGATCGGAAACACACAAAAGTACACTCAGCAGCTCAGCGCGGTTTGCACACTTACCGGCGTCTTGCCGATGATGGTGTTAACGCCTTTGCTGTCGCAACCACGAGGCGCCCTGGCGCGTACGCTAACCTACATTCCGTTTACCGCGCCGATCACCGGGCTTTTACGATTTGGAGCCGACGCGCTTCCCTGGTGGGAATTTGTCATTTCAGTGCTTGTCCTTACGATCAGCTCAGGCCTGGTGATCCGCTTTTGCGGCCGGATTTTCCGGGTGGCCCTGCTTGCCACAGGGACGACGCCTAAGCTCGGGCAACTTTGGCAATGGCTGCGCACAGGCTAAGAGGGACTGGATGAATGATGTGGCGATAAGAGCGATCGAGGCGGTGGAGGACAGGGAGGCCTCGGACGACCTGAGAGCCGTTCAGGAGCTGTCCATCGCTCGGCAGCAGATCCTCAACCAAGTCGAAAAGCGAATCGTCGGTCTGCAGGAAGTCATCGAGCACCTGCTGGTGTCTCTTTTCGCCCGGGGCCACTGCCTGTTCGTCGGCGTGCCTGGGCTGGCCAAGACGCTGCTCATCTCGACCTTGGCGGACGTCCTCAACCTGAGCTTCAATCGAATCCAGTTCACCCCGGACTTGATGCCCTCGGACATCACCGGCACCGAGATCCTCGAGGAGGACCGAAGCACCGGACGGCGCGAGTTCCGCTTCGTCCGCGGCCCGCTCTTCGCGAACATCGTGCTGGCGGACGAAGTGAACCGCACGCCTCCCAAAACCCAAGCGGCGCTGCTCCAGGCGATGCAGGAGTACCGGGTCACTGCAGGGGGGCAAACTTTTCCCCTCGACCTTCCCTTTCTGGTCTTTGCAACCCAGAATCCGATCGAGCAGGAAGGCACGTATCCGCTGCCGGAAGCGCAGCTGGACCGCTTCATGTTCCTGGTGGACGTGGGTTATCCAAGCGCGGAGGAGGAGATCGAAATCGTCAAGAGCACCACCGGGGCGAGTCGGCCCTTGCTGAGCAAAGTCCTCTCCCCGGAGCAGATCGTTTCCTTGCAGGAGCTGGTTCGCCGGGTGCCGGTGCCGGATCACGTGGTGCACTACGCGGTTGATCTGGTCCGGCACACCCGTCCCAAGGAAACGGGCGTGCCCGACTTCATCCAGAAGAACGTGGCCTGGGGGGCGGGGCCCCGCGCGAGCCAATACCTGGTGATCGCGGCCAAGGCGCGCGCCATCCTCAACGGCCGTTACGTCGCAACCGTGGACGACGTGAAGGCTTTCGCCAAACCCGTGCTTCGGCATCGCGTGCTGCCGAACTTCCATGCCGAGTCGGAGGGGATCACCTCGACCAAGCTGATCGACCGCCTGTTGACGGTCGTCAAGTCGTAGAGTCGGCCGGCCCTCAGTAGGGACGGACTTCAGTGGAACTTCTCAACGCACAGACCCTTGCGAAGCTGGCCGGCGTTAAGCTTCGCGCCCGCGCGGTGGTGGACGGCGTTCTGTCGGGGCTGCACAAGAGCCCGCATCAGGGCCAGAGCGTCGAGTTCGCCGAGCACAAAGAATACGCGCCCGGCGACGAGATCCGCCACCTGGACTGGAAGGCGTTCGGCAAGTTCGACAAGTATTACATCAAGCGATTCGAGCACGAGACGAACCTGCACGCCATTCTCGTCCTCGACGGCTCGGCGTCGATGGGGTACCAGAGCGCCGCGCTTTCCAAGCTGGACGTCGCCAAGGTCCTCGCCGGCGCGCTCGCTTATCTGCTCGTTCGGCAGCAGGATGCCGCGGGCCTCGCGGTGGTGACCGGAGAGCGTTTTCAGGATCTCCCGGCGCGCGCAGCCGCGGGTCACCTGCGAATCGTCCTCGACGAGCTGGAGGGCGTCGGCGCGCACGGGACGACGGACCTTTTCCGCGCCGCGGATCACCTGGCGGAGAAAATCTCCCGCCGTTCGCTGGTGGCGGTGTTTTCCGACCTGTTCGACGATCGGCCGGAGGCGCTGAAGCGAATCATTCATCTTCGAGCGCGCAAGAACGACCTCGCGGTGTTTCACATCATCGATCCGGCTGAGCTCTCGTTCCCCTTCGACGATCCGACCCTCTTTCTGTCCATGGAGGACGAGCGGCGAATCGAGGTGAACCCTCGGGAGATAAAGCAAAGCTATCTGGAAGAATTCAATTCATTTCTGAAGAGCGTTCGCGCTACCTGCGCCGAGGCCGATGTGGATTACGAGCTAGTCCGAACCGACGAGAGCCTCGACGCGGTGTTGCTGCGGTTCCTCGCTCGTCGGCAGGAGCGGCGAAGATGACCTTCGCCCATCCATGGATGCTCCTCGGCGCGCTCGCCGCGCTGATTCCTTTGCTGATCCACTTGTTCGACCGCCGCCGCCCGCGTCCGCACCCATTTGGAGCCATTTCCTTCGTCCTGCGAAGCCAACGGCGAACGGCGTCCCGGCTGCGGCTGAAGCGCCTGCTGCTGTACCTTCTGCGCACCACCATCCTGATCGCGCTCCCGGTGGCGCTCGCGAGGCCGGAGTTGAAGCGAAACGCGCAAGCGGCCACGGTGACGCGGGGACCCGCCGCGACGTCGATCATCCTCGACGCCTCGCTGTCGATGCGCTACGCCGACGGAGGAACGACGCTCTTCGAGCGAGGGCGCCAGCTGGCGCGCGACGCCCTTCGAGATCTCCTTCCCGACGAGCCCGCGAATCTTTTGATCTGCGGCCCGGGTGCGATTGCGCCCTCCGCTCCTTCGTTCGACCGCGGGCAGATCCGGTCCAACATCGACTCGGCGCGGCCGACGTTCGGCAGCTCGGACATGAATCGGTGTCTTGACCTCGCGGGGCATTCGCTCGAGGAGAACCCGATGCCGGGAAAGCGGCTGGTGTTGATCTCCGCGCTAACCGCCAACGCATTTCGCTTGAACATCGCGCCGCCTACTCTCCAGGGACCGAAAGGGGAACGCATCCGCCCAGAGGTGGTGGTTCGGGATGCGGCCGGAGGAAAACAGTGGCTTCCCAATCGCGCCGTCGTCGATCTCAAGATCGAGCCGGCGCTGCAGCTCGGGCCCCGGGCGTTCCAGTTCACCTTCACCGTGCGCAACTTCTCGCCGGAGCCGGTGCGGGACCTGGAAGCTTCGCTCAAGCTCGGCGGGCAAGTGGTGGCCAAGGGTTTCCTAGACATTCCGGCCAACGGAGCCTCCCAGAAGACGCTCAGCTACCGCTTCAGCTCAGGAGGAGTCTTTCCCGGAGAGGTGGCGATCTCCGCGGACAACCTGACCGCGGATGACCGGCGGCCTTTCGTCGTTGCCGTGCCGAAGGAGCTGCGCGCGCTGATTGTCAACGGCGAGCCGAGCACGGTTCGCTATCGAGACGAGGCCTTCTT
>DATFTC010000207.1:0-7934 GCA_035262305.1 Myxococcaceae bacterium | reverse complement strand
CGGATCTGCTCCATGCGGGCCTGGATGTCCTTCTGCTTGCCCGCGCCCTCGATGATGGTGGTGTCGTCCTTGGTGATGACGACCTTCTTGGCGGTGCCGAGGTCCTGGGTGGTCACCGACTCGAGGTTGATGCCGAGGTCCTCGAAGATGGCGCGGCCGAGGTCGCTCATCGTGACGTTCTCGAGCTTGAGCCCGAGCTCCTCCGCGATGACCTGACCGTCGGTCAGCACCGCGATGTCCTTGAGCATCTCCTTTCGGCGATCCCCGAAGCCCGGCGCCTTGACTGCACAGACATTGAGCACGCCGCGGATCTTGTTCACGACCAGAGTCGCCAGCGCTTCCCCTTCCACCTCCTCGGCGATCACCAGCAGCGGCTTGCCGCCCCGCGCCACCTGCTCCAAGATCGGAACCAGATCTGGCATGGTGGTGATCTTCTTCTCGGTGATCAAAATGGAGGGATCCTCGAGCACGCATTCCATCCGCTCTCGGTCGCTCACGAAGTAGGGCGAGATGTAACCGCGGTCGAACTGCATGCCCTCCACGACCTCGAGCGTGGTCTCCAAGCCTTTCGCTTCCTCGACGGTGATCACGCCTTCCTTGCCCACCTTGTCCATCGCTTCGGCGATGATGTTGCCGATCGTCTCATCGCCGTTGGCGGAAATGCTGCCGACCTGCGCAATTTCCTTTCGGCTCTTCGTCGGCTTGGAGATCTTCTTCAGCTCGCCGACGACCGACTCGACCGCGCGATCGATTCCCCGCTTGAGCTCCATCGGGCTGTGGCCAGCCGCCACCAGCTTCAAACCCTCTTCGTAGATCGAGCGCGCAAGCACGGTGGCCGTCGTCGTTCCGTCGCCCGCTTTCTCCGAGGTCTGACTCGCGACCTCCTTCACCATCTGGGCGCCCATGTTCTCGAACTTGTTCTGGAGATCGATCTCCTTGGCCACGGTCACGCCGTCTTTGGTGACGGTGGGCGAGCCGAAGGACTTCTCCAGCACCACGTTGCGACCCTTGGGGCCGAGGGTTACCGCGACCGCATCCGCCAGCGTCCGAACGCCTCGAAGAATCGCGTCACGAGCGCTCTGGTGGAAGTAAATCTCCTTCGCTGCCATTGTAACCTCCTGAGATTACAGTTGAATTTAAAAGTGAGGGCTTAGCACTCCCCGGGACCGAGCGCTAAACTAAAGGTTCGCGCGCGCTTGTCAACAGAGATTGGGTTGGCGGAAGGCCGTCAGTCTACTGCTCCTTCCTTGATGATTCGGAAGTCTCCTGATCGCTGACCAGGTATCACCCGCCAGCCCTCGTTAAGCTCCAACGACCAGCCCTTGCCCCTCAAGGGACGAGGGGCGACCGAACCCGGAGCATCGACCTGGGCTCGCGTTAAGGCGCCACTGGCATCCCGAAGTAACCAGGCTCCGTCGGTGACCTCCAAGATGCCCCACTCATCGACCAGGCGAAGCGTGGGATACACCGTGTTCGCAGCGTCGATCGCGAAGACATTGTTGGGATCATATGAATAGCTCACGTTCGCGGTGAGCGGCAGAACGAGCACCGGGCCATCCACGAACCTCTGCCTTGCCGAGGCAATGTCCCGCAGCCGCTTCTCCTCGCGTCGGATCTCCAGCGCGATTATTTCTTCGCCCTCGTAGCGAGCCGCCGCCCCCTCCGCGACCCGTTTGTCTGCCTTTGGCAGCGAGAGTCCATAGGCGCTTGCCAGTGCTCGACCGAGATCTCCAACCTTCTCAATCCGGTCTCGCCACGGGGCGCCGCTCATGTCCAACAGTGCTCCGTAAGCGGGTCCAGATACGTACGCAAAAGAGCGCGAAAACGTCGGCGTGGATCTCGCATTGCGGATCGCCAGGTCGGAGCGCACCGCCAGCTCCTCAATTGACTCCGAGCTAAGCTTTACGCCTGTGTATTCAGCCAGACCTTCATTCAATTCCAATTTGTTCTCAGTTTGCGCAGCGTCGCTAAAGAGGGATCGGCGAAAGTTTCGAAACAAGAGCGCATCTTTTATCGCCCGCTTGCGCGCTGGACCCGGCTGTCGAAGGGCGCGCTCCAGTGCTCTCCATTCCATTTGCAACCAGACGCGACCGTCCTTGGTGTCGAGGTGATCGTTCACTGCGTCGTGGGCGCGCAGCCCGATGCCATCCTGAATTCGATGAAAGCATTCGTGGAGCAGCAGCCGCTCGCGCGCCTGCCGCAACTCCGGCAACGGCCACGCCACCATGGTCCAATGCACGCCCGCCCAGTCGATGGCGGTGTTTGAGATGTTCTTGTCTTTGGGGAAGCTTCCTACGAAAACGCCGCCGAGTGGTTTGAGCTGCTCGGCGGAATCGGCCTGATTGGCGATCACATCGCGAGTCTTCCGATCGACAAACAAAATCGGGCCATCGATGGGCGTGCCCCACAGCTTGCCTGCGTCCCGGGCTGACGTTCCCCGGAGTTGGTGGAAATACTTCGCTGCCAGTTGCGGGTCTATCGACGGCGCCTGCGCCCAGACTCCGGTTGCGGCCAGGTAGAACAATGCAGCGCAGCGGATTTGTTTCATGGTGTCCCAGATATATCGCTAGTGCGGCATAGTCGCCGCCGTGGCCGCAGCAGCAGGCTTGGGTGTGAGCTGCTCCGAACGGCGCATCCGAGCGATCAGCACTAAAGACGCAACCGCAAACGCGCCCACGAGAGCTTCAGCAAACAGCGCCCCGCCGCGCTTCAGAGCCACGACGGCGCAAAAAATCCACGACGAAATGCATTGCCATGGCATAGGCGAGCCAGCGCAGTTGGTTTCGCACAAAAACCTGTAAGACAACTACCGAGAACCCGACCTGGAGGCAGAGAGCGAAGAGTCGCTCGATTCCGCCAGCGAGTGTCTGACCTGGCGTCAAGCCCGAAACAACTCGAGCAATCGCATCCAGGTTATCCTTCGGGAGTGGAAGCTGAATTCCACGAGCGAGGGCGACGTACAAAACCCACAAGACGGCCATGTTGATCCCAATCAGGAGAATTGACTCGATGCCGCCGTGGCCGAGCCCATACATGACGGCGACCCTCCAAGAGCGTTCCTCTTTGATTAAGAAGCGGTAACCACACCACCGCCCCGTCTCCTCAAAGAGGCCAGCCGTCAAAGCGGAGAAAGCTATGAAGGCGTAGGTCAGCGCGCTGTCTGCAGTCGTGTTCGCTTGAACGAACTTCGCGAGCGGTATCTGCCAAGGCAAGCGGAGGACGATCTGCGAGACAAAGAAGACGACGGCGCCGATCGCGAAATACTTAAGCGATGCCCCGGTCCGGCGGCGAAATACGAAAGCCATTGCGAGCGGTGCGCCGAGCGCGATGAGCGCTGAAACGCCAAGCCCAATCGCTACTCCCGGCTTGAACGGTATGTCAGACACGTTGGCCCCCTCGAGGCGGCGAAGCGCGAGGCATACGATCGCCCGCCGCCTGAATCAACAATCAACGGGGCGCGGGCGCTTGCTTCGCTGCCACCGCGCTGGAACCGGCGCAGCTCATCCACGGGCCGCTCCGCCGACACTCGCGCGCTCACGCCGCGGCGTCCTTAACCCGATTCGAACCTAGAGCTGCGCGGTAGATCGCTGAGCGACTCCCAGTTTGCGCGGCTTGAATTCGACGCGACCCGCGGCGTCGAATCGCGTAATTAGTGAGCGGTCCACGACGGAGGATTGCCGATGAAGAAGACGTTGCTGCTCTTGGCTGTGCTGCTGACGCCGGTTGCCGCGCCGGGCGGTGTGGTGGGAATCCGGATCAATATCGCGCCGCCGGTTCCCAGAATGGAGTCGCCGCCAGTGCCGCCCGCGCCGCAGTACGTGTGGCTTCCTGGATATTGGGCCTGGCGCGGAAACAAATACGTTTGGCTGGAAGGACACTGGGCCTTGGCACCCGCGCCTGGCTACGTCTGGGAACCGCCGCGCTGGGAGAACCAAGGTGGCGCTTGGGTATTTTACGACGGGCATTGGCGGCCGGCCGCCCAGCCGGATCCTGGATACGCCTACCAACCCCCGCCGCCACCCGTACAACCCGAGGTTGTAGAGACCGCGCCTCCACCTCCGATCGAGGAAATTCGGCCGCCGATACCATTTGCGGGTGCTGTCTGGATTGACGGCTACTGGCACTGGAGCGGCGTTCGATTTATTTGGGTTGGCGGCCGCTGGTCGGCTCCGCCTTCCGGCTACGTTTGGCGGCCGTACCGCTGGGACCGGCGCGAGGACGGAAGGTGGCAGCACGAGCACGGCCACTGGCATCCAAGCGAGGGGCGAAGATAGCGGACCACACGCTGCGAGCGGGGCGTGACAAACATTCTCGGCACTCCCGAAGACCCAAACCGGATGGGATTCGGATTTTTCGTCGGCAAGGACGATCGCTTCGGCCACATCGGTGGCAATTCAAAGTAGGTTCGGGGCTCCGGACACGCGATGAACCCTGAGGAAACCAAGGCGCGGCAAACCGGATCGGACATCGCCGAGCGCGACGGCAAGCTCACGCAGCGGCTGATCTTGCCCGACGACCGCTATAACCGCGAGCTGGTCGACAACGTGCATCCGCCGAGGTGGACCAATCCGACGCCCGCCGGACGCTACAACCTGGTGGTGCTCGGAGCCGGAACCGCCGGCCTTGTGTCCGCCGTCGGCGCGGCGCTGCTCGGCGCCAGGGTTGCAATCGTCGAGAAGTACCTGATGGGCGGGGACTGCTTGAACCTCGGGTGTGTGCCATCGAAAGCGCTCCTTCGCGCTGCCAGTGCCGCGGTTGAGGCAAGGGAAGCTGCCGCGTTTGGCATTCGCGCGCGTTCCCAGATTGACCTCGATTTCGCTGCGGCAATGGAGCGCATGCGCAAAGTGCGGGCTTCGATCTCCCGCCATGACTCCGCGGAGCAATTGGTCAAGTTCGGGGCGGAGGTCTATTTCGGTGAGGGGAAATTCGTTTCGCCTGAAGCGGTCGAGGTAGATGGCCGCAGGCTGAGCTTCTCTCGTGCTCTGATTGCGACCGGCGCGCGCGCGGCAAAGCCATCCATATCCGGAGTCGCCGAAACGGGTTACCTCACCAATGAGACGGTATTCGCGCTGACCGCGCTTCCAAGGCGACTCGTCGTGATCGGCGGCGGCCCTCTGGGGTGCGAGCTGGCGCAAGCCTTCCGGCGCTTCGGAAGCGAAGTGTCCATCGTGAGCCGTGGCAGGAAGCTGCTGCCGCGCGAGGACGACGACGTCTCCGCCCTGCTCTCGGCGCGGTTTCAGAGCGAGGGAATCCGCCTGCTGCTCGGCGTCAAGATTCAAAGAGCGGAGAAACGCAGCGACGGCAAGGCGATCATCGTGGAAGGCGAGAGCGCTGACCGGGAATTGATCGCGGACGAGCTTCTGGTCGGCGTGGGGCGAGTGCCGAACGTCGAGGGTCTCAACCTCGACGCGGCGGCAGTGAAGTTCGATGACAAGGGCGTGAAGGTCGACGACCGGCTTCGGACGACCAATCGACGCATTTACGCCGCGGGCGATGTCTGCTCGGCGTACAAGTTCACGCATATGGCGGACGCGATGGCGCGGATCGCGCTGCAAAACGCCCTGTTCTTCGGACGCAAAAAAGCAAGCGCGCTGATCATCCCTTGGTGCACCTACACGCAGCCAGAGATTGCCCACGTTGGACTGTACGAGAAGGATGCCCGGGAACGAGGCATCGATGTCGTGACGTTCACGCTGCCTCTCGAGGAAGTGGACCGCCCGGTGATCGACGGCGACGAGGGATTTGGCCGCGTTCATGTCGAGCGCAGAAGCGGCCGTATTCTCGGGGCGACACTGGTTGGCCGACATGCGGGTGAGATGATCGCGGAGATGTCGCTCGCCATCAGCACCGGGCGGACGCTCGGGACCATCTCCAATACAATTCATCCCTATCCGACCGAGGGCGAAATCTGGAAGCGTCTCGCCGACGAGTGGAACCTCTCGCGTCTCACTCCTCGCCTGCGCCGATTGTTTGAAGGATACCTGCGATTGCGAAGATCCCTCGGGTGAAGCGCGTATTGGACCTCGGACCCGACTGCGCCTCCGTCGGAAGCGACGATCGTTGTTCGCGTGCGCTGCAGCAGATTTCTTAGGGGACGGGTTGGCTGGCCTGTTCCGGGCCGGTTGGGATCAGGGGAGCCAGGTCCTTGGGCAGATTGGCTTTGATGATCTCCCACTCGCCCTCGGTACTGTACAGTTTAAGCGCCTGCACGACCGTCTCGACCAATCTTTCCATGCCGCCGGGGGCATCAAACGGGAACTCGAGCGCGATCCGCTGCAGAAATTCTTCGCGGTGCATTTTGACTGGGACCTTGCTTGGGTCCCAGCTGTGAAAGTAAACGCCTCGGACCAACATCGGCAATTGAGCTGCGAGATGAGCGGATTCCTGGACCACCAAGCGATCCCGTACCGCATGCAATACAGCCCTTAGAGCAGCATACGACTGGTTTCGCCGCTCTCGCGGCCAGCCGTAGGCCTGCTCAATGTATTTGAGAATTCGGTTTGTCTTTTGAACTGTTTTGTCGAACAAAGAATATCCTGTGTCTGGCATTGCTTCGCTCCTCCGCGTGCACTCCGAGAATCAAAATGACCATCGTCCGGATTTAGTGTCTCTGAAAAGCGCGCCGCGCGCGTGGCATCGTTGCCGGCGAGTGCGGCCTGCAATTTGTCCGCCGCCCTGCGAATAGTGGGTGCAGCGTTGTCCGGGGCCGTGCGAAACTTGCGATTTGACTGCCAAAACCTCGGCGAAACCTCCTCTTGCCACATCGCGTCCTCCAGACCCGCTTGCTTCCAGCGGGAAGCGCCTTTCGAGCGTGGGGCGTAGCGTCAGCGGCGTCACCTCGATTTGTGAGCCAAGTCGTTCGACCGGCTCCCCACGCTGCGCTTACACGAAACTCACTTTCTCTGGACGGCTCGAAAAAAACTCCTTAGACATCCGCGCGGTAGAGCGACCGAACCTGGTGGTCGGCCCGGTCTTCAAAACCGGTGAGGGGCGCTGAGAGGCGTCCCTGGCGAGTTCGATTCCCGTGCTCTACCGCCAACTCTTCCTGTCTTTACTGCAGCTTGCGCTGAGAGCCGGAGCCCGTCTCCGGAATGTCTCCATTGCAAGCGACCTCTGCGTCTAGCAGCGCGATGGCTGCGTCCTTTACCGACGGCGACAAATGCATGTACCGCTGCGTCGTGCCGAGGTTGGCGTGGCCAGCAAGCTCCTCAGTTCCTCTTCATTAATGATTCCCTACTGACCTGTTACCCATGTCCTGTCTGATCAAACGCTCTGCCTCGCCACCCATGCATCCGGTCTGTACCGTTTTCCACCCAGCACGCTGACCCCTTCCTCCCTTGATTTTTGTCGTGGTTGGGAGGGAGGGGTCAGCGTGCGGGGTGCGGCGTGGATCGGTGCTGCAAACAGTGCAGGGGCGGGGCGGAATTGCGAGTCGGATTCGGGTGTTTGCAAATCCGCTCTTATAATCACGCTTACAGCCAGAGTTAGATCGAGACCTAGATCGGCCAGACTAACCCTGGATCTAGGGTTGGATGTAAGGTTGCATCTAACTTTACAGCTTGTCCGGTAATTGGTGCAGCTCAGCAAATCCCTGACACTTTTTCGTGCAGGTCACTGTCAGGTTGGTTGTCATTTTAGGTCGTCGTCCTAGCGTGTTGTTGTGGATAGGGGGGCGCGGGGGAAAGCTGTCGATGACGGTCTTCTTCACGTCGCCTCCGTCAGATCCGGTGGGCTCTCGTTTCAAGTCAACACTGCATCCAAAAACAGTTGATTCGATGTTTTTCGCCCTCCGCGGTGTGCAACGAGGCCTCTGGCTGCCCGTAGAAACGACGATCGGCGGGTGGGGGTATACCGCGGCGCTACCCCCTTTTTCTGTGTGCTCCGCCAAGAATTCGAGCTGCGATTTCATCTTCAAGCCTCGATCGGGAGCTCTC
>DATFTC010000206.1:0-8478 GCA_035262305.1 Myxococcaceae bacterium | reverse complement strand
TGCTGATCCCCGAGCTTGATGGATGCACCGGCGATGTTGTTGAGCAGCGCGGCTTCTATACCTCGCTCGCCGATCTCCCGTGCGATCGCCAGCGCCCGCTCGGAGTACGAGACGTCTTTTGGCGGGTCATCCGTCAGCGAGTAGATGTATCCGATTGTTCCGAGAGCATTCATCTGTTGAACGTAGTCGCCCTCGGCATTGGCGAGCGCAAGCACCTGTTCGCAGTACTGGATCGCCTTGGCATGATCGCCCCGCTGGCTGTAGACGGTGGCGACATTCTTCAGGGCGTCGGCCTGCAGCATTGGGTCGCCCAACTTGCGGCTCAAGTCCAATGACTGCTCAAACTGCGCCAGCGCCTTTTTCGCGTCGCCCGCATCCAAATACACGCGCCCAAGGGTGTTGAGCGTAAACGCTTCAGCGACGCGATCGCCTGCGTCACGATGCAACGAGAGCGCCTGCGTTAGATAACCCGTTGTCTTCTCCCGGTCGCGCAGTGAATGACGTTGGCAAGCGAAGCCCATGAGAGCGAGCGTTCTTCCCTCTCCTCTCTTGTCGCCTATCGCTCTCCACATGGGGAGCGCCTGTTCAAATTTCTCAACCGCCTTGCGGAAGGATTCTGCATTCGATCCCTCCAGCAACTCTGTGGCTTCTGCGAAAACGCGCTCAGCCGCAACGCGGGCTGTATCTTGAGGCGCGGCAGGACGAAGCTCGGCGATAGTCATTTCGTAAGCGCCGGTGCTCAGTCGCCGCCGCGTGGCCTTGACCTCCAGTCGATAGGCTCCTGACACTTCAGCGACGAGGCCCAGCTCCTCTGGCTCGTAGCTCGTGATCGGGTCGTCCACTCTCGTGAGCGAGCGGCCGTCGGGCGCAAAGAGCTCTAGGGCAACATCGACACCAGGTTGATTCACGAGCAGGCGCGCATACTGGCCAGCCGACAGCGCCAGCCGGTACGCATGGACCTCGTTAGCCGCAAGCTTTCCTTGCACCTTCTGGCCCGCTTCGAGCCGGTCGAATGACAATTCGCCCGCCTCAGAGTGCGGAACGTTGCCGTGGCGGCTGGCGCAGGATAGGAGGGCCCAGATGAGCGCAACGAAAATGCCGTGAGGATGCGCGCAATCCCGCACGTCATTCCGCGACCAATCTTCCTCGTGGGCAGTCATAGTGCGCCTCCACGGATGCGACCGCCGAGCCCCCGAGCAGGCCGTGTTCCTAGCAGATCCGAGAGGCCGCGTCACCGGGGAGTCTAAACGGTCAGTGCGTTAGGCGTTAGCCGGCGATCCTTTTGAGACATTCGCGAAGGCATTTTTGAAGCTCGACCCTGATGCGGTGTGTCCGCAACCTGAGAACATTCAGCGTGAATCCGCGCCTGCGAGCCATTGCTTTGCGATGATCGATCTTCGAGCGCTGATCACATTGGTAATATTCCAAAATCAGCTGCTGCTGATCTTGCGGCAGGCGATCGACGCAGGCCTCCAGGCACCGGTACATCTTTTCCAGCTCACTCGATGAGGGTGGCTGCGGCATCTCGGTCAAGGTGAGGGCGCGCCTGCGGGTTGATTCCAGAAAAACGTTTTGAGCGACTCGATAAAAGTAGCGCATCGGATCGCCGACATAGGCAGCCTCGAAGTCTGGTAGCCGCTCGGCCACGCGATTGATCGTCTCATCGGCCAGATCTTCCGGAATATTGGAGCCGCGATAGACGAAAATCTTCACCAGCTTGTGGCGTATTCGCTCGTATTTGGCGCCGGCCTCAGTCGGCTCCGGATCGAGCCAGTGTAGTAACCGGTCGAAGGTGGCTTGGCTCAGCTGCCACTCTTTTTTCATTGCTCAGCCCGCTGGGCGACCGAAAATCGCATCGCTCAACGACCGTGTCAATGCGACGTCGGCTGCTTGGCGGGCTCCAGTCATCGAGATTGACAAGGCACCCCTGTGGCCAGACACTGCCGCGCGATGTCTCGAAGCACGCGACCCATCGCCCGAACGCGTCGCCGGCCCAGTTTCGTGAAATGGGCAGCGAGACCGACGCATGAATGGTAAAGGAGCCAAGGCAAAGCGAACATGGCGGATGCAGCATGGAAGTGAACGCCGTTGACGAGGCGGTGCTAAAGCAATACCTGCTCGGCGATCTACCAGCGGATCAGCAGCAGGCGGTCGAGGAGCGCTTGCTCGAAAGCGACGAGTGGTTCGAACAGCTCCTGATTGCGGAGCACGATCTCGTCGAGGATTACCTGGGTGGTGGGCTGCCGTCCGGGGAGCGCGACAAGCTCGAAAGGCGACTGTTATCGAGCACCGAGCAGCGAGCGGAGGTCGACTTTGCTCGAATGCTGATGAAGATCGCGACGGCGCGCGAGGGGCTGTCACCCCAAGCGGGTCCCCCGGTCGGCAGGTGGCGAACGTTGACGCAACGCGCATCCGCTCGCCGGATTGCGGTGCCGTTGGCCCTCGCAGCTGCAGCCATCATCATGGCGGGGGCGTGGTGGATGCTTGTCCGTCCGCTCCGCGATCGCTTGGCTCTCGTCGAATCGGAAACCGCGGCGGCGAGCGTCCGCCAACGCGAGCTGGAAAAGCAACTGGCCGATCAGCGCGCGAGGGCGACCGCGTTGGCCGGCCAGCTCGAGCAGGAACAGCAACAGCGAGCGGTGCTCGAAAAGCAACTGAATTCTTTGCGTGGTGAAGCTTCGGAATCGCAGCCAGCTCAGAGCAAGCCGGCAGAAACTTCGCGGCAGATGCTGGCGCAGGTACAGACCCTTACGTTGCGCCCCGGCAGCACCCGGGATGCAAACGAGGCCGGCGCTCGGGAGCTCATGATTCAGCCTGATACCAAGCGCGTGCGATTGCTGCTCGAGCTGATAAATGAGGACGTTTACCAGAATTACCGAGCCGTTCTGCAGACTTCAGACGGAGCGATAATCGCCACGCTGCCGAGCCTGCGAAAAGCCGGACCCAGAGTTGTCGCGGCTGAAATTTCCGCGCAGCTTCTTCCCGCCAGTGATTTGCTGCTCAAGCTGTATGGCGTTGCAGGGGGAAAATCTAACTACTTGGGCAGCTACCCTTTCCGGATCGGCCGATAAATTTCCCGCCCGGAGTCGACACTCTAGGCAGTGCCTTCCCCTTCGAGTGGCGCGATCACGCCTTCGCAGCGATCCAGCTCGCGCCTGAGTGCGCCTGCGTTCGCTCAGTTTTAATCAGAACGTCGAACAACTTGATGCATCTCGAATGTTTGCTCTTTTCATCCGGTCTGAAAGGGACGATCTCTTAAGCGAGTGGACTAGAGATCGCGGAGCACCGCGCTCATCGAGGAGTTCGTTGGCCCAGCTTGAACACGGAGCCGCCACACATATCGGCCGCCGTCCCAACAATGAGGACGCGTATTGCGCGTGGCCGGAGTTGAGGCTCTACGCCGTGGCCGACGGGATAGGAGGCTACGAAGGCGGAGAGATAGCGAGCAAGATCGCTCTCGATACGCTGGCTGAATTCATTGGCCACGGGTGCCACGACATGGACTCGCGCAGATCAGCCGATGCCACAGAGCGACTCGCCCGCAGCGAGGAGCTCTTGGTGAAAGGAACGCGCCTGGCGCATGAGCACATCGTTGCCCGTCAGGTTGGCGAGCTGGAGATGATGGGCTCCACTCTTGCCGCCGTTCTGGTTCCCGACGCCGCGGCGATCGTCTGCAACGTGGGAGACAGCCGCGTCTACTTGCTGCGCGACGGCCAGCTGAAGCAGCTGACGCGGGATCACACGCTCTGGACGGAAATCCTGGCGCGCGGCGTTGAGCTACCTAAAGAGCAGCGCGCCATCTACGCGAACGAGCTTACCCGGGCGCTCGGGATCGACGGCAGCGCCGAACCGGAGATCACCCGAGTCCCGATCCGCTCTGGCGACCAATTCCTGCTTTGCACGGATGGGCTCTATGAGTCGCTCAGCGAGGAGCAGATCATAAACGGGCTCCAAACCAGACCTGCGCAGGAGGCCTGCGATCAGCTCGTGCATCAGGCTTACGAACAAGGAGCCGTCGACAATATGACGGCGCTGATCGTACGAGTCGTTTACGAGTAGGGATCGATGCCGCCAACGAGAATCCTTCTCGTTATGCCCGAGCACTGGCCGCGCGCTCTGCTTCGAGCCGAGCTGATCGAGCGCGGGTACGACGTCGTAGGTGCGCCGGACCTGGCGACAGCGCTCCTTGCTCGGCCGAAGGAAAAGGGGCGAGGACCCGTCCGGGCGATCTTGATCGACCAAGACGCCCTGGTGGAGCCGCAGAGCAATCTGCTCGATCTCCTTGTGTCCAGGTACCGAAACCCACGCCTGGTGCTCCTCCCCAGGACACAGTTGAAAACACCTCTGGGTGCTTGGGATAAAATCGTTCCCAGGCCAGCGCTGATCGGCCAAATTGCAAACGCGGTCGCCGAGACATTGAGCGGCGTGCAAGAACAGAAGGACACACCGCGGCATTGACCAGGTGCAAATGATCTCATCCAAGTAAAGCCAGGTTCTCTCTCGCACCTTTTGCAGAGATGACCTGCGGACGTTCGCCGTCGCCGCTTTGCCCAACTCCATTGGAGCCTTTACGCCCGGCGGGAACGTGGGTCGATGTGCGGTTCAGGAAGGCGACAATCGAGTCGCGTTTTGATGGTGTGCCAAGCGAAGTCCTTTCCCGACCACTCGTTCGAGGCGTAGCAAACAGCCATAATCCTGGTCGCTGAAGCCATTTGTCATTGGCCAGATCGGCCGCGTCTTTGCATCAGCAACGCGGAAACCACACAGGAGCCCCGATGAAATACGTCACTTTGCTTGCCACATTTCTGCTCGCCGCATGCAGCGGAGGCAACAAGCAATGCAAATTGGATGATCCGAACAGCTGCCCCTCCGGCGAGGTTTGCGAGTCCGTCCAGAATCAGAACGCACCCGCCTGCTTCTATGCGGTGCAGCTGCAGGGACACGTCTCTGATCTGTCAACCGCGGCTCCAGTCGGCGGAGCTACCGTGAGCGCGCTCGACGAAAGTGGGGCACCCGCCGCTTCGGTTGCAATCTCCGCCACCGATGGCAGCTACGTGCTCCGCATCCCGTCGGTTCGCGCGGACAACACCGGCAAGCCCGTTGGGCGCAAGGTGGCGCTGCGCGCCGCGGCGAAGGACTATTTCAACTTTCCCGCCGGCGTGCGCGTTTCGTTACCGATTGACGTATCAGCCGCATCTCAGGCGAATACGAGCAGCCCTTATGTCATTTCCGGGGGCCAGGCTGACATTGGCCTGATCGCACTGCCGAGCGGCTCGCAGGGGCGACCCTCCATCTCGGGCACCGTCGAAGTGTCACCCAGCCAGGTGGGTGTGCTCGTCGTCGCCGAGACCAGCGATGTCCCCATCACCGCCATCGCCGACCACAATGGCAGCTTCACGCTGTTCAACGTTGCTCCGGGCAGCGTCCACGCACAGGCATACAGCCGCGGTACAAACTATACGGCGGTGGACCTGAGTGTTCAGGTCGGCACCGACATCACCGGGGTGCAAATCCACAAGTCTGGCTCGCCGACCGCAACGCTGAACGGAAGCGTGAACCTGGTCGCGGGCGCGCCGGGGCCGACGAGCGTGGTCCTCATCGTCGAGAGCACTTTCAACCCGATTCTCCTCCGAGGCGAGGAGCCGCCCGGTCTGCGGGCCCCCGATCCGGGCACGGCCCCTAATATCACCGGCGCCTGGTCGATTGCCGGTGTTCCCGATGGCCGATACGTGGTGCTCGCGGCCTTCGAAAATGATGGAGATGTACGCGATCCAGATCCAAACATTGCGGGAACGCAAATCCAGCACATCGCGGTTACTGGCGGCGCGGTGGTCAATGGCGTGCAGCCTTCGTTCAAGGTCACCAGCGCTGTCAGCATGGTTTCGCCGGGACCCGGCGATGCGATGGACGTCGCTTCATCGCGGCCGACGTTCACCTGGCAAGCTTATCCGAGCGCCCATACGTACGATCTGATGCTTTTCGATGCGATGGGGAACGTCGCGTGGATCAAGGTCGGCCTGCTCGCCGTCACGGGCCAAAACAACACTGCTACGTACGACGGAGCCACGCCCCTAGCCTCAGGAAAGGTGTATCAGTGGCGGGCCCTGGCCAGGGGAAATGCTGGCAATCCAATCAGCCAGACCGAAGAGCTTCGCGGCATATTCCGCATTCAATAACTCAAGGGAAAGTTGTCTCAGAATTCGCGGACTGCGTTCACGGCATGCACGAGTTAATGCCCGCGGATGCCGCCGGCGTCCTCGAATTCTGCTTCGACTGGTACACGTCTCTCCTCGAGTGGGGCAGCCACAGATCAGTGGCCTTCGCCGGGCCTGTCAACGTGCGCGGTCGCTGCGTGACTCTTTCGTGACTTTGCCGGACCGGAGCCTCGACGTTTTCCCAGGCGAGCGCATCAGTGCCGCCTGCGGTCGACGACGCTCCGGACCGATATCAATCGGTGATCGCGCCATCCGCGCCAGCGAGCGGTTTGGCTCTCAGTGAACTTGGCTGTTTTCCTCGTGTAACATTTGGGGTAGAAAGCGCGCCGAGGCGTGCAGGGATGGAACCCAGAAACGGGGACATCACGCAGCTCCTGCAGAAGTGGTGCGCAGGAGACCGGAGGGCCGAAAGCGAGCTATTCCGGTTGGTGATGCCGCACCTGAGGCAGATGGCGCGCCACTACCTGTCTCGCGAAAGACCGGATCAGCTGCTGCAGGCCAGCATGCTGGTCAACGAAGTCTATCTGAAGCTGGTGGGAGCCAAGAGCCGGGATTGGCAAAACCGCCAGCACTTTTTCGCCCTCGCCGCTCGGGCGATGCGCAGATACCTGATCGACTGCGCGCGCGGGCGGCCTAAGGGTGAATTCATCCCCTTTGACGAAGGGGCGGAGATTTTTCTCGCGGCGAGCAACCGGCTTGAGCTCGGCCTCGCCATCGACGGTCTGCTCGAGGAGCTCGAAAAAATCCATCCCGAGTTGTGCTCGATCGTCGAGCTAAAATTTTTCCTCGGCCTGACTGACGAAGAGGGCGCGGAGGCCCTCGGCACGCCGCTGCGAACCTTCCAGCGCCGCTTCAGCGACGCCCGCCGCTGGCTCTTCGAGCGGCTGCACGACGACCATGCCAGCCAGCACTGAAAACGACGATCTGGTGATGACGCTCGTCGCCAGGACGCTGGAGCACAAGCCAGCCGAACGCGAGGCCTACCTTCGAGGCGCTTGCGCGGACTCCGCTGCGCTGTTCGACACCATTTGGGAGCGCGTCTGCTGGGAAGAGCGCATGGGTACGTTCCTGATGACCCCGCTGATTCCCCGGCAGGGCTTGGATTCATCCTTTCAGCCGGGAGACATACTGGCCCGGCGCTTTCGTGTGATCCGCCAGGTCGCCCACGGAGGTATGGGCGTCGTCTACGAGGCCATTGATCAAAAACTGGATCGGCGCGTGGCGATCAAATGCGCCCTCCCAGGTTACGGCGGGCGCCTTCCCCCCGAAGCGCGAAATGCGCGCGAGGTGAGTCACCCAAACGTCTGCAAGCTCCACGACATCCATACTTTCCGCACCGAGTACGGGGAAATTGACTTTCTCTCGATGGAGTACCTCGAGGGCGAAACGGTGGCAGAGCGGATCCAGCGGGATCGCCGGATGCCGGAGAGCGAGGTTCGAGAGATCGCCCGGCAGCTGCTTGCCGGATTGGATGCCGCGCATTCGAAGGGCGTCGTGCACGGGGATCTCAAAAGCAACAACATCGTACTTTGTCACGACCGAGCCGGCGGGCTGAGGGTTGTGATCACCGATTTCGGCCTCGCGCGTCCGGTGGTGAGCGCAAGCGCTGACGGCTCAGCTTCGAGCAACGCCAGCATTCGCGCTGGAGCCCCGGAGTACATGGCGCCGGAGCTCCTCCGAGGGGACCCGCCCTCGATCGCGGCCGACCTCTACGCCTTCGGAGTGGTCCTGCATGAGCTGGTGGTCGGCTCCCGTCCTGCGGCGCCAGGCAAGGTGGCTCATGGCCTCCCGATACATTGGAAGCGCGTCATTTCCAAATGTCTTCAGCCGGAGCCACGGAAGCGATTTGCGTCGGCCCAACAAGTCATCAGGTCAATCGCCGGTCGTCGCCCTCGTCTGGTCTGGGCGGCGCTGCTGTTGCCATTGCTTCTGTTGCTGATTCCTCGGGTGCGGCAGGCGATCGATGAGTGGTTGGCGCCTCCCCCAGTGCGGTTGGCGGTGCTGCCTTTCGAAGCGGATCGCGAGGTGAAGTCCCTCGCGTTGGGCGTGATCCAGGACGTGTCCAATCGCCTTGCGCATGCCGGCGGAAAACTCCTGGTCATTCCCGTGACCGATACCGAACGAGAGAACGTGCGTACGCTCGAGCAGGGCAAGTCGATGTTCAACGCGACGCACGTGCTGCGCGGGGAAATGCGGAAAGATGACTCCAGGTTTTCGGTTTCTGCGGAGGTGGTGGAAGTCGAATCCCGAGCCGTCGTCAGGC
>DATFTC010000205.1:0-3497 GCA_035262305.1 Myxococcaceae bacterium | reverse complement strand
CGAATCCCTTCCGGGCTGAGCACCCGGCGGACCGTTTCGCGATTCTGCGGGGTCGGTTCGCGCCAGTACCGCTGAATGGGCGCCCAAGCGTCACCGAGCCCGGCTTCGTACGCATTGCCGTTCTGCGAGACGATTGCTGCGACGCGTTCGGGGTGAGCCATCGCGAGCCGGAAGCCGGTCGGCGCCCCGTAGTCGAAGACGTAGAGAGCGTAACGGGTCAGGTGAAGCGCTTCCGTGAAGGCCGCGATCGTCCGCGCCAAAGCGTCAAACGAGTACACGTAGTTCCGCGTGGGCGGTACCTCGGTAAAGCCGAAACCTGGCAGGTCGGGCGCAATCACCCGGTAGCGATCGGCGAGGCGCGGAATCAGCTCGCGGAACATGAACGAGGACGCCGGAAAGCCGTGCAGCAAGAGCACCACCGCCCCATCCGGTGGGCCAGCCTCGCGGTAGAAGACGCGGATCCCATCCGCTTCGAGCGTGCGGACGGACGTAACCGGCACGACGAAGCTCGGGTCGCGGCGATGAGAAACTGCCGCGGAGGACTCCGCCCACAATACGCCGCCGGCGTCCTTGCTTCGGGGTGGAAGACTCTGACTCATGACGAATGTCCTCCTATCAACACCTGAGAACTGACAGGTCTCCAGTTACGACTATCGGTCGACCTGTAACTTGTCAAGCACGATGTTTCAGGTTACAGGCATTGGTTCAATGCTTGACACCGTTCCCTTGATCGGGGTTGCTCCTTCTACAAAGCCATTGCTGGCGTGGTTCAGACATTTTGTAACCTCCGGCGTGGAAACGTTTCGCGCGTCAAAGGGCAACATTTGCGGTTACAGGATGCTTTTGGTTCAATCCCTTCGATACGATCGTCCATGAGACGTTCAGGCCCGAGACCGCGCCCAGAATCGCGCGCCCTGTTCCTGGCAGGTCATCCTGCGCTCGATTTCCTGAACACGCGGATGCGGGTGAATGGCCAGCTGGTGGACTTGCTGCAGCGCGAGGAGGACGTGTTGCGTTGGCTCGAACGAGCCGGGTTCCCCGTCGCGAGAATCCGCCCGGACACGGCGCCGATGTCCTTGGTGGATGCCGCGCGAACGCTGCGGGAGAGCATCCGGTCCCTGGTCGAGAAACGAAGGGCCGGGCGGCGGGGAGATCCATCGGTCCTCAACCGTTTTCTGGCCCAGGCGCAGAGCCATCCCCGGCTCGTGTGGAACAAGCCGCGCTCGCCGACGATCGATCGGGTCAGGCGGCAGGACACGCCCGCGGGGATTCTGGGGCCGGTGGCGGAAGCTGCCGCTGACCTCTTGGCGACGGCCGACTTCACTCTCGTGAAACGCTGCGAAGACGAGACCTGCGTGCTCTGGTTCTCCGACCAGACCAAATCGCATCACCGCCGTTGGTGCAGTCCGGCGCTCTGCGGCAACCGGCACAAGGTTGCAGCCTACCGGAAGCGACGTCGTGCTGAAGGCGCTCAGTTGCGCGGATCTATGGGAGCGGGCGGCGTTCCACGAGCCTCGATTGCCTCACCAGCGCGCAGACACAGATCCTCGCGATAGCGGCTTGCAACGATTTGCACGCCCACCGGAGTCTGACCCACAAGCCCCGTGGAGACCGTCAGTATCGGCAAACCCAGCGCAGGGGTCGCTCGCAACGGAAACTGCGAATCCCACACTCGTTGATACGCTTAGTTGCCTTGCAGATCGAGTTGGTCCGGAAAAGGCAACTCGGCTGAAACCGGAATCAAGAGCACCGCATACTCATTTAAAAATAGCTGCCACTGGCGCGTCACAGTAGCGCGCTGAACGACCGCCCGGGCTACGGCGTCGGCGGGATACGTTTTTCCCCAGCTTTTCACTGCTGCTACCACCGCTCGAGCGCCTGGATCGCCGTCGCGCTCTGCCGCATCCGCGAGCTGAGCGAAACCATCACCGAGCCACAACCATTCGTTAACTTCAGCCGACTCATTGAACGGGGGCGTATCGTCAACTTCCTCCACGGTCCATCCTGCATCGGCAAGACGCCGCCCTGCATCCAGAACAGACGCCGCGACCTCGCGCGCGACCTGCCTCCCTCCCGGTCGCGGGCATAGTGCGGCACGAAGTGGCCTGGGCGGCCCTTCCAGAGGCGCGGGGACCGACCACGGATCTCGTGGATCGGGAGCCGACATGGCAAACACACTGATGCGAAGATCCTCCACGGTACGTGCTATGGGGCCCTTCACGTGCATCAGCTGGGCGCCGGTACTGGAGTCGAAAAGATTCGAAGACGCGTTGTAGTGAGGGACTCGCCCGAGGCTGGGACGTAACCCGTGCACGCCGCAAGCATACGCGGGATAGCGTATTGAGCCACCGATGTCGGTCCCTACGGCAATGTGTCCGATACCTGTTGCGATGCCAGCAGCTGCGCCGCCACTCGATCCGCCAGGGGTTAGCTTCGGATCACGTGGGTTGCGCGTGTGTGTGCCGCCATACAGCAGGTTGCTCGTAAACCAACGCAGGGCAAACGTTGGCGCGTTGCTGCGCCCAAGCAGCACCGCACCTGTCCGCACCAGATTGTCGATGACAGGGCTGTTGAATTTGGCGACGAGGTTTTCTTGTAGCCTGCTGCCATCGGTCGTGGCGAACCCTGCCTGGTCGATGTTGATCTTGACAGTGACGGTCACGCCGGCCATGGGACCCGGGTCGTTTCCGCGGGCCAACACACTGTCCACCCGGTCTGCCTGCTCTCGCACCGAATCCGGTCGGCACTCGACGATCGCGTTGATCCGCGGGTTGACGGAGTCGAGGCGCTGCAGCGCTGCGTCCGCTACCTCACGGGCCGATGCTTTGCGCGTTCTTACGAGGCGAGCGACTTCGCTTGCTGACAGTTGCCAGAGTTCACTCATCGGGTTGCTCCTTCTACAAAGACATTGCTGGCGTGGCTCAGACATTTTGTAACCTCCCGCGTGGAAACGTTTCGTCGTTCATCCGGACGCCGAGTCGCCAGCAAGGGATCCGCGGCTCGGAAACCTCGAGCTCACATCCCGCTATATGGTGTCGCCGTAGCGACACGGAGACGTCTGGGCGACACATGTTTGAACGCGGCTCGACTCAGCCCGCTGTTCAACATTCGTCTCACGAATGCTCAGAAGGAAAACATAAGCTCTCCGGGTTGGCCCCGCGCATGCAAGGGATTGAGGGCCATGGAAATGCGAATAGTTCAGCCGAACGAAACAGTTGAGTCCGTGGCAGCGCGCTCGATCGAGTGCGATTCAGCTGTACTGCGCGAGCTCGTTCGGCGGTATCACCGCTCTTTGCTCCGGCGTGCCGTCCATCTGATGCGGAGCCGAGACTCGGCCGAAGATCTCGTTCAGGAAACGTGGGCGGCGGTGGTCGAAGGTCTGGCCAATTTCGATGGCCGGTCGACTGTCAAGACATGGATCTTCCAAATCCTACTCAACAATGCAAGGAACCTCCGCCGCGCCCGACGGAGGACGTTCGTCTCGTTGGTGTCGGAAT
>DATFTC010000204.1:0-13840 GCA_035262305.1 Myxococcaceae bacterium | reverse complement strand
GGTAGATCAAAAGATCGCCGAATCGCTCGCCGCGGCTGATGGTCAGGTCACCCTGGAGGACAAATACCGCGTCGCCCTCTTTCGAGGCGAGTTGCTCCAGCGCAAGACCGAGGCGGAGAAGGGACTGCGCCTCGCGCGCGCAGCTTTGGCGTCAACGCTTGCGATGCCCGAGCAGGAGATGAAATTGAAAGACGAGCCACTGCCGGCCTCTCCCGACGTGCGGGTTCCGAGTCAGGATGAGGTTGTCCGGCAGGCGGAGCGCGAACGCCCGGATTTGAAGGGGCTCGATCAGGCGGTGATCGCCTTCGAGGAGCAAGCCAAGGCGAGCTGGGCGGCGCAATTGCCGCAGTTTTTCGCTGCAGGGACCTTCGCCTATTCTCGCGCACCGAACCGCGACATTCAGACCAACCCGTGGATCTCTGACTACTTCAATACGCTTGCCCTTGGCATGGCGGTTGGCTTACGCCAGAACCTCTCGTTTCCAACGCTCCACGCTCAGGAGAAAAAGGCGCAGTCCGAGCTCGTTCGTGTCAAGGCCCAACGAGAAGGGCTGGTGCGACTCATCAGTCTGCAGGCATTGCAGGCGATCGCGGACCTGCAGGCGGCGGTAGACCGGTATGCTGCTGCCCAAGGAGCCCTGTCTGCCGGACGCTCCTGGTTTCGCAGCGCCGGCCTCAACTTTGGAGCTGGTGTGAGCGATGCGAAGGCGCTGGTGGAGGCGTACACTGGCTATGCCAAAACCCAAGTGGACACTGCGCAAGCAACCTATGAATTACTGGTCGCCCGCGCTCACCTTGAGCAGGTGACCGGGAAATCGCTGTCGAGCGGAGAGCCCAATTGCGTTCTGCCCTGATCTTGATCGCCATGCTGTCGGCGCCCCGGATGAGCCCGACGGATGTCCTGAAGGCGCGGGACGCAGAGGTGCGTGCTCTTCTGCCCAAGCCCGGCGAGGAGCTCACTCCGGCACAGCGGGAAAAGATCGAAAGCGTGTTGATCAAGACCGTCGACCTCGAAGGAATGGCCAAAGCGTCCCTCGGCAAACATTGGGACGAGCAGCCGCCGGCAAAGCGCAAGAAGTTCATGGACGCCTTCGTCGGGCGGTTCAAGCGCCTGACCGGGGATCAAATCCCGTCGTACCGCGAGTCGCAAACTCAGTTTTTGCCGGAGCGGAAGGAAGGCGACAAAGTGCTCGTCCCGACGGTGCTGGTGGTGAAAGGCGAGCCGACGCACGTCGACTACGCAATGCGATCCGCAAAGGACTCCTGGCGAATCGTGGACATCATCATCGATGATGTCAGCACGGTAGAGAACTACCGAAGCTCGTTTTCGAAAGTCATCGCGCAGGAAGGTTTCGACTCGCTGATCGCTAAACTGTCGAAGAAGAGTTGAACGGCGAAGCCCACGAGAATCGCCGGGTCAACCAGCTTGCCCAGAGAGCGCATGGGAACGCCAGCGCGGCGCCGGCGACGACGTCGACGATGTAGTGGTGCACGAGATAAACCGCGGCGAAGGAGACCAACGCGGCGAATGCGAGGGTGGCGATCCGCCACGGCCACCCGCGACCCCAGAAGTACCACACCACCAGCAGCGGATAGGTCACGTGCAGGGAGGGCATCGCGCCGAATACGTTTGGATTTCGCGAGTAGAAAGATGAGAAGTAGTTGATCCCCAGCAGGGCATCGAATCGGGCGCAACCCGCAGCACTTGAGGCGACCGTTGGATCAGCCGGTCCGGCTCCGTGGGCGATGATGTACCAGGGAGGGGCCAGGGGAAAGACCAAGTTGATTACGAAACCGGCGATATTTGCGGCGCAGAAAGCCCAAGCCAGCGCTGAAAACCAGTGGCGCTCCTTGGTCAGGTACAAATAGGCATCTGCCGCGAAGAATTCGAGCAGGTAGGTGGCGTACGCGAAGCCGCAGGCGAGGTCGAGCACTACGTGGGTATGCTGGTCAAACCATTCGGGCCACGAGATTCCCCCGGGAGCGGGGAAGAGCACACGCTCGAGGCGGAGGACGTCTCCGGTGTGGATCGGCCCCAACAGGGGGACGTACCGGACGTTGTCGATCAGGACTCCCACTATCCACAATGGCAAAACAGCCCGAACGAACATCGACGATCGCGGGCCGATCCACGGCATGACAATGAGCACGCCGTCTGCCGCAATGTGCTCCCATCGAATGCCAGTTCTCGAGACGAGCGCAAGGTGCGCAAGCCCAAGCGCCAAGGCAATCCACCGAAAATTGCTTTGGCGATAACTCGGAACGGCGGCTGTGGAATCGCGCGTCAGCACATTTGTATCGCGAGAAATGGGTGCTACTCCGCGGAGGCGTCCATCACTTGTTCCGACTCTTCGCACATGAAGCGGACCGCTGCCGCCGCGACCTGCGGATCCGGGCAGCTCCCCTCATAACGGCGGACGATGACTTCGCCACCCCATTCTTCAACCACTTCGCGCGCGGGCCGCACACCGAGCTCAGAGAGTCGGGCACTCACTTTGCGGTCCAGAAGCGCCCGGCCTTGAGCAAGGGTCTTGCCTTCCCGCACGCGCACGTCGTACTCGCCGATCACCTCGCGATTGATCGGTTGAACATAGACTCTCATCGGATTGAATCGGGTCCGCGCGGTGCGGCGCAGGACTTGAATGCCGTCCGCAGCGTCCTTGCCGAGCTGATACCGTTCCCCCAGCTGATCCAGCATCTGCGCCAGCCATGGGTTTGCATCGACGCGCGGATCGGGCGGCCGCCGGACCTTCGCCTTGTGAGGACGACGGAGTGCCTTTGCGATGCGATGGACTAGTAGACGAAGGCGACCTGGAATCGACCATACCCCCCATTCTCACCCTTGATTCGAACGTTGCCGCCCTCGAGTTTCACCGCCAGGGCATCGATCGGGTCGAATCGAATTCCCGCGAGAAACCTCACTTGGTCGGGCACGTTTTCCATGAAGAGATCATCCGTATCGACGCGCTGAACCTCGCCGCGAACGTAGGGGCGCACGCGCTCCCAGGCCTGATAGCTCACCTGCGCGTAAGCGCCATAATCGTGGACGGTCGTCTCACCGCTGGGCAGAGGGGAAGAGTACTCGTGTCGAATCCAGGCTCCCTCGGCCAAGATTTCCCACGGCGGTGTGGTAAAGGTGGCATCCCCAACCAAGATCTGCTCTTTCATGTCAACGCCGGGCGTGGCCTGCGGCGTGGTTTTGTCGAGGTAGACCGAACCACCGATACGGAATCCCGAAATTCCAACATGCAGCGCGCCAATGAAGGATTTCCCCTCGTGAATATCCATCAGCTTCTGCGGCGGATCGGGCGTCGCTCCGCGCCCATTGCCGATACCGAGATGATACAGCAGCCGGACACTGGGCGAGAAATCGGCTTGGCCGAAAACCAGGAGCCCAATCGTATGGACCGGAAGCGGCCCTCCCTCGTCCTCGAATTTGAAGAGCAGAGGGTTCTCGATCGTGGTGACCAGCCATTTGCCGTGATGAAACGCCGTGTTCCAATAACCGAGCGGCGTGTGGTACCGGCCGATGACCGCTTGAAACCAGCTGCGCGGGCTCCAACCTGCTTCCAGCCGCTCGACATCGAGGGCGTAGTCCTGCAGGGTGGGCTCGAAAGCCACTTCTGCCAGCGCGAAGAACTGGGGAGTCGGTTGCGCGTGGACGAACAGCGTGAGCGAGCCGAGATTGAACGTCGAAGGTGCTTCGATGCTTCCGCCCGTCTTCTGCCCGACCACGTCCGCAAAGAAGTGGATCGTCATGTGCGTTTCGCTCCTCGGCTCCATCGAGTGCTGGCCGAGGGCGGGCAGCGCGGCGAATTGAAACAAAATGCCGAAGCAAACCAAACGCGGCATGCGGCCCCCTCGAATCAACGAACGCCAATCCGAGTCACGCCCGCAGTCGGTGTGTCGGCGGCAACGATTCCGATTGCACCTGGCTGCGACGCGACCACCGCTACCACCTCTGAATCCGTCTGAAATTCAAGGGGAGCGCGAGCGCCACCCCCGCGAAAAACCAGTTTCATCCAGCTGGATTGAAAGCTCGCCTCCGTTTTCTGGAGGAACGTGGAGATGAACGCAGCGCGAGTGCGACTGCCCACCCGCGGAATTACCACTTGCGCGATCTGCCCGTTGAGCGAGACCATCCGGTCGCCGCTGAAAATCTCCCGCAGGTTGTCGGCGCTCAAACGCGTGTAGGAACCCGGGTGGGCGATCACGATCCAAACCGGTGGCTCTTCATCCTGGAGCGATTTCGACACCCGCGCGATGCTGGCTGCGGTCGGCGAAACTCCTGGCGGAGGGGCCAACTGAAGTGTGGTCAGCCCTTCGGGCTTGACCGAGACGACCCGCTTTTGGGGTCCGCTCGGAAATTCAACCAAGAGCTCGTGATCGCCGGGAGGCAGAAAAGCAGCAATTGGAAAGGCGTTGTAGGGATGACCGTCGACGCTTCCCTTGGCGGCAACGACGGATTCTACCTCCAGCAATGCTCGACCATCCTTAGCCTCGATGAACATCAAATCTCCGATCCGCTCGGCGATCTCCAGCGCATCGCGCGCGTTCGGAGCTCGGCGCAAATACGCCCGGTAGTAATAGACGGCATACGCTCTGTTCCCCAGCTGCTCGTAGCATTCGGCTGCCCCAAGCGCCCCGATGGGCGTCGAAAGTCGGGCGTTTGCCTGCTGAAAATTCCAGAGGGCATTTTCGTAGTCGCCGTCCCTGAGCATCCTCTCGCCGCGGGTCAAGTGAGCCTGAACCTGCGCCTGCACTTCGGTGAAGTCCGGACGCGCGGTCGTCGCATTTAACACCATGAAAACAATGAGGACCATTTCGACGCCCGATTCAGCGCGCTCGATATACCACCTGCGCCTTCTTCTACAAGCGGGACCTGCAATCGCGGTCGATCGCCGGGTTATCCCCGACTTATGGCGAGCCGCAGTTCTGCGACACTAGTGCTCCGTGAATGCGGATGAAGTCGCGAGGGCCGCAAGATTGGACCTCTCCAAGGTTGCACCGCGCTTTGCTTGCTGACAGCGCATCGCGCCGCGGTTATAGCTTGCGCTCGCGGCGCAACTTGGAAGGAGTGGAAACCGATGCCGAACACGTCAAGCTCTCGAATGTGGGTTTTGTTTGGACTGCTGGTGCTTTCGTCAGTGGCGATGTCTGGCGAACCGCAAGCGAAGATCGGCGCCAAGGTTACTGACTTCGAGCGCATGGACGCGGACGGGAAAGCCTACAAGTTGACGCAAGTGCTTCAGGGCTCGAAGGCGGCGGTGGTCGATTTCTGGTCTACGCGCTGCCCGGTAAGTGCAAAATACGAGCCCGTCCTGAAGAAGCTGGCCGCGGATTACACGAATAAGGGCGTCACCTTTTTGGCGGTGGACTCAAATTACAACGAGCCGCCCACGGAGATTCAAAAGGTTCGCACTGAGCGGGGCGTTCCATATCCCATCCTCCTGGACGGAAAGGACGGTACGCTCGCTGCGTATTTTGGCGCCACGCATACCCCGGAGGCCTATCTGGTCACCCGCGACGGGTTGCTGGCCTACCATGGAAACCTGGACGAGATCGGCGGCGCGCTGGACGCCGTGTTGGCCGGCAAGCCAGTTTCCAAAGCGGAGACTCGCGCATTCGGCTGCTCCATCAAGCGACCGTAGCGGTCCTGGCGCTTGCGATCAGCGGGTGTCACCGAAACGCCGCGCCGCAGGGCGGGAGTGCGCAGCCGCAGGTGGTGGACGCGCCTGGGCTGAGAGCGCAGCTTGAGGCAAAGCGGGGACGTCCGGTATTCGTCAACTTCTGGGCAAGTTGGTGCGAACCGTGCATCGCCGAATTCCCGGAGCTGGTCCGCGCGGCAGGGGAGTGGCGAGCGCGCGGAATCAGCTTCGTCAGTATCTCCGCCGACGAGGCATCGGATCTGACGCCGGTCCAACGAACGCTGGAGCGCTTTGGAGCCTCGTTCGACTCCGTTCTGGTCGCGACCGGGGACATCGATGCCCTCATCCGTCAGGTCGACGGCGAGTGGACAGGCGCGCTGCCGGCAAGCTTTTTGTACGACGCTTCCGGAGCGAAGATCCGGAAGCAGCTCGGCCCGATCACACGGCCGATGCTGGACGACTGGTTCCGCGAAGCGCTGAGGGGTGGCCACTGAAGACGCAACCGCCTCGAAGTCGCCTACTTTTTTTGGATTTCGGCCAGGTATTGATCAAGCGCACCGCCGAAGGCCGGATCCTCTCGACCGAAGGCCAGCCCGACGCCGCCGTTCTCAGGGTGATCCACGACGTGAACGACGCGGGCGCGAGTCTGGATGACCTGTCCGTTGGGCAGCTTGATCCGCAGGCCCAACTCCGAATTGAGCGCCGGGCGCTGCGTCGTCCGAACGAAGACTCCGCCCTTGGAGATGTTGATCGCATATTCGCGGGCAAAATCCGCTTCGCTGTCGAACTCTACTTGCAGATTGACGTCAAAGCGGGGAGCCTGGCGCGCGTCGGAGCCGGTTTGGCGCGGCCGAGCCGGCGACGGCTTTACCGTCGGCACCTCAGCTCGGCCGGCAGCGAGCTTCCCCAGGTGCTCGGCCAGAGGCCGGCTGCATTCCTTGAAGCTGCCGCAAGAGAGATTCGACCCCTGGACAGGCGTGAGAAACTGGGCCTTGAAGGCTTCGCGCTTGTCTTCTGGAATTCGGAGCAGCTCGATGAAGCGCCCGCCGCATCTCGTGCTGTCAATTTCCAGCTGGGTCAGCGTGGCTCGCGAGTACGCGGAGAAGTCGACGGTGAAGTGCAAGCACGCCATTGAGGGCAACTGGATGACGGCCAGGTTCGACACGGCTGAGGGCTCGAAGGTGGTCTCCAGGTTTTCAATCACCCGCTGGACGGCTGGCGCTGAGGCCGTTCCATCCCAGAGGATTGCCAGGGAGAAAGTCGGATTCGCCACGAGTGGATTCTACCGCGAGTCTGGGTGCCTTCCCTGCCCTGCGGTCAGAGTCCGATAACATGTATTATGTCAACTGACTCCACGCGCATACCTCGTAGTCGCACTCCATCCTGCCCATATACTTCGTTGCGCAGCTAATTATTCGTTCTTCATGCGGATCCGATCGGCAGCACTGCTCCCACTGTTGTTTTTGCCGTCGTCGTGCTCCCGACAGCCGACGCAAGGGGCTCTCCCGAGGGACGCGGCGTTGACTTCCGTTGAGGATGCGGGGGCCCCTGCCGCCCGCGTCTCGCTCTCGATCCGCGAACGGTTGTTGGATGGCGGCCTTGAACCGATCGAAATCCAGCCGAATGCGCGGACGCCGATTGAACCCACCCAGCAGCTCGAGGTTTCGACGACTGCGCCGCTGGTTAACTATCGCATCCGGGTTTTCGACGAAGCTGACCGGGCCATGATCTCGGACGATGTCGCCGAGAGCTCCGACGAACATCTGGACTACCGGATTTACTTTCATGAGCCGCTCAAGCCCGGGCACCGATATACGCTGGTCCTCGATGCGCAGAGCGGATCGGCGTTCAGCGACCAGCGCGGCAACGAACAAACGGAGCGCCGGCTGGAGCTCCAGGTGGCTGGCGAGAGGCAAAAGCTGCCTGCCAAGAAGAGCAGCGCGAAAAAAAAGCGACGGCGTTGATGGGCAAGCTGGGATTGCTGGCTACCCCCTACTGGCCCAGGTTCAGCAGTAGCTTGCTGACGTCATAGAGAAGCTCGCCGCGATCGAACACCGGCACGCGTTCATCGAACGCAAGGCGAGCCGCGGCGCGGTTGTAGAGAATATCTGCCAGGCTGCGAAGCTGGAACGCATCATAGAGGTTGTACTCGACGAGGAAGCGAAGCGCGTCGATTGCGTTCTCACGCTCGTAGGTCCTCCACAGCGCGATTGCATCGCAGCCATTTAGGCCTTTCAGGTGCGGAGGTCGGCCGATGCCGAGGCGCTCCTCGATCTCCTTCAAACCGCCGCCCAGCCTCAGCCGGCGCGCCAGAGAGCGCAGGTCCAGATGGACTGCGGGCCGCTCCAACGTCTCAAAGGAGGCGCTGAGGATCGGCAGGTCGAAGCACGATCCGTTGAAGGTGATCCAAAACCTGCTGCGCGAAAGGCGCCCGGGAAGATCCTCGAGGTTTCGGCCTCGAACGAAGACGCCAAGCCCGCTGGAATCGAAGACGCTGACCACCGACGGCCGCTGCACCGTGACGCCTTCCGCTTCCACGTCAAAGAAGGCTGCTTCTTGCGCGAAGTCGGCATACAAGCGCCAGTGCTCGCGAGGCGGCAGAAGCCTGGCCAGCTCCGCCAGATCGCGTTCGTCGAGGGCGGCTCGACATTCGCGGATCTTCGCCCGCGCGGCGCCATCTATTCGTTTTGAGATTCCAACTCCGGTGCCTTCAGCGGGGAAATCATCCCACGACTCGATTCCACGAGCCCAGAGATCCCTCTCGCGCCAAGGCCCAACCGAGGGGAGCAGCTGGAATGTTCGCCGGATCATCTGGGCGGCGCAGATAACAACCCGGATTCAAGCGCATCGAGAAGCGGGATGTCCGCTTCACAAAACGGAAGCGATTTCATTTCGCGCGCGGACAGACAGCGCAGGTCGTTGGCCCGAAGCGGGACAGGGCTGCCCGACATAATCTCTGCGTCGTACAGAACCAGCTCGACCTCGAGATCCTCGTAGCGGTGCCGCCCTGCCCAGCGTCGGCTGCCTACTTTTAGCTCGACCCCAAGCTCCTCGCGGCATTCGCGCACCAGCGCCTGTGAGTCGGACTCGCCAGGCTCGACCTTCCCTCCCGGGAATTCCCACAGCAGTCCTCGCTTGACTCCGGCGGGTCGCTGCTGCACGAGAAAGCGGTCGGTGCCGAGCCTGCCGATCAGCGCAGCAACCACTCGAATCCGATCCGGAGATGGAGCGCTCACTGCCCTTGGGACGCGGCAGCTGCGTTCAGACGCATCGCATAGAGGAAGCCCAGGTTCGAGAGTACGTACAGCCGCGAGTGATCCCACAAAGGCGCGGCAGTGACGCCCTTGCCTGGATTCCAGAAGCTGCGCGGCTTTCCGGACGCTGCATCCAAAAACACGAGCGCCTGGCCGGTCGGCACGATCAAAAGGCCGCGCGCGAACACGGGAGCATCGGCTGCCTTGTTGATCAGTTGATAGGACCAGACTGGGCGGCCGGTCTGCTCCAGCAGGGCATCCACCCCTTCATCTCCAGCGGCGAACAGCAGCGGGCTCTTGAGAAGCAAGTTCGTCACCCCCGGGCGAGCAGTACGCCACTGGACGGTCCCGGTGCCGGACTCGAGGGCGTAGACGCCGTCCTTGTAAGAAGCGGCGAACAGTCGGCCCGTTCCGTCCAGCTCCGGCGTCGTATCCACATCCAGAAACTGCTTTCCAGGGCTGGAAAGTGGGCGCTCCCACTTGACCGCTCCGTCGGAGACTCCGAGTGCGACCAGGTACCCATCGGAGAATCCGACGTAGGCGAGCTCCCCCTGAACGCGAGGCGAGGCCGCGCCGCGAATGGTAAAGCCGGGGGCTACCTCGCGCCGGTACCGCCAAGCCAGCTTTCCGCTGTGCGAATCCACCGCGATCACCGCGTCATTTTCGGTCGATGCGAGCACCTTCCCCGGGGCAATCGCCGGAGTTGCGACCAGCTCTTCGCCGACCTCGTACTTCCACAGCAGCTGTCCCGAGTCGGCCTGAAGCGCGTAGAGGATTCCATCGCCGCCGGGGACGTAGACGACTCCGTCGTTGATCAACGCTGCCGCAAAGAAGTCGCCGCGCGTGGCGAAGGACCACTCTATTCGACCGTCGGAAGAAACCGCGCGGACCATTTTGTCCCGGGTGAGGACGACGATCCTGCTTCCGTCCGGATCCGCGGCGGGGGCCGCCAGCTCCTGCGGGAGATAATCCCAGGCGATCGGAAGCACCAGAGGCGTCCACCACTCGATCGTGTACAGCGCCAGCGGCGGCCGGCTGGAGATCTCGTGCTGCGTCGGGTCCTGATAAAGGGGAATCCTTTTGCTTTTGCAGCCCGCGGTCCCTGCCACGAGCAAGGCGCAGGCGGCTGTCGTGCGCCAGGCTGCGAAGCTCATCCCGCGTCCGGATTGAGGTTCGGCGTTGGCGGAGGCGCAGGTTTGAACCCCTCCTCCGCGAGGACCGCGAGTCGGTCGGAGGCCAGCCGCGCTACCGGGGTATTTGGATAGGCGCTCGAGACCTGGGCGAAGGCCTCCGCTGCCTCCTGCTTTTTGCCCTGCTCGATCAAGATCCGGCCGCGGTGATACAAGCCTATGCCGGTCAGGAAGTCCGTTTTGTTGTCGCGAGACAGAGCATCGAAAGTCGAGAGCGCCTGATCGAGCTGTCGCTTCGTCTCGTAGGCATATCCCTGGCCTTCGAGCCCTTCAACGCGCAGAGCTTCGTCGGATGGCATCGCCTTGAGAAAGTCCTCTAGCGATTTCATCGCGTCATCGGGCCGTCCCAAGCGAAGCTGGGCTTCGCCGATCAGCAGCGCCGCCGTGATTGCCGCCCGGCTGCGCGGGAACTTCTGCCGCACCTCGGCGAACTGCTTGATCAGCTCTTCGTCCTTTTCCTTCTGCGTGGAAAACGGCGCCTCGGCCTCAGGGTCTACCGGCGCCTGAGCTTCTGCGTGGACCGGACGTTCCACAACTTTGAGGGCGGTGGTCAACGCTTTGGACGCATCGACTTCACCCCGCGAGGACAGGTAGTTGGCCAGCATAGCGCCTCCGAAGACGAGGAGCGCGCCAACGACTAAAAGAAGGACAAGGCGCTGATTGCTCTGCAGCCACTCTCGAGCCTGAAATCCAGCCTTTTGGAACGCATCGGGTGCGCGCAGCTCTTTGCGGGTCAGTTTTTCGGCCATTCCGGCTTCGTGCTCCTTAATTGGCGGCGCAATGTAAAGAGCGCGTGCGCAACGTGTCAATCGCCGGCGCGAGCGCCTTTGGCGGAGCGCCTTGCCGGCCGCTCCCGGAATATCATCCGAATTGGGACCCTGAACGCAAATGTGCGGCGCAGGCGATTGATAATGTACCGCTTGTAGCGATCCGGCATCAGCTCCGGAGCATTGCAAGTCACGGCGAACGTCGGAGGCGCGGTTCCGACCTGTGCGATGTAATAGCAACGGACGCTCCGCCCGCCGACGAGCGGCGGCGGATGCGACTCCATCAGCTGCTGAAGCAGGCGGTTGAGCACCGGAGTAGGAGCGCGAAAGTTGAATTCGTCGTACAACATGCCTGCCAGCTCGAGCAGCTTGTGAACCTTCAGCCGTTGGATGGCCGCAGTGAACAGGATCGGCGCGTAGGAAACGAACTTGAGCCGGTATTTCACCTCCGCGCGAAGCGCCTTCTGTGTCACGCTGGCGGGAAGTTGGTCCGACTTGTTGAGAACAAGCAAGAGCGCGCGCCCCCTTTCTTCGGCGATGCTGGCGATGCGGGCATCCTGATCGACGGCGGGCTCGGTCGCATCCATCACCAGCGCAGCGATGTGGCAGCGCTCGATTGCCCTGAGCGCGGCGATCACCGCGAATTGCTCTAGCCGGAGCGCCAGAGTTTGCTTGCGCCGAATGCCGGCCGTATCGGTGAGGATGAAGTCGCGGCCTTTGTAGGTAAACCGCGAATCGATCGCGTCGCGGGTTGTTCCAGGTTGCTCGTTTGCCACCAACCTCTCTTCCCCCAGCAGCGCATTCGCCAGCGTGCTCTTGCCGACGTTGGGGCGGCCCACGATGGCGATGCGAATCGCCCCATCTTCGGGGCGAGCCTCGGTCGGCGATGGAGCGGGAAGCAACTCGCAGATTCTCTCCAGGAGGTCGGCTATCCCGAGCCCGTGCTCGGCGGAGATCGCAAAGACATCCTTGATGCCGAGGCGATAGAAATCGGCGACTGCCGGAGACTGGGCTTGGGTGTCGATTTTGTTTACCGCGACGACGATCGGCTTACCGCTCTTCCTCAGCGAGGAGGCCAGGTCGATGTCCAAGGAGGTCGCTTCCGACCTGCCGTCCACCACCAGGATGACGGCATCGCACTCCTCGATCGCCGCCTGAGCTTGCTGTCGCACGCGAGCGTGCAGGTCGTCCGATTCCTCGGCAAACCCTCCCGTGTCGACCAGGGTAAAGCTGCGCCCGTCGCACTCGGCGTCGGCATAGTTTCGGTCGCGCGTCACTCCCGCCGCGTCTCCAACCAGCGCCAGACGCCGCCCAATCAGCCGATTGAACAGGGTCGATTTGCCCACGTTGGGCCGCCCTACGATAGCGACCAGCGGGCTCACGGGTACCCCAGCTTCCTGAGCGCTTCAGGTCGTTCGCTCCAGCGCGGCTCCACCCGCACGTGCAAGGAGAGGTACACATGCGTGCCGACCATGCGTTCGATCGAGGCGCGGGCGTCGGTGCCGATCCTTTTGAGCATCTGCCCTCGCTTGCCGATCAAGATGGCCCGTTGGCTTTCCCGCTCCAGGTGAATGGTCGCCTCGATGCGCACCAAACCGGCGTTTGGCCTGCCGCGATCCTGCAGGCGCGGCTCTCGCTCCGATTCGTCGAACACCTCCACGGTCACCGCGGCCGAATAGGGAATCTCTTCCCGGCAGTGGCGGAAAATCTGCTCCCGAATCAACTCGCCGGCGACGGCACGCTCAGCCTGATCCGTGAGCATGTCCTCGTCGAACATCGGGTCGCCCTCCGGGAGGTGCGCGATCGCCAGCTCGATCAGCTCCTCCACGCCCTCCCCCGCCTTCGCGGATATGGGCAATACCTCTTCGAACGAAAGCTCCTCACGGTAAGAGTCGATCAAGGCAAGCACGCGAGTCTTGGGAATCAGATCGACCTTGTTGATCAACAGGAACGCGGCCTTCTTCGCAGCGCGAACGCGGTCCAAAATGAAACGGTTGACATCCGGGATCGGGCTCGCATCCTTTGCCGGAGGCTCGATCATGAGGAGGACCAGGTCCGCATCGGAGAGAGAATGGAGCGCAATTTGGACGAGGCGCCGACTCAATCCGCGCCTCGGCGGGTGCAAACCGGGCGTATCGATGAATGCGACCTGGCCCTGCGGTCGCGTGACGATCCCCAGAATTCGACCGCGCGAGCTCTGGGCCTTGGGGGAAACGATAGACAATTTGGCGCCGGCCAATCGGTTGAGCAGCGTGCTTTTGCCGACATTCGGCGCGCCGATCAGCGCCGCGAATCCGCTATGGCGGGAACTGGACGCCGTCGCCGAGCACATGAGGACGGGCTCCCAGCGCTGCTGGACGCCGTGCTTCTAGCCTTGGGTCGTGATCGTCAACTTGTTGATCTTCACGTCTTTCGTGGGCCGGTCCTGCGCTCCTTTGGGAATCTCATTGGCAATCCGGTTGACGATTTCTTGCCCCTTTACCACCTCGCCAAAAATCGTGTGCTTGCCGTTCAGCCAAGGCGTGGGCGCCGCAGTAATGAAGAATTGAGATCCGTTGGTGTTGGGCCCAGCGTTCGCCATCGCCAGGATCCCCGGCTTGTCGAAAACACGCCCGCTCTGAAATTCGTCCTCGAACTTGAATCCTGGGCCGCCAGTTCCGCGCCCGAGGGGATCTCCTCCCTGAATCATGAAGTTCTTGATGCACCGATGGAAGATCGTTCCGTCGTAGAGTGGAACGCCGGTTTTTTTCTGCCCGCTGCTCGGGTCGATCCAGGCTTTCTCCCCGGTGGCAAGCCCGACAAAGTTTTCCACCGTCTTCGGCGCATCCTTTGCGAACAGGTTGATCACCACTTGCCCTTCGGTGGTGTCGAAGGTCGCGGTCAGCGCCCGACCTGCGCGGACATCATCCATCATTCCCATCGTTTACCTTCCTCTCCTAGGTTGGTCTCGTGATCAGCCCGACTTTGCTGCTTTCGGAGATT
>DATFTC010000203.1:0-5154 GCA_035262305.1 Myxococcaceae bacterium | reverse complement strand
TTACATGATTGCCGGTATGAGCCATGGGTTTCTGCTCAGCAGGGACGAACAAGACGACGATGAAGATGAGGAGATTGAGTGATTGAGCGACTGGGTGATCGAGCGACTGGCCACGTCTTTCAGGGCTCCCATGATCCCCTGAGTCTGAATGCCGCTGCGCGGCTTGAAGGGCCTCGCCGAACATGTTTCCACCGCCCGCGGCGTCTAATAAGGGCCCTCCTGGTTATCCGGAGTGGGCGCAGCAGGGTTTGAACCTGCGACCTCTGCCGTGTGAATGAGTTTGAGAGCGTCGCGAACGATTCACAGACGTCTGCATCCATTCCAACCGTTGGTAATTATTCGAGCCCCTCGGCCGAAGCATCCCAGGCGTTCTTGTCATTCACTGCCGTTTTCAAAAATTTCGGCAAAAAAACGGTGCAGGAATTTAGAGGGCAGCTGGGAGCACATTCGGATGTCGAGCGACTGCTTACGGTCCGGGAGGTCGCTCAGTGCCTCAGCGTAAGCACGGCCACAGTCTACAGGCTGTGCGAGCGGCACGAGCTGGCGCACCTGCGCGTTTCGAACGCCATCCGCATACTCCCGCCCGAACTCGAATCTTTCCTGACGCGAAACCGGCGACGCCCATGAGCCATAAAGAGTCCATTCACTCGGGCACGCCGAGGTACCCTCGTCCGCGACCACCGGGCATCGCGCTGTTCCTCTGCGCCGCGCTGATGCTCTACGTTGAGACCCGCAAGAGCCTGCCGCGCGCGCTTGGCTGGTTGATCCTGGCCGGCAACGTCGTGTGGGTGATCGGTAGCATCGCGGTGCTCTTCGTCACGTCGCCGAGCTCGAGTACAGCGGCCTGCGCAGGGCCGCCGGCTGAGGCCCTACTGCGCGGCGTCGAACCTCGCCAGCCCGCTCGCGCGCGCGACCACGCGCTCGACGTCCTCGCCGAGCAGGTAGCCGCGGCCCTGCAGCGCCACGGCCGCTTCGCGCACTCTCTTCTCGTACTCGTCCCGCCTGCCGTAACGCTCGGCGAGCGAGGCCCGCGGGTCCTTCGCGCTTTCGCGCGCCGAGGCAGTGGGCGCGAACGGGATGAACTGGCCGTCGACGTAGCAGAGCTCGCCCTGGCCGCCCGCCTCGCCGCTGCGCAGCGACCAGCCGGTGCTCGTCGCCACCGGCACCTGCTGCTCGGGCACGCGCAGGCCGGAGGTCTCGTTGCCGTCCGCGTCGATCGCCGGCACGAGCACGCGGTAGGGCGCGCCCGCGGCTGCGGGCGGGATGCGCTCGATCACGCCCGAGCGGATGCGCTTGCCGTAGTCGAATTGCGCCATCGGGTTCGGGCCGCGCGCGGCGGTGAAGCCCGGGATCGCTGGCCACTTGAGCGCCGCCGCGGGAACGAGCGTGCCGTCGGCGATCTTCGGATACACGCTCGCCGGCGGCTGCGTGCCGTCCTTCACCCAGCGGTCGAGCGCGAGCACGAGCGCGCGCATCACCGGCCGCGGATCGATCAGCGTGTTCGGCGTCCCGGTGCACACGCCCTTCGGCATCATCGCCGAGAGCACGTGCTGCGTGCCGGCGAAGTGGTAGATGCGCACGTTCTCCGGCAGCGCGATGTCGCGCTCACCCTTCGGATCGGTGGTGTTCAGCGAATGCCCGCCCTGCCAGTACTCGGTCGACGTGACCGTGTGTACGATCTTCGGGCAGTTGCCGCGCGCCTTGCAGCGCTCGAGCAGGCCGTCCTCCTTACCTGTCACCGGATCGCGCTGTCTTGCGTACGAGAACGGGAACGACGCGTCGGGATAGCCGAGAAAGCCGTAGCCCATGCTGTAGGCGCGGTTCGGCTGCGCGAAGCGATAGTTGAGGAAGAGCCGCGCCGAGGCGATGTGCGGGTTCATGCCGTCGAACACCGCACGGCCGTCCTCCGTCTCGTTGAAGCCGTTGTAGAGCATGTCGCGCAAGTACCGCCCGCTCTGCGACAGCCCAAACGCTAAGGTTTTCTTAACAAAATTTCCAAGAGGGTTGGCGTTGCCGACCGAATCCGTCTCGCCATAACGAAGGAATCCAACCAGATCGCGTGTCGCCGCGTAGCCGATCCCCGCCACCGGCGGATTCTTCGCCTTGTACGAAAGCTGATAGAGCGCCCCCGCGCGGAACGGCGTCCCCGCCGGCAACAGGCGGATCGACCGCTCGTCGACGAACTCCCACGCCTCCGCCTGGATCGCGCTCGGCGCGTCGCCGTTGCGGTCGCGCACCGTGAGCCGCGCGCTCTTCTTGTCCGCGACAGCGAAGCTCAACCGCCCCAGCGCGACCTTGTTCTCGTTGAAGAGAAACTCGTCCCACACTGCCGCCTCCACCCCCTGCGCCTCCGGCACCTCCAGACGCAGCAGATTCGGCGCCTTCGGCAGCCCGGGCATCCAGCCGCTCCACAGCACCATAAACCCGTGGCGCATCAAGAACCCGTCGCCCGCCTGCTCCGCCTTGTCGAGCGCATTGTTCGCCGGCGTGTCGTTCAGCAGACTCACCAGCAGCTTGTTCCCGCGGTTGTTCACGTCATAGAACAGCGTCCCATTCCCCTTCGCCAGCTCCGCGGGCGCCAGCAGATCGAAATCCGCCGAATACTCCACCCTCCCGCGCGCATTCCTCGGCGCCCTCGACAGATCCACGATCCCCTTGTTCGCCGCCAGCGCCGGATCCAGCTCTCCGTAGAACCGGCCCGTTATCCGCACATACGGCCCCACGTCGCCGAAGCTCTTGCCTTCAGCGAAGGGGGCTTTAGACAGGACTTCTAACTTGGTAACGCCCGCGGCCGCCGACGGGGCAAGAGAGACGAGAGCGAGGAACGCCAACAGCCGTGGAGCCATGGGACCTCCTGCGTGGAGGAATGCACTGTACGCCAGACTAGAGTCTGGAGCTCGTGGCGAATTTTGGCTCTTGTCGCTCGATGGTGGGTGAGTTGGAAGGAAAAAAGGCATAGCCCGGGTCGGTCCCGGCTACGGTTTTGGTGTCGAAGCCAAACCAGTACCGGAGACCCAAGCTATGCCCCACAGCAGCCTAGTACGCCGGATTCTGCTTCCTGAACTCGAACTGACCAACAGCTGGTTTTTCTCAGGACACGACCACACCCATCTGGAAGTCCGAAAGACTTCAGAAATGGAGGTCTGCCCGCGCTGTGCCACTCCTTCGAGGGTGATTTACGACCATCGTGTCGCCAAAGTCCGGGACGCGCCCATTCGCGACCGACAGGTGGTGCTCCACATCCACAAGCGCCGATTCCGCTGTCAGCCGTGCGCCAAGCCGTTCACCGAGCCGGTTCCGGGCATTCGCAAGAGGGCTCGCTTCACCGAGCGCTACAAGCGAGCAGTGCTGTGGGCCTGCGAGACCTTTTCTGATTTGAAGTCGGTCCGCCGCGCGTTCCGGTGCTCCGCTGGCTTCATTTACCGAGCCCTGTATGAGCAGCTCGAGCTTCAATACCGAATGCGCCTCTACCCCTGGCCAAAAGTCGTCGGCATCGATGAACACTTCTTCCGTCGAAACCCCACCTTCGGCTTCCGCGAATTTGTGTCGCTCCTGGTCGACTACAAAGGCCGGCGAGTGATGGAGGTTGTCCAAGGGAAAACTTCCGCCGAGCTCGAGTACAGCCTGAAGCACATCCCGGGTCGGCATCACGTCCGATTCGTGGTGATGGACCTCTGCGAAGCCTTTAGAAGCTTCGCTCGCAGCTTCTTCAAACACGCGCTGATTGTGGCGGACAAGTTCCACGTCGTCCGGTTGCTCTCTTCAGCCATCAACCGCCGCAGGAAGCAAATCACCGGCGATCGCCGCTCCCTTCCACTGCGTCGTTTGCTGCTCCGCAACGGCTTCAAGCTCGACCATGGCCGCCGCTTTCTGCTCAATCGGTGGCTGCAGCTGCACCCTGAGCTGAACGAAGTTTATCGAGTGAAGGAAGCCCTTCATGCACTCTATCGAGTCAAGGGCTACGACCGAGCAGCGCGCTTCTTCACTCGCCTGACCGATCAGATCGCCGGCTCTCCCATACCCGAGCTTCAAACGCTACGGCGGACCTTGATGAGCTGGCGATTTGAAATTCTGACCTACTTCGCTTCGGGCATCACCAACGGACGAACCGAAGGCTTCAACAACAAAGCAAAGCTCGTGAAACGGCGGGCTTACGGCTATAGAAGCTTCCGCAATTACCGTCTTCGACTCCTAAACGCGTGTGCCTAGACAGCTTTTCGCTCCGACCCACCACCAAGTGAGAAGAACCTGACGCAACATGGAACCTAGACATGGAAAAAGCCCAGAGCTTTTCTGGGCTTGAGAGAGGTTCTTCTCACTCGGTGGTGGGTGACTTCCGGGGAATCGGAAAGAGGCATAGCCCGGCAGGTGCCGGTACGGTGTGGGTGTCAACGCCTCACCGCACTGGAGATGCCAAGCTATGCCCGAAAGCAGTTTAGTCCGAAGGCTCCTATTGCCCGAGCTTCATTTAACCAACGCCTCTTACGCCCCGTCCTCTTCTCGAAGTCATCTGCAGGTGGAAAAGGTCTCTGCGTTCGAGGTGTGTCCGCGCTGCGCGCAGCCATCCCGCAGCGTTTACGACCGAAGAATGGTCACCGTGAAGGACGCACCTCTTCGAGAGAAGCACGTCGTCTTGCACATCAAGAAGCGACGCTTCTCCTGCCGTCCCTGTGGCCGCCCATTCACCGAGCCCGTACCAGGCATCAAAAAGGGCGCTCGCACCACCCAACGGTACAAGCGTAGTCTGCTTTGGGCGTGCGAAAAGTTTTCGGACCTCTCCGCCGTTCGACGCGCCTACGCCTGCTCATCCGGCTTCTTGTACAAGGCACTCTACGAGCAGCTGGAATTAGAGCGCCGAAAACGGCTCTACTCATGGCCACACGTCGTCGGCATCGACGAGCACTACTTCAAGCGCAACCGCAAGTTGGGAGTTCGCGAGTTTGTCTCCGTCCTCGTCGACTTCAAAGGCAAGCGAGTGATGGAAGTCGTCGACGGTCGCTCTGTCTTGCAGCTCGAGTCATCTCTTACTTACATCCCAGGGCGAGAAAATGTCCGCTTCGTCATCCTCGACTTGTGTGAGCCGTTCAAGGCTTTCGCTCGCTGTTTCTTCCCGCGTGCCAGGCTGGTGGCCGACAAATTCCACGTCCTTCGCCT
>DATFTC010000202.1:0-9288 GCA_035262305.1 Myxococcaceae bacterium | reverse complement strand
TTTTCATCGTGTTCTAATCCGAGTCCAATGCGCCTCAGCGGCACCTTTCGCAGCACGCCCTGCGCTAACCTGAACGTGAACCGCACGCTTCAATGTTAGGGACCGCCTCGCAGTGCGGACAACGTTGCTCCCTCAAGGGGGACAATTCACGACTCTCGTTGAGCAAAAGCCCCATGCATAGAAGGAGCCTGCGGCCCAGTCGTGGGGTGACCACGCGGTCCACTTGCCGCCCCCGCTGACTAAGGCCCACTGCCCGCTGGCAAGGTTCTGCGTCGCACCACTGACTGAGGAGTAGAGCCCGCTGGCCGTGCGACGACGTGACCCGCTTGGCTGAGCAGGGCGCGAAGCGGGCCTAGTGGCACGGCCATTCTGGGATGAGCGGGGTCTGCCTGCTGAAGGACAGACAATGAAACACAACTCGCGAGGCGCCGCACATATAAGAAGTTACTGAACGCGAGGAAGCAAGACCGTTATGGTCAACTCCTTCCTCTGCGCCACTTGCAGCTCCCTGGTGAACGGGACGCGCCCTGGCGCTCTCGCCTCGACGCGAATGTTTCCGGCGCATGGAGACTGGTTTCTGTCTCCAAACAAGCGCGTCAGAGGTGCTGGATTGGGAGACAGAAACCGGTGCGCACGGCGGTCAGCTGCCTGGGCTTGGATGCCGCCTCAGTGTTTTTCCTGAAGCTGCGCTCTCCGAAGGCCGAAGTAGGGTTCCGACTTCGGCGCGACGGTGGCGTGCGCCTCGCGTGCTTCTGTCGGCAGCTCGAAGGTGGGTTCCGGCCCTGGCCCGACGGCGGCGAATGCCTCACCTGCTTCTGCCGGAAGGTCGAAAGAGGATTCCGGCCCCGGCGCGACGGTGGCGAGAGCCTTACCGGTTTCTGCCGGAAGGTCGAAGGTGGGTTCCGGCTCGGCCGCGGCGCGCGCCAAACCCGCTCCGGCGCCACCGATGAGACCTAGTGAAGCAATTAATCCGACGGCGAATCCTTTCCACGCTTGCCATTTCATGATTTTTCCTTTCGAACGGCTGTTGCCGCGAATACGTCAGCTGCTGCGATTGTGATGTCGCCGCGGCTGCAACAAAGGCGATTCGCGATGCTCAGCCCTGTTTGCAACAACGCATCTGCAATTCCGCTGCCACTTCGCAGGAGGAATTTGACGCCTGAAGTCACGCAGGCAGCCGAGGCCGTGACCCTTCTCGACCGAAGCAGGAGCCTCTGTTGCTGTGTTGCTCTTCACTTTGCGTTGCTGTGCCGGTCCTCACTTGCGGTGGCGCTACTGTAGCGCTGGCGTTGCATGTGGCAGTGGCAGGGATGCGTGGAAGACCATTTTAGTGGCCGAGCGCAACGTGAGGTCTCCGTTTCTCGTACGCGTTGAGCGTGAAGGGCGTTTCCCGGCTGCAACGGGCTGGCCTTGCGGGTTGCCAAAAATTGCATCGGACCTGCGGCTACTTCGGCTTGCTTGTTCGCAGCCGGTTCAGCTCCATCTGTAGCTCGTTTACCGTGGCAATCAACTTGTCGATTCCTTGCGAGACTTCCTTCGGAATTGCTCCATCGGCGGTCAGCTTCAAGACCTTCGCCGCGAACGCCTCGATTTCAACGCTGTTCATGCGAGCGTCATACCGCGTTTGCTGTGCCCGAAGAGAAGCGCCGGACCTTCGCATTCTTCCAGCCGCTCACGCCGGAGCAAGTGAAGCTCGTCGAGGCGATGGTGAAGGCACTGCCGGAGGACTCCAACGGTGAGGGAGCGAGATAGGCAGCCGGGTTCAGTTCATGGCTGTGATCCGAAACTGCCGCATTTCTCGTTTAATCTTGTCGAACCGATCTGCAACGGAGAAGAGGCCGAGCGTCGGGATATCGCGCGCGATGCGACAAGCCGTGCCAAAGACAAGATGTCCTACGAATTCGACAAGCTCGAGCGCGAGAAGGACGATGTAGGTCGAGCAACACGCGGCTCGGGCTCTTCCAGGCCGCGCAGGCCTGAGCTGCGAACCCATCGTCCCTTGCATTTTTGTTTCAGGACATTCGCCGTGCGGAACCTCAGCAATCGACTATTGCAGCACCCCGCCGGCGTCGGCCTCGGCGATGAAACGGTCCGCATCCTCTTGGATCAAGAACCCCTCTCGAATCAACTCTCGAGATGCGTCTCTGACCGCTTCGACGTACCCGCGGTGGTCTCCGTACCTTTCCTCGAGTGAAAGGCGCAGATCGCCACTGGCGAGGCGCTCGGCGCGCGTGGTCGCGAAGGGAATGTACGAACCGCTCAAGCCGCACAGGTGAGGCGCGCGGAAACCGGGCGCCCGCACGTTCCAGCCGGAATTCGTCCCCAGCGGAGCTCGGATCTCCATCGGCCTGATTCCTGCGATGTCGACTCCGTCCTGATTGGGCAACGGTACCATCACCCTATATCGAGCGCCCGGCGAGGGGGGAATTTGGCCCAGCGAGCCGCCCCAAGAGAAGAAGTCAGGTCCGTAGTCGAGGAGCGCCAACTCGTTGAGGAATGGAGGGAATTGCACGCCCGGAATGTATGGGAATGCACCGCGCGCCTGCGCGAGAGTCACCAGGGTGCCGTTGCGAACGTCGGGCACTGCGTTATCCGGCGGCGGGATCCCAAGGTCTGCCCAATCGTCCAGTGCAAGCAACAATGCCCGAAGCGTCGGCCCGTGATAATTCGGATTTGTCAAATTCTGACACATTCCCCGCGGCCCTGGGAACGCGGTCGGCGGACTGTTTCCTCCGTGCTGGAAGCTCGAAAGGAGATAAACCCTGACATTCGGCGGTTGGTCGATCGCCTCGCCGAAAGCGTTCGTCAGGTAGAGTGACGCCCGGAACTGGTAATACTCCTCCTCTGTATCGGTTTCGAAGACGAGCGGATCGATACCGGGCCGCTTGACGAGCCCATCAGTGATTCCCGAGATCTCGTCTGTCCGCACCGCGAAGCTGAAAGGAGGATAGCTGGTCGACAGGAAGTCTTGCCGGTCGTCTTCGCGCGAGTACGTGTTCGGATCGGCAAATCGGACATTCGCGAACAACCGATGCGTGCCTGGTTTGTGAATCCACAGACCGTCGAAGACCTGACGATGAGATTCATCCTCATTGAATCCTAGATACAAAAACTCGCGCTGGTACATTCCAGTGGAGGAGCCACCAAACGAATAGGATCGGCTGATACCGACTAGATCTTCCCGAAGCGCCAGCGGGTTTGGGTTGCCGAAATCGTCTTGGGTCTGGTATCGGAGGAACGATCCTAGGTCGCGCGTCACCGCGTAAGCCAAGCCCATAACCTTCGGGTTGATCGCCCGGTAGATCAACTCGTAGATGAGCTCGGGACGGAATCCGTCGAACAGACAAATGTCTCCATTGGTGGGAACGAGGCTTTTCTGGCCCGTCGGACAAGTTCCGAATGCCCACCGATCCGAGGGGATTGGAACCTTGAGAGCGCTCACGTCGTCGCGCACCGTGAGAGTGGAGTGGCTGGTATCGGTATCGTCCGTCTGATAGGACACGAAGCTCGAACTGCCCTCGAGCGGCATGCTGAACGTCCCCTCCGCTGGAATCGTTCGATCCGAGTACTCGATGCGAATGTATGCGCCGGGCTTATTGGCGACCGGGAAATTCGGGAACAGGCGAGCACCCCCAGGGGCCACGTCCCCCTGCCAGCCGGCATCCACCACCGTGTATCCCAGCCGCATCAGGTAGCCATCCCCGGCATCGGCCGCAGTGATCGGGTCGTTCCCCGCGAGCGAATAATTGAAGTAGCCCAGGGCTTGCTTGTTCCCGCGGTTGTTGATCACGTAGAAAATTTTGCCGTTGCCTCTGCCCATATCCGCTGGTTTGAGGATGAAAAAAGGCGAGCTGAACTCCACCATTCCTCGAGGATTTCGGGGAGTGTCGGCAATGTCGATGACCTGCGAGTTGAGCGGGTCGAATGGATCCACCTCGAAGTACGCGGTGCCGTCGACGCGCTGATACTGACCGACAACCCCAAAGTTAATCCCCTCGGCAAAGGTACGCGTCTGCTCGACGACAAAGCCGACCACGCGTGCCTCGCTTGCACCTGACACGGCGATAGATATGAGAAAGCCAACCGTCAGCAAGACCGGACCGCGCCACCTCTTGCATTCCATGATTTCCCTCCGCGCATCAAAGCCTTGGCCGTCAGGATTACGCTCGTTGCGTATTCTCTGGACAGGGAACGTCTCTTAGTTGGACGAGGCTGGCTCCGTCTTTCCAATTCTTGCCAAGTTTTGCGATTTCTTGTCCCAGTACGTGCGCTCGGACAGCAAGGTACGGCACCCTCAAGTTCCCGGTAGCCCGGCTCCGTCGCTGAAGTCTCTCCGTGGCTCGCTCACTCAAAAAAGTCTCGGGAGGCTCGTGCGCTCCGACTTGTTCGCTCCAGAATGGCCAGATCCGATCAGGGATAGCTGGAAGCGACCCCGCCGCCGGGTGCGGTGGTTTCGACGTTCAGCTCGACGTGCCGTTGGAAAAAAACGAGCACGGGCCGATCGTAGGAGGCGTGAATCTTGACGTCCTGAACCACCGAAGAACTTGTAGCTGCGGCCGCCATCATCCCGCCCGCCACCTGATACGTGCCTGGGCGTGATGCCAAGACCGTCACAGTGAGCCCATCCTTGGGGAGCGGGATCTTGCGCTCCTCGGCGCGCATTCGAACCGTTTCGGCGATCGCGCGCGCATTGGCTCCGTCGCGCCCGGTGATCTGCCCCGGCGTAAAGGCCATGTCTTGCTTGAACGCCGAGTCATCGATGTTGGACATGATCCAAGGCGTCATCATCAGAACTGCGCCGATGACGGCTGCCACCACCAGTAGAAAGCGCATGGCGGCATCATAGCGAACCTACTTCGAGACTTGCGGTCGGCGCGGTGGGAGAAACGCACCCAATAGCTTAGGCGCACGTTGTGTCGCGCCATCCAGGTCCGTCGGTTGGGTACGCATCGAAGTAGGGATGCGTTTTGTGCCATACAGGTGTCATGAGAGCGCGGTTTTGGACGGACGCGGCCTTCGAAAGGGCGGCGTTCCTCGCTGTAGTGCGCAGACGCATCCGGGCCGCGATAGCACTCACGCTCGTCCTTCTCTTCGGACCACTGTTCATCCTGCCCGAGATGGCCAAGACTGTCTCCGCGAGAGCCAGTGGCCTGCCGGAAGGAGTGAGCGGCGAGGCGCAGAGCTGGTTGCGGGCGACTGTCGCGAGTGGCAAGTTACCGGAGCTGCGCTGGCCTGATTTCAGCGACTACAGCAAGCATCTCCAGAAGTTCTACGAGCTCAACGGGTATTCGAGTTGGTGGACCAAAGACAACGAGCCCACCCCGCAAGCCAGACAGCTGATCGCGCTCTTCCAACAAGCAGACCAAAAAGGGCTCTCCCCCGATGATTACGACGGCCCAAGATGGAGTGACCGGCTCGCAGCACTCAAGCCCGTACAGGACCGGCCAGCCGAGGCGGATTTCCTCAAGCTCGAGCTCGCCCTCAGCGTCTGCGCGATGAGGTACATCTCCGACCTGCACATCGGCAAGGTGAACCCGAAGCGCTTGGCCTTCGCGATCGACGACGAATCCAAGAAATACGATCTGGCGGAATTCCTCAAAGACCGGGTGGTGGCTGCGAGCGACGTTGCGGGTGCCCTCGCAGAAGTGGAGCCGCAGTACCCCGGCTATCGCCGCACGGTGCAGGCGCTGCAACGATACATCGAGCTCGCAAAGCAGGACGATGGCGAGCTGCTCCCACCGGTAAAGAAAGCGATAAACCCCGGGGATCCCTATCCGGGTGTGCCACGCCTGGCCCGATTACTGCGCCTGGTTGGCGACTTGCCAGCGGACGCCAGCATTCGTGCGGATCAAGTGAAATACGAGGGAGATTTGGTGAGTGCGGTTACGAATTTTCAACGCCGGCTTGGCCGAGAGCCGAGTGGACGAATTGTTACTCAGACGGTGGCGGATTTGAACATCCCATTGAGCCAGCGCGTTCGACAGATGCAACTCACGCTCGAACGATGGCGGTGGCTGCCGAGCGCGTACCAAGCGGCTCCCATCGTGGTAAATATTCCCGAGTTCCGCCTTCGCGCCTACGACCGAGACTTCAACATCGGCTCGACGATGAAGGTGGTCGTCGGCAAGGCCCTTGAACACAACACTCCGGTGTTTAGCGACACCATGGAGTACGTCGTTTTTCGCCCCTATTGGCAGGTGCCCCGATCCATCATTCGCGCCGAGCTCATTCCACGCATTGCTCGTGATCCCGACTACCTGGCGAAGAAGGAATACGAAGTTGTGGACAGCGATCAAAACGTGGTGGCGGACGGGACGGTCTCGAGCGACGTGCTCGACCAACTTCGAGCCGGAAAACTATCAATTCGGCAAAAGCCGGGACCCAAGAACGCACTCGGCCTGGTGAAATTCATCTTTCCCAACAGCTACAACGTGTACATGCACGATACCCCGTCGACGGAGCTCTTCGCGAAATCGCGCCGGGACTTCAGCCATGGCTGTATCCGGCTGGAGCGGCCCGCCGATCTAGCGGCCTGGGTTCTGCGCGACAACCCGGGTTGGAATGCCGAGCGCATTCGGGCAGCCATGAACGGCAGCATGACTCAGCAGGTCAACCTGGCCCATCCAATTCCGGTATTGATTCTTTACGGGACCGTGATCGTACCCGAGGAGGGCGTTGTGGACTTCTACGACGACATTTACGGTCACGACGCGGCCTTGGCGAAGGTTCTCGCCAAAGGCTATCCATACCCCTGGTGAGTTGGAAACGCGAAGCGCGCAAAACAGTCATCAAGGACCACGAGCGAACTCGGTATTTGTCAACCTTTGCTCGATCCGGTACCAGTTGGCGCGAGCGCCGAGCCGCGCCAGGACGGACATGAGCCCAAACCGGATACGAAAGATGAATAGCAGCTCGCCCGGAAGGCGCAGCTTCATTAGCTCGCGCTTGTTCTGGAGCAGGGTGCGAACCGGAATCGCCTCGCCTGGTTCGATCGAAACGATCTCGTCGCGGACCATCGCTCCGTAGAACGATCGCACCAGAGCTCGCGCGCTCTCGAAATCGTAGGTGTCGTTGTTGGGAACCATGTCGAGGTTGACGAGCGCGGCATGCAGCGCGGCGTGCGTGTCGGTGTGGACGGCCCGCGTCAGTGCAGCAAGCTTCTGTACGAAGATCCGGTCAAACTCGCGGGTCGCGCCGTAGTCGAGCATCGCGAGGCGGCCGCCGCCCATGAAGACGTAATTGCCAGGGTGCGGATCCCAGTTGCAGAGGCCGTGCCGGAAAGGCGTTCCGACGTAGAAATCGAAGAGCGCCTCGCCGAAACGGTCGCGTTCCAAACCGGGCGGCGTCGCGGCGACGAAGTCATCGAAACGCAGACCATCGACCCAACTTGTCGTGAGCACGCGTCGTGAGCAATACCTCCGGTGAACGGCTGGAACGGCGAGCACGGGATGGTCGCTGTAGATGCGGGCGAAGCGCTCTTGGTAAAGCGCTTCGCGCTCGTAGTTGCACTCTTCCAGAAGGCCGCGGCGTGCCTCGCGCACTACTGCATCCACGTTCGCGCCTGGAGCGAGGAGCCCAACGAATCGCTTGATGACGGCTGCTGCGCGGAGGTCGGAAGTGATCGCCTTCTCGATCCCAGGATACTGGACCTTGACCGCGACCTGGGTACCGTCAGGCAGGCTAGCGCGGTGAACTTGACCAATCGACGCGGCGGCTGCGGGCACGGGAGCCAGGTGCTCGAGGAGAGGCGCCGCCCGCCCTCCGAGCTCTGCCTTGACGATTTCGGTGACGCGCTCGAACGCCATGGGGGGCGAGTGAGTCTGCAGCACGGCCAGCGCGGACCGCATCTCCGCTGGCAGCGGCAAGTCGAGATAGCTCAGGAGCTGGCCCGACTTCATGGCGATGCCCTTGAGTTGACCTATCGATCTGACGACGGCGGCGAGAGCGTTGATGTCGGTCGGCAGTTGTTCGCCTTGTTTGGCCCGCAGGGCAATGCGCCCCCCGCGCAGCCCCGCCAGGGCAGTACGGCCTAGCCGGCTGAGCGGAGAGGTGGGCAGCGCAAGGCCCAAGGCGAGGAGCCTGCGTTCGAGTTCGTCACGCAACGAGCGATCAGACATGCCCAAGCGCCACCGAGGAAAATTCTACGCCTATCCAGCCGAGATCTCCTCGAACGCTAGACAACGCTCGCGATGATGGATGAACCAACATTTGCACGCCGCCGTTGAGAACCTGGAAGAGTCCATTCAATTCTACTCGGTTTCTTCGCGGCTTTAGTGATGACCGTGGAGCTCGCTCCTCCGCGCAAGCGTGCTGCCGCCGAAGGCGTAGGCAGCGCCCTGTTCCTGGCGAGCGCAGTCGGCTCCGGCATCATGGCCGAGCGGCTGTTCGGTGGGAGCGTGGGCCTGGCGTTGCTTGCCTCGGCACCTGGTCTTGGCTCGAACGACCTACACCTGACGAATCGTAGCTATCGAGTTCACTCAGAGCGGTACAGATGTAGATGTGGGCTCGAGTGATTGTTTGAGTATTGTTTGAGTCATGAATTGTTCCGAGTTATCAACAGCGGTTGTTAAGGCGTCACGATAAGCAGGAAGTCTGCCGTCACGACCCTGCGGGCCGCCGATGATGCGTCGACGCGAACGGCGCGCTCGAGTTGCGAACCTCCCAACATCGGACCGAGTTATCGCGTCGGCGCCTGCACGCTTGACACAGCGACCGTGGCCAAGACCCTTGACGTCCGTGACTACTATTCGATAGTCGCCATCGTGGGTCAGGGCGGGGTCCATCAAGAACTTCAAGCCCTCCGTTTCTTCCTGACCCAGGGAGGATAAAATGTTTTCTCATTTCAAAGTTCACCAAGCGGAGCTCGTCGCGCTTGCGATGCTCGTGCCGCTGTTCGGCGCAGTGACCATGCCGACCGTGGCGGATGCCGGCGACGTGACACCTTTCGTCGTGGCTGTTCCGGACGTCAAAGGGCCGTTAGCGTCCGATGGTTCCAGCTTTCCGTATATCGCGGATGGGTTTGACGTCGAACAGCCGGTCCCGTTCGGTTACGTCGAGGAAGAGTTCTTGGTGGCCGGCACGGGCAGTATCTACGAGTACACGCCGACCGGGATCCGCGTCGTCGATCCATGCCCGGATATCGCCGAGCGGGGCTGCACCAATCTCTTCTACACGACGCGGATGCTGGTCAAGCGCCCAAGGGATCTTCGGGATTTCAGCGGCACCGTCATCATCGAGCCGCTCAATCCGAGCGCCGGATTCGACATCGCTGCCGTTTGGGATCGGTCG
>DATFTC010000201.1:0-19656 GCA_035262305.1 Myxococcaceae bacterium | reverse complement strand
CTGGTAGAGTGACTGGATGCAACTCGGAAAGAGGCTTCCATTCTTGAGATGGTCCTTCATTCGGTTGGGCCTCGGAATGAAGCGGCTGCTAAAGGATTGGCAAGTGGGAGATGGTCGAGAGGCGTCGTGTGTCGACTACGTGCTAGCGAACGCCCGGCGTGATGATGTCTCGGACGCCATACGCGCCATCGACGACTACGCTTATCACAAGAAGTTTCTCATCAACGTCGGTGATGAGAAGGGCAAGCTCCTCGACGACGTCATCGAGCGGGTGAAACCTAGTCGCGTGCTCGAGCTTGGCGCGTACGTTGGATACAGCGCGCTGCGGATTGCACAGAAGCTTCCTCCTGGCGGTCGCCTGTATTCGGTGGAGTTCAGCCCGGCCAATGCCGAGCTCGCGCGGCGAGTTGTAGAGCATGCCGGCGCCCAGGATCGCGTTGCGATCATCCCCGGCTATCTCGGAGATGGGGGCGCGACAATCGAGCGCCTGAAATCAGTGCTCGGACCTGGGCAGCTGGACGTGTTGTTCATTGACCACGCCAAAGAAGAGTACTTGCCAGACCTCGAGCGCATTCTCGCGGCGGGCTGGCTCCACGCCGGAAGCGTCGTGATGGCGGACAACATTCGTTTTCCGGGTGCGCCGGAGTATCAAGCGTACATGACGGCTCAAGAAGGAAAGCGGTGGAGCACCCGCGCACACCAGACCCACGCTGAATACCAGACTTTCATCAAAGACGTCGTGCTCGAGTCAACGTTGATCGGTTGAGGGCGCTGGCGACCTACTTCGGGCATCTTCGGGATGAAGTCGCGCTGGAGGGTTGTCAGTTTCGTTGATCGCGATTTACGCCTCTATAGTGGAACGGGGACGTTCACCGCTCACCTGAAGGCGTCTAACCTCAAACCTACGGAGCGAAAATGTCAGCGAAAGCCGTCAAGCACCGTGCCGTCAAGCACGGTGCCACGAATCGCAGTGGCAAAAAAGAAGAAGACGAAGCCGTAGTGAAGCGAATGGTTCAACAGCTTGGGCCGTAGACGAAGCTCGCCAAGCTGACGCTGGCCAACTGGAAAGCGGTGAAAGCAGCTCGGCTGGTGAAGCCGAGCGCCGCCGGCCAGTCGGACATCGTAAGAATCCCGCTCGACCAACTCGATGATAGCCCGTACCAGCTGCGCCGGGACATGGACTGGGATGAGCTGGAGGAACTGACGCGCAGCATCGGCGACCAGCGGCTTTTAAATCCCATCCTGGTCCGCCAAGTAGACAAAGGATGGGAGATCATCTCCGAGCACCGCCGGACCGCCGCCTACCGCCGCCTGCAGTTCTCGGCAAAGACCGCGGCGGCTCGTCGCAGTCACACTGGCCGGGCTTCGCTCGCCCCGCTGACTTGTTGGGCCGGCGCCCTATCTCGACGCGGCGCGCTGCCCGCCACGCGCACCTAAATGAGGGCTTCGATCAACCCTTGGCGCCGGTGGCAACCTTGATCGCCGCACGCACTTGGCGGGCGAAGCCGGCAACCGTGAAGTCGGCACTGACGCCGTCCACCAAGATCAGATCGCTGATCGCGTTCTTGACGCGAAGAGGCAGGATCCTCTGGTACTCCGGCGAGTTGTACCAGTTCTGCGCGACGGCCATGCTCGCGAATTCCATCAGGACCACGGAGCGCGTCCATGCTCCTTCAGGGACCCGCACGTCTCCCTGTGCCAGCCACTTTCCGCCGTATGGTTTGACGGTCCGCTCCACCTGCTCCAGGTAGGACAGAGCTACCTTCCTCGTTCGGGATGCCGCCCGGGATGCGCAGGTGGTTGATCAAATAGGTGCTCATCTCAAATCTCCAGTCGTCGAATGTTGTATGCAGCGCGCGGATCCAGGTGACCGCGCGGCCAAATAGATCAGTTAACACACTGTTTGCGCAGAATTGACCTCTGGCGAATTTGAAGCCGGTATTTTGTGGCTCAGCCCGGGGGGACAAAATGATCTCGAAACTGTTGAGCCGAACCTCATCAAATCGGCGATTCCACCGAATCTGGAGTGCCGCAATCCTCGCACTGACGCTGACCGCGTTCACCTTTGCGGCGGTGAAGATCGTGCGCGTCGGCCTCCAAGCGGACGGAAGCATCATCGTCCCTTCGGGTCAGCGCCTCACGCCGGCAGGCAGCCACATCGAGGTCGCCGATCGGCCACTGGGAATGGCGCTCAGCCCGGACGGTGCCCTGATGGTGGTGGTCACCGGGAGCAATTTCGCATCCCGCAGGCTGCACGTGATCGATGTCGACTCGGCATCGGTCGTTCAGACGATCAGCATCGGCGACAGCTTCGTCGGCGTGGCCTTCAGGTCTGACGGACAAAACCTCTACGTCGGCGGCGGACGCGACAACGACGTGAAGTTCTTCCGAAAGGACAGCGCAACGACCTTCGCCGCCGATGGAGCAGTATCCATCTCGACCTCGGAGCCGAGCGGCCTTTCATTGAGCCCGGACGATTCCACCCTCTACGTCGCTCTCAATCGGAGGCACTCGGTTGCGATCATCGACACCGCCAGCCGCGCCGTTCAGGAAGTCCCGGTCGGCAGTTATCCGTACACGACCGCGTCCCTGGGGTCCAAGGTCTACGTGAGCAATTGGGGCGGGCGACAACCGCTGCCCGGTGACGAGACGGACGGCGTTATTCCCGTCGTGGTTGATCCAGAAACGGGAATTGCGAACAACGGCACAATCTCCGTCCTCGATGCTGCTTCGAGGAAAGTCATTGCAAACATCGAAGTCGGGCTGCACCCGAGTGCTTTGCTGCTCAGTCTTGACGGTACCCGGCTCTATGTGACAAATGCGAACAGCGATAGCGTTTCGGTGGTCTCGACTTCCACGGACCAGGTCGAGCAGACGATCGACGTCAGGCTCTTTGCCGGGGCCCCGATCGGGAGTGCCCCGAACGCGCTGGCGATCAGCCCGGACGGGTCGACGCTCTATGTCGCCAATGGAGCGAACAATGCAGTGGCGTTGGTGAACCTTGCGGACTCGAAAGCACCGGTAATGGGATTCATCCCCACGGGCTGGTTTCCGGCCGCGCTGGGACTGAGTTTGGATGGCCAGAGGCTTTTCGTCGGTGACTCCTACGGCTTTGGCTCGATCGCGCCGGTTCCTGAGGGTCAGGGACGAAGCTATGCCGACCGCGTCGGGGTTGTCTCAGTCATCGACCTGCCGGATTCGACGCAGCTGGCGAGCTACACCGAAGAGGTGCTGCGAAACAACCGCGCACCTGGGACGGAAGGAGTCGCGGGTTGGGAGCGCAAGCGCCGAGCGATCCCAATGAATCGCGCCGATGGCTCGCCGATCCGACACGTGTTCTACATCATCAAGGAGAACCGAACCTACGACCAGGTGCTCGGCGACCTTCCCCAAGGAGAAGGCGACCCACAACTGGTCCAGTTTGGTCGGGAGACGACGCCGAATCATCACGCGCTCGCAGAACGATACGTCCTGCTGGATAACTTCTACGGCGTCGGAGATCAATCGGCGCTCGGGCACCAGTGGTGTGACGAGGCGTATGCTAATGACTACGTGCACAAGTACGGCAACGCCCGAAACGACTTCGCCGGAACCAATCCGATGGCCTACGCGCCCAGCGGTTTTCTCTGGGACCACGCCAGGCGCTTCGGGAAGACGGTCCGCAACTACGGTGAGTTTGGACTCGTCACCGTTACGCCCTCCACAGCCACCTGGACTGAGCTCTACGACGACTGGAGAAAGGGCACCGGCCGGATTCAGATCAGCGCTCGCTCGCGCGTCGCGGGCCTGCGCGACATTCTGCCTCCAGCCTACCCGGGCTACGAGCTGCGCATCACCGACCAGGTTCGCGCCGACGTTTTCCTGCGCGAGCTCTCCCAGTTCGAGCAGAACGGAGATCTCCCGAATCTGATCTTCATGGTCCTCTCGTCGGACCACACCCAGGGAACGTCGCCGGGATTTCCCACGCCGCGCGCGATGGTGGCGGACAATGATCTCGCGCTGGGGCGGATCGTCGATGCCATTTCGCACAGCCGCTTCTGGCCCGAGACCGCGATCTTCGTCACCGAGGATGACGCGCAGAACGGACTGGACCACATCGATGGGCACCGAACGGTGGGGTTGCTCATCAGTCCCTACTCCGTTCGAGGCGAAGTCGATCACACGCTGTACAACCAGATCAACATGGTCCGAACCATGGAGCAGATTCTCGGCCTGCCGCCGATGAACCAGTTCGACCTCGCGGCAGATCCAATGTTCAGCGCCTTTACCGACGAGCCCGATTTCGCTCCTTACGACGCCCTGCCGAACCAGATTCCACTCGACGAGATGAACCCGGGCCTTGCCGGTCTGACCGGTCTACAAAGGGAGCTTGCCAAGGCGTCCATGGAGATGGATTTCAGCGAGCCCGATGCCGCTCCGGAGGAGCTGTTGAACCGCGTCATCTGGCACTCGTTGAAAGGGTACGACGTGCCGTATCCTGCTAGGTAGATCCGGTCGGTCTACGAGAAGTGGAAATTCGGCGTTGGCGGAGATGCCTGCAAAAGGCGTGATTACCGCTTTCAATAACACTGCCAGGCGAGAGCCCAGTCGTCCCTTCGACCGGCAACGGTTCCGCGGCCGAAGTACCCAACTCCTCCATCTCCCCAAGCCCAATGCCCTTTTTCTGTGCTGTCTATCTGGAATACGTAACGCGGAGCAATCGGATGCTTGTTCCAAGGCGCCCAGAAAATCTCGGACTGAATTAAACTCGGCCACCCCCCGAGCTTAAACCCACTCACGTTCACGAAGTGGTCGCCATACTCATTGGCCAGCTCTGCGGGAATCTCTGTAGAGACGTCGTCCCAGCACGGGAAATCTTGTTCGACGACGATCGAGCGCAGCGCAAAAGGCTTGAGCCGAGACCGTGCAGCCACCGGCGCTAGGGGCCGGAGATCGTCCGAGCGACGGTACGCGCGTAGGCACCAGCCTTCGCCATTGGCGCTGTCGTTGGGAAGTTCCTCGGCATCGATGAACACCGTTATGAACTCGAGGTCTTCAAGACCGGGCGGACGAAACGGCAGCTCGGTGAGGTTAATCTGGGCCAGCGCCACCATCGGCTTGCCGGCGCTGAGTGGCCATGTTTCCCCAGGCGACCCCAGGTTGACGCGGCCAAACCATGAAGCCTTCAAATCCTGCGATGGCGGAAAGCCTCTCAACTCGAAAACAACGGCCGGACGTCGCAGTCGAGCAGCGAGATCTTTCAGTGCAGGGTGTGGTTTCTGCGCGATCGACTTCACCCCCATACTACGGTCGTGCTACTTCACTCGCTTCTGCCCCACGGTCAAGCTTCTTCGTGCAAAGAGAGACCGCCTGCGTTTGGCAGCGCTGATAACTCGACGTTCTCCCGAGAATGATTACATCGGCTCGACCGATAAACCGGGGGGAGGTGAAGGGAGGAACGCGTTCGGTCCCATGTACATCGTCAAGGTTCGTCACAGCGCAGTAGAGTGACTTTGGCCCAGGCGTTGGTGTCATCCCGCCGGCCGTGGGATCGAGCACCGCGAGAATCACGCCGCCACAGTCGAAGTAGTGGCGGGCACCCGGATGTCGCTTCCCATCAATGCCGAGAAACTTCGCATAAAACTTGGCAGCCTTGTCGATGTCGGCCACCTCGAGGGTGATGCGAAAAATCTTGGGGGCCTTCGGTGCAGCTTCGGGCTCCAACTGATCCCGGTGACGATCATCGCGTTGCCATCGGGCCGGAACTTGAACTGAGTCGAGAGTACTGCCAGACCTCGAGCGCATTTCGGCGGCGGGCTGGCTCCACCCCGGAATTGTCGTGACGGCCGACAACATTCGTTTTCCGGGTGCGCCGGAGTATCAAGCGTACATGGCGGCTCAGGAGGGAAAGCGGTGGAGCACCCGTGCACACCAGACCCACGCTGAGTACCAGACCTTCATCAAAGACGTCGTGCTCGAGTCAACGTTGATCAGTTGAGGGTGGGGCGCGGTTCCGTGTCGCGCACGCTCTTGCGTGATCGCCTTTGAGTCGCGTGTTTGAGTCAAATTGCGGATGGCTCAGAGTATTGGAGCTTCGGGGCGACTCTTTGCAGCACGCCTTTGACTACGCGGTCGCAACGAGGCGCGAGAAACACAAATGCATCGCGCGGGCGTAGCCGAGCGCGAACACGTCTCTGGATCAACAGTTTTGATCGCCGCAGCCGCGTCTTTACGACGTCTCGCGTCACCCCAAGCGCCGCCGCAGTCTCTCGCGTGGTCAGTCCCTCAACTTCCCGGAGCACGAAGACCAAGCGATAAGTGCTGGGCAGCTCGTCCACTGCCACCTCCAGCAGTCGGATGAGCTCGACGCGCGAAGTACCCTCCTCGGGATCCTCGCAGCTGCTCAAATCGGGACCCACCGGATGCGCTGGGTTGCTTGACCCTGTGCCGATCAGCGTGAAACGGGTTCGCTGGCGAAGGCGGCTCAGCGCCTCGTTCACTGCAATTCGGAGGATCCACGCGGAGAACGAGGCCGCTCCTCGGAACTGATAGAGGTTCGCGAAAGCGTCGACGTACGTCTGCTGCATGACATCTTCGATCTCGGCCTCCTCTTTGAGAATTGCTCGGATGGCGCGGTAAACGCGCTGGTTGTGCCGGCGCATCAGCACCTCGAAGATGCTTGTTTCGCCCGCGATGACACGCGTTGCAATGGTTTCATCGGAGGGACCCGAGCGCCATCGGCCGCTTTCCCGATCAGGGCGATTGAAAGCAAACATCTTCACTTTTCGGGCGCTGCTCATTGTCAGACATAATTGAAGAGCTCATCGTCACCTCCTCCTACCTGCGGAGTCTCTACATACAGGCGGGAATCTAATTTCCAAGATTCTGAAAAAGGAGGCAGGTCATGGAGAGAGGTGTGATCGGAGTGGCAGCGGCGACGGCGATCACGGTGGCAACTTTTGGCTCAGTAGCGAGCGGGAAGATGAGGCACAGCTCGGAATTCCTTGGGGATGCTCGCGAGACTGCGCTCAGGATGGTCGAGGAGGGCAAGCACATTTTTCGCTTTGATACATTCGGGGATGAACAATTCTGGACAGATCAACTTCGCTTGAATGAAGCCGTCGAGATGCTCAGCCCGCGCGCCGCCCTGGGACTCGGCCTGAAGGTGGATTCCGAAGCCCTCCCGCGGAACATCATTCAGGCCATCAGGCGCGGACAGATCAACCTCGATGATCCGGCGGTTACGCTCCAGCTGTTGAGGTTGAACTCGGTCGTAGGAGTGATTGGGTCCTTTGACTCCGCCGGACATTTAAGCTCGGTCGGTCTGACCTGCGCCGTGTGCCACTCGACAGTGGACGACTCGGTGGCTCCGAGCATCGGCCGCAGGATAGACGGGCTGGCGAACCGCGACTTGAACGTCGGGGCAATCATCGCGGCCGCGCCGAACCTCCAGCCGATGGTCCAGCTCCTTCAGATTGTCGATCCAACTATCGACGAGCAGACGGTGCGCCTGGTCCTGGGAACGTGGGGGCCCGGAAGGTTTGATGCGGAGCTGTTTTTGGACGGCAAAGCCTTTCAGCCGGATGGCCGTCCTGGTGCCACGCTCCTTCCGAACGCGCGCGGCCTGGCGGGATTCAACCTTCATACCTGGACCGGCGGTTGGGGTACGGTGAACTACTGGAATGCTTTCGTGGCCAATCTCGACATGCATGGCGTCGGTACGTTCTTTGATGAACGACTGGACAATCCTGACCAGTTCCCGATCGCGGCGGCCGCTGGCCTTGGCCACGTCTCGACCGATCCGGATGATGATCAAGTCACCTCGAAACTACCCGCCTTGCAGTTCTATCAACTGGCGCTTCCCTCAGTGAAGCCGCGCGAGGGAATTGACTTCGACCCTGCAGCAGCCGAGCGCGGAGACCAGCTGTTTAGCGGAAAGGCGAACTGCAACAGCTGCCACCGCGAGCCGCTCTGGACGGAGCCAGGCTGGAATGCGCACACCCCCGAGGAGCTGCGGATCGACAGGTTCGAGGCGGATCGCTCGCCGGATCACACTTACAAGACAATGAACCTCGCCGGCATCTTCGTTCGCGAGCGGGGCCTATTCATGCGCCCGGAAAACGCGGGCCGGTTCTATCATGACGCCCGATTCCAGACGCTGCGCGACGTGGTCGACAGCTACAACGAGCGCTTTCAACTGGGACTGACCGACAGCGAGAGCAACGACCTCGTGGAATACCTAAAGTCCCTGTAGGTCACCAACGGGCAATGCAGCGACGGGGTCACTGTCGGCGCGTTTCAGTGCTCAACTCTTAGGGTTACGGCGCTCCGAGCGGCGAAGCTTGCGCTCCAGGTATTCCTTCAACGCAACGGCGTTGTTGTTCTTAGCATCGCGAGCTGACCAGCAAGCAACGGCTCGGCACGCTTGATGCTTCCGTCCTATTGCTTAGAACTCGTCTCGCCTTCTTGACGAGGTCTGCGGATCTTGCAGCCACGCGTCCATTCGTCGGTTAACTTCTTGATTCAACTGCAAGGAATAGTTTGGCATGCGGATGCTGTTGATCTATGCCTTGTACGTCCCGAAAGGAGGAATAGCCTCATGTACAGACTGAAGTGGTTGGTTCCCGCGGTCGCTTTCAGCATGGTCGGGTTGTATTCCTTCGCCGCCGAGGAGAAAGGTAAAGAAGCAGAGAAACAGGCGCTGGCGAAGGATGTGGGGGCCGCCAAGGTCTCGCTCGAGAAAGGTCTTTCGGCCAGCGAAGCTCAGGGGAAGCCGATTTCGGCGAAGTTCGAGATTGAGGAGGGAAAATTCCAGCTCTCGGTCTACACCGCCAAGGCGGGGAACTTCTACGAGGTGATCGTCGATCATCAAACTGGCAAGGTGTCGAAGACCGAACCGATCACCAGCGGCGATGACCTGACTGCGGCCAAAGCGCAAAACGAAGCGATGAGCAAGTCGAAGACCTCTCTTCATTCCGCGGTCGGTCAAGCCCTGAAGGCGAACAAAGGCTATCGAGCTGTGAGCGTCATTCCGTCCGTTGAAGGTGGCCAGTCGACTGCGGAGGTAACTCTGGTGAAAGGAAACGACTGGAAGACGGTGAAGGAAAAGCTGGATTAGCAGGGGACGATTCAGGCGATGGACGATGAGCAAACCCGCCGAGCCCAAATGGTTGCTGCTCATTCACCAGATTCCGCCGAAGCCGAATTACTTCCGCGTGAAAATCGGTCGGCGGCTGCAACGTCTGGGCGCGGCGGCGATCAAGAATTCGGTCTATGTGCTTCCCAAGTGCGACCAGTCCCAGGAAGACTTCGAGTGGGTGGTTCGGGAAATCGTCGAGGGAGGCGGCGAGGCATCCGTTTGCGAGGCCCGCTTCGTCGAAGGGCTGTCGGATGCTGAGGTCGAGGGTTTGTTCAATTCGGCTCGAGAAGCGGACTACCTTGAGCTGGCCAGCGAGGCTCGTCGTCTGCCGTCGCAATTGCCCCGTGGCAAGAAGGGCGATGACTACAGGGAAGAGCTCGAATCGGCAATTGCTCGGCTCCGAAAGCGCCTGGAAGAAATCGAGAGGGTGGACTTCTTTTCCGCCACAGGCCGAGATGCCGTCGAAGCACTACTGGTTGACCTGGAGGAAAAAGTGAAAACCTCGGACGTTTCAGAGTCGCAGAAGGACGATAGCTACGTCGGCGCAGTTGAAAAAGTGCAGGGCCGCGTCTGGGTAACGAGGAAGGGCATTCACGTCGACCGTATCGCGAGCGCCTGGCTCATCCGCCGCTTCATCGACAAAGATGCGCGTTTCAAATTCGTTCCTGGGAAAGGATATCGCCCAGACCGCGGCGAGCTGCGCTTTGACATGTTCGAGGCGGAATTCACCCACGAAGGCGACCGATGCACGTTCGAAGTGCTGCTGCAGAAGTTTGGCTTGACCGACTCGGCGCTGAAACAAATCGCAGAAATTGTCCACGACATTGACCTCAAAGATGAAAAGTTCGCTCGCGAGGATGCTTTAGGATTGGATCGCCTGATCGCGGGGATTGCGATGGCGCATCCAGAGGACGAAAAGCGGCTCGCGGAAGGGTCCGCTGTATTCAACAGCCTCTACGAGTACTTCAAAAGAAAGAGGGCGTGAAGAATGAAACTGACAGACATCCTTGGTGCAGCAGTGCTGAGTCTCAGCTCGCTCGCGCTTGCGCAGAGTGCGAATGAAAAGTCTTCTTCCAAGACATGGAATTTCGATTCAGACACGGTCGGTAAGCCTCCGGCGGGTTTCTCTTTCGGGCGCACCGGAAAGGGCGCAGAGGGTCAGTGGGTGGTGCGCGCGGAGAGCGATGCTCCTAGCAAAGCCAACGTCCTCGCACAGGTCAGCACCGACGATACCGATTATCGGTTCCCAGTTGCGTTCACCGGTCCCGACTTCAAGGACTTGCGCCTCTCGGTGAAGTGCAAACCGGTCTCCGGAAAGGTCGACCAGGGCTGTGGGCTCGTCTTCCGGTTGAAGGACGTGGACAACTACTACGTTGTCCGGGCGAACGCCCTAGAGGACAATGTTCGCCTCTACCACGTGGTCAAGGGAGCTCGACGGCAGTTCGCCGGCTGGAACGGAAAGGTCGCCTCGGGACAGTGGCACGAGCTTGCGGTCGAGGCAAAGGGCGATCACTTCCAGGTTTTCTTCGACGGGAAGAAAGTCATGGACGCGCAGGACAAAACCTTCTCGGACGCGGGGAAGGTCGGGCTGTGGACCAAGGCGGACTCGGTCATCTACTTCGATGACCTGACCGCCACGCCCCTGTGACAGGTAAGTCGCCATGCCTGAAAACAATGTTTCGCGCAGGCCTCATCCAGTCCGTCCTCTGCCGTTCGGTGCCCGCAGGCTCGACGGCATCTCGGAGAGGATGATTGTCTCGCATCACGAAAACAATTACGGCGGTGCGGTGAAGAACCTCAACAAGGTTGAGGAAGAGCTCACTCGAGTGACGAAAGACACCCCGGGTTTCGTGGTCACCGGCTTAAAGGAGCGAGAGCTCACCTTCACCAACTCGATGATTCTGCATGAGCACTACTTCGGCAATCTCGGCGGAGATGGGAAACCGAGTGGTGGCATCGAAAAACGCCTCGCCGCCCAGTGCGGAAGCTTTGCTCGGTGGGACGAGCTATTTCGAGCGACGGGGATGAGCCTGAGCGGGGGCAGTGGGTGGGCGCTGCTCGAGTACAATTTTCAAACCGCTCAGCTGTGCACTTATTGGTCCGGCAATCACACGCAATCGGTGGCTTTCGGACAACCGCTGCTCGTTCTGGACATGTATGAGCACTCGTACCAGATGGACTATGGCGCAGCCGCGGCGAAGTACATCGACGCGTTCTTTCGAAACATTAACTGGGACGAAGTGAATTCTCGTTTGGAACGAGCGGAAAAGGCCGCCGCGGCGCTCAGCGCACGGTAAGCACGTTTGTGAAAGGAGATGAATCGATGGTCAAGCGAGCTGTAACAACTCTAGTACTGGCGGGAGCGTTCGGACTCGCCGCTGCAGCTCCACAAAAGAACGGCAGTGCAAAGCTCGACACTGCGCGAATCGAGGAGCTCACCGGAGCCAAGGGCGCCTTCAACGCGAAGGAAGGTGTCTTCAAGGTATCGGTGCCGCGGTCGGATCTGTCCATCACCACCGCAGGCGTAAAAATGACGCCACCGATGGGGCTCACCAGCTGGGCCGCGTTCAAGCGCGACGGCAATCGAACGATGGTGATGGGAGACATGGTGATGACCGAGGAGCAGGTGAATCCGGCGATGAGCACCGCCTTGGACAACGGGCTCGAAGTGACTGCGCTGCACAACCATTTCTTTTGGGATTCGCCAAAAGTGATGTTCATGCACATTGGAGGCATGGGCGATGAAACGAAGCTCGCCACCGCGGTGGGGAAGCTTTTCGCGAACATGAAACAAACGGCTGGGGGAAAGGGCGAGATAGTCACGGCGGACATCGACCCTACCAAGAGCACGCTGGACGCGAAGAAGGTTGAGGCCATCCTCGGCAAAGGCGAGCTGACGAACGGCGTGTACAAGGTGACCATTGGTCGAGAGACGAAGATGCATGGGCAGACCGCCGGCAATGCGATGGGCGTCAACACCTGGGCCGCCTTCGTAGGCAGCGATGACAAAGCGGTCGTCGATGGCGATTTTGCCATGCTGGAGCCCGAGCTGCAGGGAGTGCTCAAAGCGCTGCGAGCCGCCGGCATCAACATCGTCGCCATTCACCAGCACATGGCGGGCGAGAGTCCGCGCGTTCTGTTTTTGCACTTTTGGGGCGTGGGGCCGGCGGAGAGCCTCGCCAAGGGAATCAAGAGTGCGTTGAACACCCAAAAGGTGCCAACGACCGGATAGCGGTCTGTAAGTTACCAACTTGCCGCCGAGAGCCGCACCGTGAGCGGAAAGACAGAACCGAAACCGGCGGTTTCTGAAATTGGCCCACGGACGGGCTCGGAAACGGCGGAGCAGATTCAGCCCTGCACCATGCGCGAGTTTCTGCTCTACTTTCTTCGACTCGGGACCTTCGGTTTCGGCGGTCCCATCGCGCTCGCCGGCCACATGCAGCGAGACTTGGTCGAACGACGACGTTGGGTTTCCAAGCAGGATTATCTGGAGGGGCTTGCGCTCTCGCAGCTCTCTCCGGGTCCGCTCGCGGCGCAGCTGGCGATGTATCTGGGCTGGGTGCGCGCCGGTCGGCTCGGGGCGACGCTCGTGGCAGGGGCCTTCATCCTGCCCTCGCTGGTGATGGTGCTCGCCATCTCCATCCTCTACGTCCGATTCCACGGCTTGCCGTGGATTCAGAATGTCTTCTACGGCATCGGAGCGGCGGTGATCGCAATCATCGCGCGAAGCGCGGTGAAGCTCGGGCGAATGACAATCGGGAAAGACTGGCTGCTTATTGTCATTCTCGCTGCGAGTGCCATCGTGACCGCTTGGACCGAGAAAGAAATCATTTGGGTGTTTTTGGGCTTTGGCCTTCTTGCATTGATTGCGAAAGCGTGGCGTCCGTCTCCCAAGAGCACGACCGTGCTGTCGCTGGGCCCCTGGTTGAGTTGGCTGGTGGCGGGCATGGGTGGGCCGGCGCCGGGCGAATTGTGGCGAATCGCCTGGTACTTCACCGAAGCCGGCGCATTCGTGTTTGGCAGCGGTCTGGCCATTGTTCCATTTCTACACGGGGGCGTGGTGGACAACTTCCACTGGCTCAACGAGCACCAGTTCCTAGACGCCGTAGCCGTGGCGATGATTACGCCAGGGCCGGTCGTGATCACCGTGGCGTTCATTGGCTTTCTCGTCGCTGGACCGTTGGGCGCAATCATTTCCGCAGCGGGGGTGTTCCTTCCCCCGTTCACAGTCGTCATTCTGCTCGCGCCCAGCGTTCGCCGCTGGTCGAAGGACGCGCGGGTAAAGGCATTTGTCGCTGGCGTCACCGCGGCGGCGGCCGGGGCCATCGGCGGCGCTGCCTTCGTGCTCGCGAGGCGCTCCATCGTGGACGTTCCCACCGCCGCCATTGCAATCCTTACCTTCGCGGCACTGACCAAGCTCAAGAAGGCGCCTGAGCCGGTGGTGATTCTTGCGGCCGGGGCGGTGGGCCTCGTCGTCAAGGCGGTGGCCTCGCGATGAAGCTGGCAAGCTACACGCTCTTTCTCTCGCTGGCCGGATGCAGTGGACAATGCGGCGAACAGGGGACTCAAGCGCGCGCGTCTTTGCCAAGCTCCAAAGCGCCGCCGATTCCGTCGTTCCGTTCGGACGTGCTCCCGGTTTTGGTGCTCCACTGCGCGAGCGCCGAAGGATGTCATGGAAACAAGCCGACGCCATCCGTCAGCCTGGACCTCCGTGCCTCCTTCGCCTACGGCCAACTCGTGAATAAGCCTTCCGAGGGCCGCCGCGGCGCTGTACGCGTGAAGCCAGGAGATCCTCAAGCCAGCTTCCTTGTCGACAAGCTCACTGGACAATTGGGCTCAGTGCAGGAGGGAAAGCGAATGCCGATTGATGTGGATACCGGGGCTCCAGTTGTACCCAGTCCACTCCCGCCGGACTTCGTCGAGCACGCGCTCGACCCGTGGATAGCCGCCGGTGCGCCGAATAACTGAAGGGAGGATTGATGGCGAAGGAATGGATCAATCGACGGTGGCGCTGGGCGCGGCCCGGCTCGGAGGTCAGATATGAAATGGATTACACGGGAACGGGTGAACGTCGACCGGGTCGCCTGCCCCTGGTTGATTAAGAAGTTTGTAGACAGGGAGGCGGAATTCTTCTTCGTTCCGGCGGCGGAAGTGTTCAGCGAGGCCGAGCGGATTGGCGCCATTCCTTTTGACGTGAAGGGCGTCGAGCTTGGCCACCAGGAGAAGCGATGCACGTTTGAGGCGATTCTCAAGAAATACAGACTCGAGGACAATTCTGCGCTCGCATTACTCGCGAAAATTGTCAACGGCGCCGATACGGACAACACGCTGTATGGCCAGCCGGAGAGCCCTGGATTAAAGGCGATCGCCGACGGATTTCGCCGCCTCGGCTTGCGCGACGATCACGAAATCAACGCCGCAGAGTGGATTGTGTACGACGCCCTCTATGCGCACTGCCAGGAGATGGTGCGGCAAGGAAAGCTCAATGGAGCGTTTAAGACGTAGCGAGACGAGTTTTAACGTGCCGGGGAATGGATGAGGCCGACTGCACGCTCGGTCATCGTCGCCTTGTTGTTGCTGGTGATGGCGCCCGGTGCGCTTGCCTATCGCCCGTTCGATTCGACGGATGCGAGTGTGGCCGAGGCCGGGAAGCTGGAGCTCGAGCTCGGACCGCTCGGCTACCTCGTCGAGGGGCACGAGCACTTCCTGGTGATCCCGGCACTGATTGCCAACCTCGGACTCTCGCGCAGATGGGAGCTGGTGCTCGAGGGGCGGCACGTGCTCCTTGTCACCGATGGGCAAGGAGAGCCGCGGAGCCGCCTCGTCGATACCGGGCTGTTTGTCAAAGGCGTGCTCCGGGAGGGCACTTTACAGGACGGCGTCGGCCCGAGCGTCGCAGTCGAGGCGGGAGTCTTGCTCCCGACAGTAAATGGGGAGTCGGGGGCAGGAGCAAGCGTAGCCGCCATCGTCTCGCAGCGCTGGTCCTCGATGACGGTGCATGTCAATGGCGCCGCCGCTCGCACGCGGGCGGGGCGGTTGGACCTCTTTGCGGGGGTCATCCTCGAGGGGCCGTATCGCTGGGCCGTGCGTCCCGTGGCCGAGATATTCGTGGAACGCGAATTCGATACTTCTTTCGCCGTTTCGGGACTGGTCGGGGCAATCTGGCGCACCCGGGAAGATCTCTCGCTGGACATCGGCATCCGCGCCGCCCGCGCGAACGGTGAATTTGCGGGCGAGTTTCGCGCCGGGCTCACGTGGGCTTTTGGATTGAGGTGACCATGAAGCGAATTGTTTTGCTTGCAGCTCTCGTTTTGCTGAACCCGGCCTGCAAACGAACGGCGCAGGAGGTCGTCGTCTACACCTCGGTGGACCAAGTATTTTCGGAGCCCATCTTCAAGGAATTCGAGCGAAAGAGCGGCATCACGGTGCGGGCGGTGTTCGACACCGAGGAGACGAAGAGCACCGGCGTGCTCAACCGGCTCATCGCCGAATCGCAGCACCCGCAGGCCGATGTCTTTTGGGCCAACGACCCGGTGCGTCCTTTCCTGCTCGTCAAGCGCAGCCTGGCTCAACCGTACCTCTCGCCGAGCGCCGCGGACATCCCCGCGACTTTCCGCGCCGCGGATGGGACCTGGACTGATTTCGCCGCACGGGCACGCGTCCTACTGGTCAACAAGAAGCGCGTCTCGCCCGCTGAGATGCCGCGCTCCATCCGAGATCTGTCGAACCCTCGTTGGAAAGGACAGACGGCGATCGCAAACCCGCTTTTCGGCACGACAACAATGCACATCGCGGCACTGTTTACGATGTGGGGCGAGGAGCAGGCGCGCGCGTTTCTCACCGCTCTCAGGGCGAACAATGCTCGCATCGTCAGCTCCAACGGCGAGGTGAAGCGACTTGTGGCAACCGGCGAGACAGCGTTCGGACTCGCGGACACCGACGACGGGTTCGAGGCTGTCAAGGAGGGCGCACCGGTGGAAGTGGTCTATCCGGATCAGGAGGGCATGGGCGCGCTCGTCATGCCAACGAGCACGGTGCTGGTCAAGGGCGGACCCCATCCGGAAACCGGGCGCAAGCTCGTCGACTATTTGCTTACTCCCGACGTGGAGCGGCGGATGGCCGAGTCTGCCGCGCACATGCCGCTGCGACCGGACGTGCCCGTCCCGCCGGGGCTCAAGCGCGTGAGCGATATCAAAGCAATGCAGGTGGACTACGCGCGCGTGGCGACCGACATGGAACGCATCGAGCCGTGGCTGAGGCAGTGGGTCGGGCTCTGAGGCGCGCCCTTCTTCGTCGCGAGCAGATGCTCGTGCTCTCGGCCGCTGGAGCAGTTGTTTTGCTCACGTCGGCTTTGCCCTTGGCGCGCCTGCTGACGGAGATCCCTGGCGCCGGGGCGGCTGCGCTCAGCGTCCTTTCGGCTTTCCGGCCATGGTTGCTTCTCATCCGCTCTCTCATGCTCGCCGCAGCAGTGACCGCCTGTGCCATCGCCATCGGCGTTCCGCTTGGGCTCCTCATCGCGCGGACGGATCTACCTGGGCGGCGCGCCTTGTGGATGGTGCACGCGTTCCCAATGTTCCTACCGCCATTTCTGCTCGCGCTGGGGTGGTTCCAGCTTTTTGGGCGCGAAGGATTTCTCGGCGGCGAGGTGACAGCTCGGCTCCTATTCAGCGAGGTCGGCCTGGTCGCGGTCCTCGCACTCACCTTCTCGCCGGTGGTCACTTCGATGATGGCGTTGGCGCTCCTCGGGATGGACGCCTCGCTGGAGGAAGCGGCGCGGGTGGCCGCCCGTCCATGGCGCGTCGCCACGCGCATCCTGCTTCCTGCTGCTCGACCCGCGCTCGGGCTCGCCGCCATTCTGGTCTTCGCGCTCTCGGTCTCCGAGCTCGGTGTGCCGATGTTCCTTCGCGTCGACGTCTTCCCCGCGGCGGTCTTCGCCAGGCTCGGTGGCATCCGGTACGCGCCTGGGGAGGCCTTCGCGCTGGTGGTGCCGCTGATGCCCGTCGCGATCGGCCTGCTTTTCCTCGAGCGGCGACTGGTGGGCGCTGGCTCGTTCGCGGTCGCCGGCCTGCGCGGAATGTCGCGCGCGCCCATCCCTCTGGGTCACTGGCATCCCGCGCTTGCCGCAGTGAGCTGGAGCATTGCCGTGGCTGGAGCACTCCCGCTCGGCGCTCTCGCGCTGCGCGGAGCCCGGGGCAGGGGGTTTGGTCAGCTCCCACAGTGGATCGGGCTGGCGCCGTGGACCAGCCTCGGCACGGCCGTTGTCGCCGCCACTGTCATCGTCGCCGTCGGTCTGGTGCTCGGGCACGGCGTTGCGCGCCGGCTGCGCGGGGCTTCGATGCTCGATGCCCTCGCGGTGCTGGCATTCGTGACACCCGCGTCGGTGCTCGGCGTGGGCCTCATCGCGGTTTGGAATCACCCGGCGATGGGTGGGCTGTACGCCAGCGTGGCTATTCTGATCGTCGGCTACATCGCGCGCTATGCAGTCGTGGGGATTCGCGCCGTGGCGTCGGTTGTCCTTCAAAGCCCTGTGCATCTCGAAGAGGCCGCGGCCGCGGCTGGCGCGCGCTTCTGGCGGCGGCTCACGCGGATCATCCTCCCAGTCAACCTGAGGGGCGTCGCCGCCGGCTTGCTGCTGGCAATGGTTTTCTGCCTACGGGATTTCGAGACGGCAGTGCTCTACTACCCGCCTGGTCGAGAGCCGCTCCCGGTTCGCATCTTTACCCTCGAGGCGAACGGGCCGCCGCCAGTCGTGGCGGCCCTCGCGCTGTCGCACGTGGTGCTCACCGCCTTCGTGGTCGCTGGGGGCTCGCTGCTGGTCCTGCGGAGGAGGCGCGCATGAGCGCAGCCATCGGGATCGAAGGCGTACGAATCAGGTATGCGGGGAAGCTGGTCATCGATGAGCTGTCGCTGTCGATCAAGCCGGGCGAGGTGCTCGCTCTGCTAGGGCCATCCGGGAGCGGTAAGACGAGCGTGCTGCGAGTCATCCTGGGCTTCGTCACGCCAGAGACCGGCACTGTGCGACTCGACGGCGAGGTGGCGAGTCAGGAGGGGCGGCTCCTGGTGCTTCCCGAAGAAAGAGGCCTCGCGGTGGTCTTCCAGGACCTTGCGCTTTGGCCTCACCTGAGCGTAGCGGGCAACCTCGCCTTTGGCCTCAACTCCAGGGGCGTGCCGCGCTCTGAGCGCAACGCACGGATCCGATCAATCCTGGGAAGGGTTGGGCTCACGGGCAAGGAGCACAGCCACCCGGGCGAGCTTTCCGGCGGCGAGCGTCAGCGAGTCGCGATCGCGCGGGCTTTGGTCCTCGAGCCCCGCGCTGTCCTCCTCGACGAGCCGCTGTCCAACCTCGACGTCGGCCTCAAGCGCGAGCTGCTGTCGATCTTCCGCGCTCTCTTGAAGGAGCGCCAGACCACGGCGCTCTACGTGACGCATGACCTTCGAGAAGCGGCTGCTCTCGGCGATCGGATCGCCGTGATGGAGCAGGGGCGCGTCGTCCAGGAGGGCACGCTGGACTCGCTGAGGGCAAACCCGGCGAGCAGCTTCGTTCGCACATTGCTTAACGACTTCTCAGGTGCGGGAACGATTGATGGGTGATCGACAGGTCTGGGCGCAGATCGTCGAACCTGATCGGGCGCCCTGTTTTCGCGCGAAGCGCAGCTTGGGCAGGGACGTTCCACGTCACGCGACGTTCGGCCCGAGAATAATTACATCGGCTCCACCGACAAGCCGGAGGGACGTGGAGGGATGAAGGGGTTCGGTGCTTTTTACGTGTAGAGGGTTCCCTCTTCAACGAAGCAGAGGTCGTTGCCCCAGGGGTCAACCACGTAGAACGACCGCTCACCCCAAGGACGCTTCGTCACCGCTCCCGCTGGTTCACCGTGGACCTTGTAGGGGGCGAGCGCATTGAGCGTCTTCGCTCTCCCATGTACATCTTCAAGGTTAGTCACGGCGAAGTAGAGTGACTTTGGCCCAGGAGTAGGCGTCATCCCACCGGCCGTCGGATCGAGCACCGCGAGGATCACGCCGCCACAGTCGAAGTAGTGGCGAGCACCTGGATGTCGCTTCCCATCGATGCCAAGAAGCTTCGCGTAAAACTTGGCTGCCTTGTCGATGTCGGCCACCTCAAGGGTGACACGAAAAATCTTCGGGGTCTTTGGGTTTGCTGCAGGGCTCATGGCTTCCTTCCTTTCGATTTGGCCTTGACGGCTCTGGGGATGTGCCTCTCGACGAGCGCTCTCGTCGATTTCGGGCCAGTAGGGGCCCACTTCTGCTCAGGAGTTGGGGGACGCAAGTACTCCAGCCACGCGCGGAGCACCCCGGTTAACCGCTCGCGGTTCAGGCGGTAATGGCTGCTCCGACCTTGCCGCCGCACCACGACAAGCCCAGCTTTTTCAAGCACACCCAGGTGCCTTGTCGTGGTCGGCCAGCTGTGCCCGAAGCGCGAGGCGAGATAGCCGGATGGGAGCTCTCCACCCAGCTGGCTCAGAATCAACAGGATGTGCCGCCGAGCCGCGTGCGAAAGCGCCATGAAGACCGCCTGT
>DATFTC010000200.1:0-4531 GCA_035262305.1 Myxococcaceae bacterium | reverse complement strand
GGTCTGCCGTTGACCGCATCGCGGGTGATCGCCGGGATCTCACCTCCGCAACCAGGACCTTTCTCTGGAACACTGCGCGTGTCATCGAGCTCGTCCGCAGCCGGCGCTCCTTCGAGCAGCGTTCAGCTGTTGGTTCACTCCGCCGATCGCAAGTTTACCGTCGGCGATCAACTTCCAGTTCTGCGCGTGGGCAATCGCGTCTTCCGATCCAGCCGATACGGCGACGGCGGCGACACCAGCACTCTCATCTTCTCCGCCAGCGATGCCCCCACCGGTGCGGCGACACTGCAGAACGGCAGTGATCAATTTGTGCTCGTAAGATAGGGCGACGCTCGCGAGCGCTGGTCCAGCGCTACATCTGCTGCGGAGTGTTCGCTGGGCGAATGGCGAGCGTGATCAGCGAGGCGGCGGTGCAGAAGGATGTGCTGGTGATGCAGTGGTCGCCGCGCCACGTGCCATCCTCGCGCTGGATTGCGGCCAGCCGCATCCGGATGGACTTGCTCCACTTCGTCCAGTCGTCACCGCCCGTTTTGGCAAATGCTTCGGTGCTCAGCATGTACGAGACGTGCTCTTCGCCACCGTAGCTGCCAAATCCACGGACGAACGCTTCATCTGCGAGGTGCTCTCGCGCTGCAACGGCCGGCGCTTCTTTCATCGTCCCCGCTCGAGCGGCCATCCCCAGCGCTCCAGCTGCTTGATACAAAGCCACGCCAGCGCTGTCCGCGGTGCGAAAAGTTTTCGATTCCGAATCATAGCCCTTCATCATGTAGTCCTCCGCCTTGGCCAGCGAGCTCGGTGAAACTCGCGCGCCCACGTCCTTAGCGGCGTAGAGGCCGTTGGCGGCGAACGCGCTGGACAGAACAGGCGCCCATCCGTCTTTGGAAAAACTTCCGTCCTTGCGCTGTGCGGATTGGATTTTCGACACGCACAGCTCGAGGGCGGCCGAGGCGCGGCGGCGATCTTCACCCGCCGGCATCAGCTTGACCGCTTCGCCGAGGAACTGCGCGGCCAAGAAAGTGTCGATCCCTCGTCCCAGCTTTCGCTGCGGTAAAGTTCCCTCCGGCTCGATGAATTCCTCGGGAGCCGGGGATCGCTCCACCGCCCTAATCACAAACATCAGCGCCTTGCGCGCCGATTCTCGATGCTCACCCGACGACGGCGTGTGCCCCAGCCGGAGCAAAGCAATCCCAGACAGACTCGTGGTGGCCACATCCGGCTTCGTATTTGCTTCCGGTCCCCAGCCGCCATCCTGGCCCTGAGCGTGCAGAAGCCATTGCAGCGGGCGAGCTTGATCGGGATCAGTGCGGCCCTGCCCTGGGCCGCTGACCGGCGTCCCTAGCTGGTGATTCGCGTGAACCGGCGCAGGCGACTCGGCGGAGTGGGCGGGAACAGGGACAGCCAACAACAGAGCGACGACAAGAACGCCAATGAGCATGGTGCTTACTCCTGAGTGTGATTCGAGAGGACCTTCGGCGCGAGATTCCGCGCTGCTCTAGAAAACGCGCGCGACTTAAAAAGGATCTATTCAGTCAAGGCCCCTTAGGAACGCCGACGAAGCAATGGTAGACAGCAGTGGTCATGGAGAGCAGCCCGTCCCTTCCCTCTCGCGAGACTCCATTTGCCGCGCTCTCCACCTTGATCCGTGAGCTGGAGCACACTTCCAGTCGCCTGGAGAAAAGGCGCCGGATCGCCGAGCTCTTGCGAAGTCTCGACCCGAAAGAGGTTTCGCCGGCCGTGCTGATGTTGGTGGCGGGCATTTTTCCCGAAGCAGAGGCAAAGGCCTTGAACGTCGGACACGCCACCGCTCACAGCGCCCTCGAGGCTGCCGGTGACACGCTGCCGACCTCCGAACCTCTGAGCATCCTCGAGGTTCACCGTCGTTTCGAAGAGATTGCCCTCGTTCGAGGTCGCGAGTCGGTGCAACAGCGGCGAGCTCTTCTGACCGAGCTGTTCGAAAAATGCGCGCCGAGCGACCGCCAGATAATCCTTTCGATCATCTTCGGGGAGCTTCGCATTGGCGTCAGCGAGGGCATGATGCTCGAAGCGATCGCCGATGCCGCTGAGGTTTCCCCCGAGCTTGTTCGCACGGCGCAGTCGTTCCTGGGCAATCTGGGCAAAGTTGCCGAAATTGCCCTTCGCGGGGGCGCCGAGGAGCTGCAATCGGTAGCGCTGCAAATCCTCTCTCCGGTGAAACCAATGCTCGCCTCGCTCGCAACCGACTTCGACGAGGTCCTGCAGGAGCACGGCGGCCAGACGGCGGCCGAATTCAAGCTCGATGGGGCCCGGATTCAAATTCATCGGCTCGGCGACCAAATTCGAGTATTCACCCGCCGGCTTTCGGATGTGACGGCCAGCGTTCCCGAGGTGGTGGAAGTCGCGCGAGACCTGAAGGCCACATCGCTGGTCGTCGAAGGGGAAACGCTCGCGGTCGACGGGCAACAAAAGCCGCTCCCTTTTCAGGAGCTGATGCGGCGCTTTCGTCGAATTCACGATGTCGAAGCGCTCCGAAAGGAGATTCCCCTCCGGCTGTTCTTGTTCGACTTGCTCTATCTCGACGGGGAGAGCTGGATGGCGCGGCCGTATCGCGAGCGATGGGATCGGCTCGAGCGCCTCGTTCCCGCTCCGCTCCTCGTGTCCAGGTTGGTCAGCTCGGATCGCGTGCAGCTCGAGGCGTTCTTGCAGCAAGCCCTGCGCGCCGGCCACGAGGGCTTGATGGCAAAGAACCTCGAGTCACCGTATCAGTCCGGCAAACGCGGCAAGCTTTGGTTCAAGATCAAACCGGCCGAGACGCTCGACATGGTGATCCTCGCTGCCGAGTGGGGACACGGTCGACGAGCTGGCACTCTCAGCAACTACTGGCTCGGTGTCCGGGATGGCGACCAGTGGCAGATGATTGGAAAGACGTTCAAAGGGCTCACTGATCAACAACGTCTGGATTTGATGGAGCGATTGCTGGAGATCAAAACGTCCGAGGACAGTTCGGTCGTGCACGTCCGCCCGGAGCTCGTGGTGGAGGTGGCGTACAATGAAATCCAGGCGAGCCCTCGATATTCATCGGGCTATGCGTTGCGTTTTGCTCGCGTGGTCAGGATTCGGGAGGACAAAGGCGCGATGGACGCGGACACGTATGATCGATTGAAATCGCTCTACCTGCGGCAATTCGAGCGAAAGGGTAAATTCGCCGCCGAGCTGTAGCACATGACCGCGATGAAAATGCCGGCGCTGTTCGTTGGGCACGGCAACCCGATGAACGCCATCGAAGAGAACGACTTCACGCGCGCCTGGTCGAGGCTGGGCGCTTCGATCCCGCGCCCAAAGGCCATCCTCGCCGTATCCGCGCACTGGTACATCTCGGGTGTATCGGTGACCTCGATGGAGCAGCCGCGGACCATTCACGACTTCGGCGGCTTTCCGCCCGAGCTCTATCGCGTTCGCTATCCGGCGCCTGGAGATCCCAATCTGGCCACCCGGATTCAACGGCTGCTCTCCCCCGAGGCGGTCGGCCGGGACAAGTCTTGGGGCCTCGACCACGGTACGTGGTCTGTCCTTTGCCATCTGTTTCCGGACGCGGACGTCCCGGTAGTCCAGCTCAGCGTCGACGAGACGCGACCGCCCGCCTTCCACTATCAAACCGGCGCTCGCCTCGCTCCCCTGCGCGATGAAGGAGTGCTTTTGATGGGGAGCGGCAATATCGTGCACAACCTTCACACCTACGCCTGGGGGCGCCACAGCGTGGAGCCGTTTGGCTGGGCCGTTCGCTTTGAACAAACCGCCCGCGAACTGATGATCGCCGCCGACCACGGACCGCTGATCGAGTATGAATCGCTGGGGCGAGATGCCCTCCTGTCGGCACCAACGCCGGAGCACTATCTACCTCTGCTCTACGTGCTCGGCGCTCAAACAGCAGAAGAGAAGGCAAGCTTTCCCGTCGAAGGCGTCGAAGGTGGATCGGTGTCGATGCTCGCGGTACAAATTGGCTAACGGGAACGATTCGTCGCTCCAGTACCAGTCGGCCCGACGAGGGATTCCCAGTTAGGCGCACTGCTCCGGCGGAATTTTTTTTGAAGTGGTCCCGATCCACCGGTATGAGGGCGCCGTGGACCCCTTTTTTACGGAGGGAAAATGATTAAGCGGAAGCTGCTTGTCATAGTGATCGCCTCTGCGGCGGGCTGTGGAATCCCGAAGGAGCAGTTTGACGCGAAAGCCCTCGAAGCCCAACAGCTCAGCCAGAAAGTCAAAGATGAGCAGGGAAAAGTAGAAGCGCTCGAAGCCAAGGTGAAGGAGCTGCAGCAAAAAAATCAGGAGCTGAGCACCTCGACGAAGAAATTGAGCGAGGAAAAAGGCGTGCTGGAAAAGAAGTCCTCCGAGTACGAGCAACTCGCAGGCAGTTTGCAGCGCGAAATTCAAGCCGGCGCGATCGAGCTTTCCGAGCTGAAGGGAAAGATGACGGTGAAGATGAAGGACAAGATCCTCTTTTCATCGGGCTCGGCGAAGATCGGTACCGAAGGCCAAGACGCTTTGGCGAAGGTGG
>DATFTC010000199.1:0-25181 GCA_035262305.1 Myxococcaceae bacterium | reverse complement strand
ACCGCGCGGCCACTGACTTGGAACGGCTGCGCCGGGAGAATCCGGCCGCCCGAGGTCCGGTGCCTGCCGAGCTGCTCACCGCGTCCGGCTCCGGCTTGGATCCTCATCTGTCTCCGGAGGCTGCGTTGTGGCAAGTGCCGCGAATCGCGGCTGCCCGGGGTATCGCGGCGGACCGTGTCCGCACTTTGATTGCCACCGAAACCGAGCCGCGCACGCTGGGCTTTCTCGGCGAGCCCCGGGTCAACATTCTACTCCTTAACCTCGCCCTCGATCGGCAGTTCGGGCGGCCAGAACGGAGCGCCGAAGCGCGGTCCAAATGAGCCTTCACCCTGACTCATTGCTATCTTTCACCGTGAACGCGAACGCGCCTGTTCAGCAGATCCTCAGGCTACACGACGCCTATCTGCGAGCGAAGCGAGGACGACGGGCAATTGAGCATGCGGTTGCGATTCTAGGGGGCGTAGTCATCATTCTTTATGCATCGCCGCTCCATCCGCCGATAACCATGCTTCGATTTCTGCTTTTCGGCTGGATTCTTATGGTTGTACTATTCGGCTTGTTGGGCGTCTCTGAATTGCTCCTCCTCCGGAGGAGGGAACGCTTCTTGAGTAACATTACGCGATGAAGGATGGCTCGTGCTGGCCGAAACCACACGCGCGCGGCCGGAAGATTTTCTTGAGCTCATTGAGCAGCGCAAGCGCGGTAGGCTGAAGCTTTACATTGGCTTTGCCGCCGGGGTCGGCAAAACCTATCGCATGCTGGAGGAGGCGCGCGCGCTCAACAGCCGCGGCGTGGACGTGGTGTTGGGCTTTGTTGAACCGCATGGTCGAGCCGATACCGAGAAGCTGATGGAAGGTCTGCCTCAGATACCCCGGCGAAACTTCGAGTACCGCGGTGTGACCGTCGAAGAAATGGACCTGGATGCACTGCTGTCGCGAAAGCCAGAGGTAGCGGTGGTAGACGAGCTGGCGCACACCAACGTTCCACTCTGTCGCAACAAAAAGCGTTATCAAGACGTTCTCGAGCTGCTCGCCGCCGGCATCAACGTTATTGGCGCTTTCAACGTGCAACATCTGGAGAGCCTGAACGACCTGGTCGAGCGGGTCACCGGGGTCACCGTCCGAGAGACGATTCCGGATTCCTTTCTCAAAAGCGCGGACCAGGTAGTGAATCTCGACCTGGCGGTGGAGGACCTCCAGGAGCGGCTGAAGGCAGGGAAGATCTACACACCGGACAAGATACAGCAGGCGCTGACGAGCTTTTTCCAGCAGGAGAATCTATCGACCTTAAGAGAGCTGGCCTTGCGCGAAGTGGCGGAGACCTTGGACCGCGCATCGGGGGCGCGCCGCTCGGGAGAGCAGCTTGCACCCGGCCCCGCGCTGGGTCGAGTGATGGTGTGCCTGTCCTCGTTTCCACCGCGCGCCGCCATTCTTCTGCGCCGGGGCTCTCGGATGGCGGGCCGGCTCAACACCGATTGGTTCGTGGTCTACGTGGAAACTCCCCAGGAGGCTCCGCACCTGATCGATGCCGAAGCGCAGCGCCACCTGCTCACCAACATGGACAAAGCGCGAGAGCTCGGCGCGGAGGTGGTTCGCCTTCACGCAAACGATCCCGCCCAAGCGCTGATCGACTTTGCCCGCTCACACGGCGTGGGGTTGATCATCGTCGGTCGCTCGCACCTGCCGAAGTGGCGAAGCTTCTTCAAGCTCACCACCGATCTGCGGTTGGTTCGCGAGGCTCAGGGAATCGACGTGCAGGTCGTCTCCTTCGATCCGAAAGAAGGGCGGAAGTGAACGGTGCCGGTGTCAAAACCTGTATGAGCCGACGACGGCCATATTCACGCTTGGGTATACGGCGGTCGGGTTCAAGTGAAGAACGCCAATGTCCGACTCGACTCCGACCTTGAATGGCCCCAGCGGAAGCGAGAGCGCCATGCCGATGCCTGCACTGAAATCCTGCGGCCGATAACAATGGTCGAAGCGGCCGGATTCGCCGAAGCAATTGATGTATCCAAGCTCGGGCCCGACTTCAAACTGCACCGGGGTTTGTACCAAAGACAGCAGACTGGCAGCGACGGCGTTCACCGATCGAAATCCGACGTGATTGCGACCCCCACTCGGGTCGGGCAAGTCGACAAAACTCTGGATGTATTCCAAATGCAGCCGAAACCGCCACGGTCCGAGGCTGTAAGCGCCGCCGATGCGGCCGCCGGGAGCCCAGCCGAACTGAGCCTCAAACGGAGCCTCGGGATGGCGGTCCGGACCACCGAGGACCGGAGCGGAGAGCGCAGGACCGGCGAAGACCTCGAAAGTGCGCGGCCCCCCTTTGCTGCTGGCGACTTCGTATTCGACTTTCCCGAGCGCCGGTAGATCCTGATTGTCGCCTTTCGCCAATTGGAACTGTGCCGCCTGACGCTCCCCTTGGGACCGGCGCTCGACGAGGTAATCACCAGCGGGAAGGGCGAGATTTAAGGGAGCTGCAGCGCCAGGTACTTCGGCGACAAAGCCGGCTGGGCCACGGAGAAAGTATTGCGCTCGGGGGTCTGCCGGCAGCTTGAGGTGGGCTTCAGCTCGGCGAAGATCGGTGAGAACGACGTCGCCGCGCCCGGACATTCGCAACGCATAGGTCGGATGCTGGGGTCCGGCTTGCGTCCCAAACGTGCCCGAGGTCGTCCGTTGCGCGGCGTATTGAAACGCTTCCGCCAAGGTCACTCGTCCGTCTTTGTCAAAATCCCCCGCGCCCCGGAGGGCGACCTCGAGGTGATGCGAGAAAAAACTTCCCCCCAGCGCCGCCGATTCCTGCGCCGGCTCGCCCGCCGAAGTCGAGGCGACGAACGCCACTCCCTCGACCTCTTCCTCCTTCGGCAGCGGGAAGGTGACCTGAGGCGCGGCGGTAGCGCCCTTCAGCTGCGTCAGCGCGCCGGCGTCGCAGGCGTCGACGATTGCCACCTTCACTTCTGCGAGGGAGCGCGTCACCAGCGAACGGAGCTCATGGTATGGAAGTTGCTCATCCTTAAACTCGAGCCCTGCGAGATCTGCGTGTCCCGAGAAGTAGATGACCAACACCGCGTGATTCCCCGCCCCTCGGGACTTCTTCACTTTCGCTTCGATTCGCTGAAAAGCGTCGCGTACGTCTCGAACTGTGGCCGCCCGCAGCAGTACGACGTTCTGCTTGGGCAGCTCGCCAAGCTCGATCAGCGTCTTGGCAAAGTGCTCCGCGTCTTGCTCCGCGAACCACAGCTTGGCTCTCCCAACGGATCCTTCATTGCTTCCGATCACGATGGCAAAGCGGTCAGCAGCATGCGCCGCCCCGTTAACGAGGAGGGTCCCGATCAGCAGTGCCCTCATTGCCATCTCTGGTTGCAGGAGGATCCCTCCGTCAGCAGGCCGGCGAATCTACCTTATCTTCGCGCCGATAGCCTTCTTAAAACCTTTCGGACGGACAAATATTCTTGTGGCCGGGCGCCGCCTTTGAGGCCCGGCATGCCGCCCATTCCAGTCGTTACCGTTGATTCGTTCGCTTCTCCAGCAGCAGGGTAGTTTGGAGCGTCCCGGATGGCAGTCCAGTGATGGACTTTGCGGCTCTGACCGACGGCTCGCCGAGCTGAATCGTGCGGCGCGCGGCCTTGGCGACCTCATCGAAGCTCAGCCCGCCGGCGGTGCAGATCGCAAAGAGGCGTTCAGGCCCTGCTTTGCCATCCAAAAACGCGCCGCCCGGCAGTTCCGTCGTGCCCGCGGCGAGCTCGCCGTCGGCGCCCTCCGCCGGATACAGTCGTGACACCTCGCCCGAGCTGTCGACCGAGATGACCCAAAGCCGGCAAGGCTGCTCGGTGCGAAATTTGAATCTCAGTTCGGCGTCCGCCGCGACGAGCGCCCCGTCCGAGATTGACTTGACCGGGCCGGAATCCTTGGCGAAGACGGAAAGCTCGATCGCCCGTCCCTTGAGGCCGACGTAATCGGACCCCGGACCGGCAGTGCGCACGATTAGAAAAATGGAAGCCGCAATGCCTGCTGCCGGAAGCCACAGCGCAGGCCGCGCCCAGAAAGGCCGGACTTGTCGTCGAGCGGCGAGCACCTTGTCGATCGTGGCTGGGAACACCGACCTATGGAATTCGCTTCCTTCTTGCTCCATCCGGACCAGACGCGCTTGGCAATGCGCGCAGTGCTCCACGTGCGGGCTGCAATCGGCGTGGCCGTGGGTGAGCAGGTGGGCCTCGAGAGCGAAATCAGAAGGGCAGCGCGCAGTCATGAATCAGTCCGTTCAATGAATTTCCTTGCATTGGTCAAAAACCTCGTCAGCTTTCGCGAGATCGTCTTTGAAGACAGTCCAAGCGCGCTGGCCAGCTCCGTTTGCTCCATCCCGTCGACCAGGGCGCCCACCGCGATTGCTTGGGTCTTCAGGTCGAAGCGCGACAGCACTTGCTGGCTAAGCTGGCGATCCGGGTAGTTGTCGCTTGAGACGGTTGAGGCAAACGCGTAGGTGACGTGCTTTTGGTCTCGCCTCGCGGCATCGCGCACCGCGTTTAAGCAATGATGAGTCGCCGTCTTGTAAATGATCGGGAGCAGCGCCTCATCGGACTGAAAGCGGTGTGGACTCTTCAAGATTTTCAAAAACACCTCCTGTGTAGCGTCCTGGGCGGCCTCGCGGGACTTGAGCATTCGCAAACACCGGCGGTAGATCGTCGGCCCGACCCTGCGGTAAAGCTGCGCCACATGTTCCTGATCTGGGGTCACATTGCTTTTGGAAACCGTGTTTTGGCAGGGTGCGGGTCATCCTCCAAATGGAAAGGCGAACGTTCCCTGGAACAGCACGCCGCCTGCGGGGCGCGGTCTGCGTCTCATACGGCCTCACGGCACCTAATGCTTAGAGCTGACCCCTGAGGTTCGGACGAACGGACTTTTTTCGCCGCGGCTGCTGCACGGCTGGGCCGATAACGCGGCGGGAACAACCAACGAAGAGCCCGCTAAAGCAACGAGGTCTCGCGCATGAATCAGCCCCGGCGCGATGTCAGACGCGGCAGCGGGCGAAGGTCCGTTTTGTAGATCAGCGCGCAATGCGCATCATCGGAGACTCCGCCCGCGGCCGCGAATGAACTAACCCTCTGATGCCGACGAGGTTAAGCTTCGGGCCCGTCTTCGGCAATTCACGCGTCAACCACGCAGGGCCAATCGCGGCGGGTCGGGGCGGACTGCGTCGCGGTACGGAGTGGTTTCGTCGCAGCAGCGGGGCGCATCTTCACCCATGCGCGCGGGTGACGCGGATGAAGCGCAGCGACTGTCGGGCGCCCTCGACAGCATTGCCCTTGCGCCGTTGTCGGCCCTCGGGCAAGGTCGCTGGCGCCCGGAGGCGTAGACGGCGGTCGTCGAGACAAGAACAACCAAGAACAGCCATCTTCGAGGCGAGGCTCATCGGCTGCTGTTTCCGCTCGGAGCTCTTCTTGCCGGCGCGGGGGTATTGCCCTGGCTGCTCTTTGCTTTGGGACTCACCGACGCCTACCGTCCGATTTTCCATTCGATCGTCTTCCGTTCGATGTTTCACCCTCTTGCGGAGATAGAGGGCTTCCTGAGCTGCTTCGCGGTTGGGTTTTTGTTCACGATTCTGCCCCGGCGCACTGCAACTCCGCCGCCCGCCGCTTGGCAGATATCGCTTGCGCTCGCTGCGCCAACCGCGATTGTGATTTGCGCTGCCCTGCAGAAGTGGGTTTTCGGACAGATCGCCTGGCTCATTCTAATCGGAGTGGTGCTCGAGTTTTCCCTTCGCCGCTTGAAGTCGCCAGCGGAGCTGAGCCGCTCGGCGCAGAGCACCGTCTGGATCGCGCTCGCTCTGATCATGGGCGCCGCGGGAGCAATCCTCGCCGCCTTCGCCGAAGCTTCGGGAAAGGACTGGTTTTGGCTGCACGAGGTGGGGCGATCGCTGCTAACGCAGGGCCTCTTCACCGGCCTGGCTCTGGGCGTCGCCGGTTTGCTCCCTTCCGCGGCGCAGGCCGACGCAAAGCAGGCTGCTGCGCGGCGCGCCGGCTTGGCGTACGCGGCGCATGCTTTTGCCGCTGCAGTTTTCTTCGCCAGCTTTTGGGTCGGTCAGCTTGTCTCTGTGCCGCTTGGCTTCGCGCTACGCGCTGCGGTGACGCTTCTTATCGTTCTGTGGCTGGTGCGCTCGCCGCCCTTGTCCAAGATGGCCGGCGCACGGGGACGCGCGGCGCGGATCGCGCTCTGGATGCTGCCAGTGGGCAATGCGTGGGTCGCGCTTATTCCGGAGAGCCGCCGCGCCGGAATGCACGTCATCTACCTGGGTTGCTTTGCGACCCTGGTGCTCGTGATTTCGACATACGTCTTACCGACCGGTTCGCACGGCGCGGACCGGCGGCTGCAGGTGAGTGCGCGGCAGCTCGGGCTCGGGTGGGGCTGTTTGGCGGTGGCGCTCGGAGCCCGGATTCTCGTCGAGATGGACCCGCCGAACTTCAAGCTATGGCTGGGGATCGCTTGTGCGGCCTTTGTGGGCGCGACGCTCTTCACCTTCCCACGCTTTCTGCATCGCATCGTTCAGCTCATCCCTACCGGGGTGGGCGAAGAATGATCGTTAATCAGCAGACCGGCCCTGTGTTAAGAGCACCCGCACGCGGCCCAGTCCGGGTCGCGGCTCAAACAACGAGAGGGCAACCGATGAAACTGCGCAAATTGCTCACCGCGGTAGCAATAAGCTGTATCGCTCTGTTTATCTCGACTGTTTCAAATGCCGCCGATCCCAAGCCCGCCGCAACAACTCCCGCACCAGCCGCAGCCAGCTCCTACGCGATTCCAATAGGCCCAGCGATCAGCCTGGAGGCGGCGAAGAAAGCAGCTGCGGTGGCTGCCGCCGAAGCGCACAAGAACAACTGGCACATGGCGATCGCAGTGGTCGATCCCGCGGGCACGCTGATCTATTACGAGAAGATGGACACTACCCAGCTCGGCAGCGCCACGGTCGCTATCAGCAAAGCGCGTTCGGCGGCGCTGTTCAAAAGACCGACGAAAGCGTTTCAAGATTCGGTCGCAGCCGGAGGAGTTGGTCTGCGCATTCTCGGCCTCGAGGGCGCGGTTCCAGTCGAGGGCGGCGTGCCTTTGATGGTCGAGGGCAAGCTCGTCGGGGCGATCGGCGTATCAGGCGATCTCAGCGAGAATGACGGCAAATGCGCCATCGCCGCTGCTGCAACGATGAAGTAAGGCGGCAAAAGCACCTGTTGCCAAAGCAAATCAATGGCGTGCTTCCAAAAGACATTTCAGGTGCGAACCGCGGCGCACAATCAGGTACTGGACATAACCGATCACGTTCGGCGCATCGTTTCGGAATCCGGAGCCGAAAGCGGTCTGTGCAGCGTGTTTACGTCTCACGCCACGGCGGCGGTGACGATCAACGAGAACGCCGACCCGAATATCGGAACGGATTTCCTCAGCGCGCTCAGAAAAATGATCATCGAGCACGACGGCTGGTTGCATGACCGCATCGACAACAACGCCGCCGCTCACATTAAATCGGCGCTCGTGGGGCCGTCGGAGGCGATCCCGATCTCCGGCGGCGAGCTGGCGCTCGGCACCTGGCAGAACATCTTTCTTTGCGAGTTCGATGGACCACGGACCCGACGGATCATTGTTTCTGTGCTGTCTTAGTTGGAACCGAGAGCGCGAGCGCCATCACGGCCCAAGACGTAGCCGCGCAGGAGATGAACTGCGATTTTCCGTGAGGGAATCCGCTTTCAAAATAAGGCTGAACGGGCAAGCTTCGCGTCTGAACGAACCAGGAGCCGTCCGGCAATTGCGTCTTGAGCAGGAAAGCAATTCCATGCTTGAACTTCGGATCCCCAGCACGTAACTGGCCTGATTGGTGAAGAGCGACCAGGACCTCGCCCGTGGCGTAAGCGTCGCTCGACAATCCTGGCGTTTGGCTCCAGCCGCCGTCATCGCGCTGCATCGTCAGAAGCTCGGAGGCTCGATGTTCGAGCGAAATCCCGCCGGCATCTCCCCAAGCGAGACCAAGAAGCTGCAGCGCGCGCTCCTCTGTCGTTTTGGGCTCGGCGGTCTCCAGCCACTTTGTGGCTCGCCTAATCCGGTCTGAGATTTCCGCACGCCGAGCGCTGGGTGCAAAAAGCGCCAGGGCTCTCAGGCTGATGGCGGTCGATGTGAAGTCGGTGTCGTCGATCGGCGGACGGTGGAGCGCAGCGCTCCAACGTCCATCCCGGCGCTGTTTCAAGGTCAAAAAATGAACCAGGGCGTCGCTCGTTCGATCGGGTTTTCGCTTTGCCGCTCCCAGCGCGAGCAACAGATAAGCAGGGTCGAGCGGATCGGGCACTCCGACCCCCAGCATCAGCTGCTCTCGCCTTGGTGCTAACTCCGCCTGAGTGGCTGAGGCGATGTCCTCAAGGGCTTTCTCCTCGACCGCAAAGCCTCGCTCGCGCGCAAATTGGAATGCCAGCGCGGGCAGGGACTGGTGGTGGCAGGAGACGCAATTCTCGGCGGCGTTGGACACGAATGTCGAGCTACTCCGCTGGAGTAGCGGCAGGCTGCGCAAAATCGCGGCGTCGGCATTGTTGTTCCCAACTGTGGCACCCACCGTATCCTGATGTCGGACAGGGGGCGTTGCCCTTCCCAAGAGCTTCAGAACCGAAGCGTCGCCCTGTCTGACCGCCCACTGGTAAGCGGTGTTGCCATCATCGTCGCGAGCTTTCGCGTTGGCGCCTGCAGCGAGGAGTTTTCTGACATTCTCGGCGCTCCCCGAAGCTGCGGCCCAGATCAGCGGCGTGCCGCCGTGGAATGTCTCACGCGCCCTGACTTTAGCTCCTCGGCGAAGAAGCAACTCAACGACGTCTGATGAACCGCCGGCGGCAGCCCACATCAAAGGGGTAATGCCGCTTACTGCTTCAGCGTCGACTGTCGCGCCCGCGTCGAGCAGCGCTTGGACGATGGCCATAGTTCCCATCGCGGCGGCACCGTGAAGCGCAGTCCATCCCGCGCGATTTGAGGCCTTCGCGTCGGCGCCTTTTTCAAGAAGCAACTGCACCAAGGCCGGATCAGCGCTAAAGCCGGCGGACTGAAGCGGTGTGAAACCCCTAACCGATGCGGCATTCACATCGGCGCCGCGGCTGATGAGGAGCTTGGCGACGTCGCTCGTGCCGTCCGAATTTGCAGCGATGACGAGAGCGGCGTGGCCGCTGGCTGGCTTCGCGTTGGGATCTGCTCCATGGTCAAGAAGGAGCTCGACAACTCGCAAGTTGCCCACGCCCCACATCAACGCGGTGGCGCCCGATTGGTTCGTAAGACTTGGATCAGCTCCGCGCGCCAGCAAAACCTCGACGGCCTGAACGTGTCCATTCTGGGCAGCTTTCATCAAGGCGGTCGCCCGCTCCTGGTCGCGGGAATTCGCGTCGGCGCCTCGGTCGAGCAAGCGGATGGTCTCAGAAAGGTCGCCGCGCTCGGCCGCGTCGACAAGCTCGGCGGAAGGAGGATTGCTCAGCTTGATCGCGCTTGCCTCGGGGGGCGGCGATACCGAAGGAAGAGTCGAGGTGCACGAAGAGATCAGGCACAGTCCAAACCAGAACTTGCTTACGGCTGGATTGACGGTTTTTGGTTGCTGCAACGGGACCGGCGAACTTCGCAGCAAAGGGGCACCCTCTCGCGCTGGACGTCGACGATCGACGTTACACCCAGAAGTCCGCAGACGCATGCCCCCACCCGCTCAGTCTCTGCTGGAATCTGCGCAAGCGGCCGACTAGTTTCCGCCGTCCCCAAGAGGATTAACTGATGCGAAAACTGTTCGTTGTCGTCTGCGCGGTCAGCTTCGGCTCGGCATTGTCGGCCGCATTGGCTGCGGAATCGGCCCCCTCGACTGCGCTCGAGACAAGCGCGTCCATTCCCAACCTCGATCCCATCTATTCCGGGCTGGACGCCTTCTATATCGATCTGCATCAAAACCCCGAGCTCTCGGGCCACGAAGAGAAGACGGCTGCCAAGCTCGCCGATCGCCTCCGGCGCTTGGGATACCAGGTGACGACCGGAGTGGGCGGCACCGGGGTGGTGGCGCTGATGAAGAATGGAAGCGGACCGACGCTGATGCTTCGCGCGGACATGGATGCGCTCCCGGTCGAGGAGAGGACCGGACTGCCCTATGCGAGCAAGGTCACCGTCAAAGGGCCAGGGGGAGCAGCCGTACCGGTAATGCACGCGTGCGGCCACGACCTGCACATGACCACCTTGCTCGGGGCCGCCACCCTGCTCGCGCAGATGATGGACCGCTGGCGAGGGACTTTGATGCTGATCGGCCAGCCCGCCGAAGAAACCGTCAACGGCGCCGAAGGGATGCTCAAAGACGGGCTCTTTACCAAGTTTCCCAAGCCCACCTATGCGGTCGCTCTGCACGACTCGGCGGAGCTGCCATCCGGCACCATCGGCTATGCGCCTGGATTCTTTCTCGCCGCCGCCGACTCGGTGAACATCACTGTCTTTGGCCGCGGCGGCCATGGTGCGTACCCTCACAAGACCATCGATCCGGTTCTGATTGCCGCTCGGATCGTCTTGGCTCTCCAAACGATCGTCGCGAGGGAAAGGAATCCACTGGATCCGGCGGTCATCACCGTCGGGTCGATTCATGGCGGCTCGAAGAACAACATCATTCCCGACGAGGTCAAGCTGCTGCTCACGGTGCGCTCGTATACGGACGAGGTGCGAAAGAAGCTGCTCTCCGGGATCTCGCGAATCGCCAAGGCGGAGGCCGCGGCCGCGAACGCGCCGAAGGAGCCGATCGTCGAAGTCACCGAATCGACGCCGGCAACCTACAACGATCCAGTGCTCACCAAGCGCGTCGCCGCTACGCTTGCCAGGGCATTCGGCGATTCCAACGTCACCCAAATCTCACCGAAGATGGGTGCCGAGGATTTTGCTGCGTACGGTCGGGCAGGCGTGCCGGCGCTAATGTTCGATTTGGGCGCGGTGGAGCCTCAGAAGTACGAGAAGGCGACGGCCAGCGGAACGCCTCTTCCTTCACTGCATTCTTCCGAGTGGGCTCCGGATCGCGAGCGGACCATTCGCACGGGCGTTTCGGCGCTGACGGTCGTGGCGCTGGACTTGCTGTCAAAGAAGTAGCCCGCTAATCGCAAAGGCTGCGTTCGCGTTGTCGATTGGCAACGGATCCGTTGGAGGTGTTGCCTGTCGGCAACGCGACGCGAGGCGTACCCCCCTGATTTCAATCGCCAGACCCCCGGCTCGATTCATGCACTGCGGGCGCTGCATCCGTCGAGGCGTGATCGCCAACGTAAAAGGAGCAACGATGAATGCCGTAAGGAGTTCTTTTCTCTCGATCGCACTGTGTTCTCTCTTCGCCAGCTCGCTCGTCCGTGCCGACGACTGCAGCGACGCACTGATGGCCGAATCATGCGCTTGTATGTCGACCGTCCGAAGTGAGCGAGAGCAGCCCCGCAGCGCAGATCAGACGTCCGCTCGCCGTTCAAAGACTTCGAAAGGCGCTGAGACGAAGGTCGCACAGCGTACGAAGAAGAGCGTCGCCAGTGCTCAAGAGATCAATCCAGCGAGGTGACGTGTCGGAGCCTGCGCGAAGGCTGGGCTGAAGCTGTAGTGCGCTCGCAGTTGATGCGCACAACGTGCGAGTCGCGGTTCCTTATCCCACGCCCGCGGGACATGGAGTTTTCCGCCCTGTCCAAATAACATTCGCTGCGTAGATGCCGAAGGACTGGGAGACGACCCTGCCCGTTGCGGCCCCCTATCGGTCGGGCATGGAAGGTCTCCGGCTGGTCATCGTCGGCAATGAAAACGCCGCCACCCACCAGCTTCCAACTTCCGGTACCGTCTCGATCGGCCGGTCAGAGGAGGCGAGCATCTGTCTGCTCGATCCCGCGATCTCGCGTCGACACGCGCTCTTGCACGTGGGCCCAAGGCTTACGCTCGAAGACCTCGGCAGCGCCAACGGCACCTACGTTCGAGGAGTTCGGGTGGGTTCGGGACAAACGGTGGAGATCGAAGCCGGCGACGTGGTGGAGATCGGCACCACCCTGCTCATCGTTCAGGGCAGATCGCGGCCTCGGGGCGCCGCGGGAATCGTTCCCATGCCCGGCGAGCGTCCGATGGAGGCGATCAATCGGCTCATCGATCGGATCGCGCGCAGCAATCTGAGCGTGCTGCTGTTGGGTGAAACGGGCGTGGGCAAGGGATTCATCGCCGCCGAGTTGCATCGCCGCTCGAATCGCTCCGAGGGCCCGATGGTGGAGCTCAACTGCGCCGCCTTTCCGGAGAACCTGCTCGAGAGTGAGCTGTTCGGCTACGAAAAGGGCGCCTTCACCGGCGCGACTCAAGCCAAGCGAGGATTGCTCGAATCGGCGTCCGGTGGCACCGTCTTGCTCGACGAAATTGGCGAGCTGCCCATCGGCATGCAGCCCAAGCTGCTGCGCGTCCTCGAGGAGCGGGAAGTGATGCCGGTGGGGGGACTGAGGGCTCGCGCGGTGGACGTTCGCTTCATCTCCGCCACCAACCGCGATCTCGAGGGGGAGGTCGCTCAGGGCAAATTTCGCGAGGACCTCTACTTCCGGCTGAATGGAATCTCGGTGGAGATCCCTGCGCTGAGAAAGCGCATCTCCGAGATCCCCGGGCTGGCAACCAGCTTCGCGTTGGAGGCTTCGCGCCGCTTTGGTTTTCCTTCGCGGACGCTTTCGCCCGAGGCGATCGAGTTGCTCATGCAGTACCGCTGGCCGGGCAATATTCGCGAGCTGCGCAACGTGGTTGAACGGGCCTTTGCGTTGTGCAGCGGTCCATGCATCGAGGCAAAGGACATCCCGATTGCCAAAGTAGCGCTGGCCAAAGCCCCGCCTGCTTTGGCGGAGGACGCCCCGGGCACCGACGACGCAGAACGCGGCAGCGAGCATCCCGAACGAAGGAGAATCCTCGCGGCGCTGGACCAGTGCGGCTGGAATCAATCTCGCGCGGCGATCGCACTGGGAATATCTCGACAGACTCTCAGCACGCGACTGGATGCGTACAACATTCCGCGGCCCCGCAAAGGGCGTAAGAGCGGATAGCGGCGAGGTGACTGTCTTTGCTCGCTCGGCGTGAACGGCCGGTGGCGAACCGACCCGAGCTGAGAGCGTCGATCGACCTCGCGGCGGAACGCAGGGCCGCCGACTTGACCCGCTCGAGCGCAAGGCTTCTATTGCTCGGGGGCTGGCTTTTGTTCTTCGGTCCGCAGCTCGTCAGCAGCGGCGTTCCATACTACCGAGATCATCTGGTCACCAATATTCCGCTGCGTCAGTACGCCCGCGAGCGGCTGCTGAAGCGTGAGCTTCCTCAGTGGTATCCCTACGAGTCGCTCGGAGTGCCGGTGATCGGCCAGATCGCCCTCGGCACATTTCATCCGTTTACTTTCTTGTTCTTGCCCTTCAAGGCGGCGACTGCGGAGAAGCTTTCGCTGCTCTTCGCGTACCTGCTCGGCCTCGTCGGAGCCTACCATCTGGCGCGAATCCTCCCTGCGTCGCGGCTAGCGTCGGTCGCCGCCGCATTCGCGTTCGGCTTCGGAGGGTACGCGCTCGGGCTTTCTTGCATCATCGCCTATGCGATGAGCCACTGCGCGTTGCCCTGGGTGGGGTGGGCGGCAATCCGAGTCGCCCGCAAGCGCCGCTTGAAGGACGCGGCGCTGCTGGGCGCGATTTGGAGCCTGGTGTTCTTCGCCGGCGATGCGGTGAGCTTTTCCCTCGCCTCAAGCTTGCTCGCGATTGCGCTGTTGGATGCGTTCAGTTGGCGCGGTGCGGGACTGATGGCGCTTGGCGGGTGTATTGCCGTGCTGTTGGTTGGAATCGAGCTGATCCCTGCAACGGCGGTAGCTGCGGAGTCGGTGCGCGCGGTGGGTCGGCCCTCGCCGACGATGGGGCTCAGTTGGGCCCTTCATCCGATGCGAATTCCGGAGTTGCTGATCCCGGGGTACGTACCGGATCCGATCCGCCGGCAGGTGGTGAGCCAGTTGTTCAACGGAGGCACCGCGATGTTTGCGACCACCCTTTTTGCGGGGGGCATCGCGCTGTCGTTGGCGATCTCCGGGCTTGGCGCCCGATCGCGGTTGGGCTACGGATTTGCGGCTGTCGCGCTGCTTGGATTCTGGTTCGCGTTGGGAGACCGCGGGGGGCTGCTGCCGTTGGCGAAGCGAGCGATCTGGATGCTGACCCGATTCAGGTATCCCGAGCGCTATCTCGCCTTTTTCTGGCTCGGACTGTGTCCCCTGGTGGCGCTCGGAACCGACCGCCTTCGCCGTTGCTTGCGGCCGTGGAGCGTGGGCCTGCTCGTCGCCGCCCTGTGCCTCTCGGTGCTGTCGGCTCTTTGTGCCACACACGGCGCTGCTCAGCTCGCGTGGGCTTTGGTGAATCGCTCGCTCGACGACGCCGCCACGGCGGACTACTTGAACGGGGCGTGGGCGGCTGGCTTGGGCTGGACCGCTGTGCTGCTCTTGGCGGCGGGGCTGAGTCTCTTTCTCACGCTGCGGCATCCGTTGGCATTTCGAGCGCTGCCGGTGCTGGTAGCCGCAGAGCTCTGGCACGGGAATGGACAGCACTTGCCGCTCGTCGACCGGGCACTGCTCGAGGTCCCGAACAACTTCGTGAAAGCGATCTGGGCGACAGCCGCACCTCCTGAGCCTCTGGGCCGCGTCATCGCCGAGCCTGAATTCGTCTTTTCATCCACGGTCACCGGGCCGTGGCGGGAGCGCTTCGTGAGCGCCATGATGCATTTTTTGAAGGCGGACGCCTCCGGTTTGCACCGCATCACCGGGATCAACACCAATCTCGGGGCGGCGCTCGTTCGGCACGTGTTGTTGCTGGGCAATAACGACGCCAATGCGCTTCGCTGGGGCGCGCTCTTGAATGGTTGTTTCAGGGTCGGGGATTGGGATCGCGTCCCCGCGGCCGGTGAGAAAATCATCGCCAGCGAGGCGCAGCTGGGAATCAAGCTGCTCGAGGTGCCGTGCCGCCCGCGGGCGTTTACCTCGGCCGCCATTCCGGCGAAGGGGCCGGCGGACGCCCTGTCTTTGCTCGAATCAGTAAACCGCTTGGAGTCTCCCATCGTCTGGGAGGGTCCGGCGATGCAGGCGTCAGCCGGCCGGGTGACCTGGGTGGAGAACCAACCCGAGCGAATCCGCCTGCGCGTCCAATCGGAAGCGCCCTGCGCGCTGGTGCTCACTGACGAGTACGCGCCGGGCTGGACCGCGCGGCTTGACGGCAGGGCCACCGCTATTCACCCGGCGATGCTGGCGGTCCGAGGAGTGGAGATGCCCGCCGGCGATCACGAAGTCATCTTCGAGTACCGGACGCCGCGCTTGAAGCTCGGAATGATCGCCTCGACGTCGGGGATGCTGCTCGCTATTGCTCTACTGCTCGTCGGGCGATCCAGGCGCTGAGGACTGAGCGCCTCGATTATTTCTCTTTGCCCGGTTCCTCGCCCTCCTTGGGCGGACCGGCGCCTTCCTTGGGTGGGCTGCCTTCCTGCTCCGGCTGCACCGGCTGGGTGCTCTTCCGGTCGTCCTCGAAAGCCCAGCTCCACTTGGTGGTCTCGCCTTTTTTCACCACAATCACCTCTTGATGCTCGTCGCGATTGTGGACGATCCGAATCGTGTGCTTGCCTGGCTCCACCGGGAGTACGATTGGTTTGGCGCCTGTGCCTCGTTTCTTCCCGTCGACGTAGACCACTGCAGACGCCGGCTTCACTTCGATTTTCAGCTGCGTCTTCTTCGGCGCGGACGCGCTCGGCGCAGCGGAGAGAGCCACCGCTAATGCCAGACTAAGTGCGATCATGTGAGCGATTGTAACCCCGGTTTTGGTTTCTGCAAAATACCGTGAAATCCGAAAGCATAGTAAAACTCCCTTTCGCGGTCTTTTTGAGCGAAGATACGCGATTGTATTCCCTGTGCAGGCTCTGCAGTTTAACCCGGAGGAGATGATGTCCAATACAGACAAGCGAAAGCAATCTTTGTATTTCCCTGAAGAGATGTTGAAGGAGATTCAGCAGGAGGCTGTGCGACTCGATCGCTCACTCTCCTGGATCGTACAGCAAGGCTGGAAGATCGCCCGCGATCGGATCAAGTCCATTCCTGCGATTCACGACGGGCTGCCCGATCCAAGGGAAGAGAAACCCAACCAACCGCGCCGAATCAACTAAAACGACCCACCTCGATTGTCGCGTACTGCGGTTCACCTTCGAGCCATCTGACCCAGGAGGGCAGGGTAAGGCGGCTGCAGTCGACGGTACTCCGTGCCCTCCTTTCTCCTCCGAGCGCTCGACCTGCTCGGCCTGAGCGGGATCGAGCGATCGAGGATCTTCAGCTCTGGTTTGGCGTCTCACCGGACGGCGCATTTGAATGCGCCGTTTCGCTTTTCAGGCGAAGGTCGGCCAGTCTCTGAGGACGCGCGGAAGAATCCCACCGTTCCACCCGCGCAGCCTGGATGCAGGAGGGTTGGATGCAGCCGTCACGGCGTCTTTGCGTTTGCGGCCAGCATCCGACCAAACGACGATGTTTGCGGCGGGGTTGATCTGTTTAAGAATTCGGATGCATTGAGCCACGTTTTCGGCCAGTAGTTTCCCGCTGAAACATTTCGCATCTGACAAGCGCGACACCAGTTTGCGACGCGTATCTCGTCGTGAAGCATGAAAAAGGTCTTGGGTTTAAAAAGATCATTTACCCGCCTGGCCTGTTCCCGCAGCACATCAAACACCGCGCGCTCGATTAGATCGGTCAATCCACATCGTGCCCGACTGCGCTCCCCAATGGCCGATGTACAGCTCGATCTCGTTCTCTTCGAGCGCAGGCGCAACCATGGTGCCAGTCACCACAAGCGCGGCGATTTTCGGGCCGCATCTGTTCTCCAGTAAAGAAAAGACGCCACTCGAAGCGACGGCTCGGCCTAAGGAGGCGCTTGCGTGCAGGCAGTGGAGTTGCCTATATGCAGCGAGGCTTGCGGAGGAGGACGGCGATGAAACGCTCTCATTTGTTTCTGGTTCTTGCCGCCGCTCTATCCGCCTGCTCTCCGAGCCCGCAAGTATTCAAGCGAGCTGCACACGCCAAGGGGGCCATCTTCTCGGCGCTGATCTTCTCGAAAACGACCGGGTATCGCCACACCTCCATCCCCAACGGAATCGACGCCATCGCTGAGCTTGGGGCGGCGAACAGCTTCAACGTGGACGCCACCGAGACCTCGAGCTTCTTCACCGACGACAACCTGAGCAACTATCAAGTGGTGATTTTCCTGAGCACGACCGGGACGATCCTCGACGACGGCCAGAAGGCCGCTTTTCAACGCTACATTGAAGGCGGAAATGGCTACGTCGGAATCCACTCTGCGACGGATACTGAGTACGACTGGGCCTGGTACGGAGACCTGGTTGGGACTTTTTTCCGCAGCCACCCCTCGATTCAACCCGCCAGCATTCAAATCGAGGACGCGAATCATTCCTCCACCGCAAGTTTGCCGCAGCCGTGGCAACGCACGGACGAATGGTACAACTTCCAGACCAACCCCAGAGGCAACGTGCACGTTTTGGCGACCATGGACGAGAGCAGCTACGAGGGCGGTGACATGGGAGATCATCCGATCGCCTGGTGTCACGATGTTGCCGGCGGCGGGAGGTCGTGGTACACCGCCCTCGGGCATACGGAGGAGAGCTACAGTGAGCCACTTTTTCGCCAGCACTTGCTCGGGGGAATCATGACCGGCGCAGGCGTCCAAGTGGCGGACTGCAGCATCGCCCCCTGAGAAATCGTCCGCGTCCCTGAGTCGCTGAGCCGGAGCCGAGGCCTTCCCAAAGAAGCCGACTGGGCCTGACTTCGCGACGATCTTCAAAACCTCGCATCTTAGGTGGATTGCCAATGAGCGCTTCCCTCGAAGTACCAGACCAATCCGCAGTATCCACAGCTGAGCGATCGAGGACATTCTGGAGATCCGTCCAAGAAGCCCTTCGCGGCTCGCGGCAGGACTTCACCGAGGGCTCCATCGGGCGCGCCATTCTCCTGCTCGCGATTCCGATGGTGATGGAGATGGTCCTGGAGTCGGTGTTCGCCGTGGTGGACGTGTTCTGGGTCTCCAAGCTCGGGGCGGATGCTGTCGCAACGGTAGGGCTCACCGAGTCGATGCTCAGCATCATCTACGCAGTGGCAATCGGCGTCTCGATGGCTGCGGCGGCGATGGTCGCCCGACGGATCGGCGAGAAGGATGCCGATGGGGCGGCGAAGACCGCGGTGCAGGCGATTGCGTTGGGCATATTTTTGGCGGTGCCGATCGCCGTCGTCGGCGTCGTGTTTGCTCCCAACCTGCTTTCCATCTTGGGCGCTTCTTCCAGCCTGATCCAAACCGGATCTCGATACACCGCAGTGGTGCTTGGGGCAAACGTGGTCGTCCTGCTGCTTTTTCTGATGAACGCGATTTTTCGGGGAGCCGGCGATGCGGCGATCGCGATGCGCGTGCTTTGGGTCGCGAACATCATCAACCTCCTCCTCGATCCGTGCCTAATCTTCGGCTTGGGTCCTTTTCCTGAGCTGGGCGTGACCGGGGCGGCAGTCGCCACTTCGTGCGGTCGCGCGATCGGCGTTTTGTGCCAGTTGTTCGTCCTTTCGAGAGGTCGCGGACGCGTGGTTATCCGCCGAGAGCATCTGCGCCTGCATCCAGCTGTTATGGTGCGGCTGCTGCGCGTGTCAGCCAGCGGCATCCTGCAGACTTTGATCGGCACCTCCAGTTGGCTGGGGCTGATTCGAATTCTTTCGAGCTTCGGCAGCGCCGCGATCGCCGGTTACACAATCGCCATCCGGATCATCGTCTTCGCGATCCTCCCGTCCTGGGGCATGGCCAACGCGGCGGCGACGATGGTCGGGCAGAACCTGGGCGCAAAGAAACCGGAGCGCGGCGAGCGTTCGGTTTGGATTGCGGGGTTCTACAACATGCTCTTTCTCGGTACGGTAGGGCTTGTTTTCGTCGTCTGGCCGCAGCTGCTGATTGGACTCTTCACCCAGGATCCGCAAATCGCGCCATTCGCCGCGGATTGCCTTCGCTTCGTAAGTTATGGCTTCGTATTTTATGCGTACGGAATGGTGCTCTCGCAGGCGTTCAACGGAGCGGGTGATACGTTCACCCCGACGCTGATGAACCTGTTCTGCTTCTGGCTTTGGGAGATTCCGGTGGCATATCTTTTATCACACCGATGGGGGTTGGGGCCTCGCGGCGTTTTTCTAGCGATTACCACCGCCTTCTCGATGCTAGCGGTGATTGCCGCTCTGATGTTCCGCCGAGGCCGCTGGAAGTTGCAGATGGTCTAGGCTCTGATAGCCGAATCGCTGTATCAAATTTCTGGACGGCCCCGCCCAGGGCCTGCACAGATCCGATATACGCGCTGAATCGTACTTGAAGGAGGCGTCGCTCCGGCTATACGTTGGGGCCTCTCAGCGCTTGGGGATGGCGACGATGAGCACGCGCACGCCGGGCGATCGCTTGCGGCGGACCGAGTGGGTGCTGAACCAGAATGCGCTCGCGAGGCTCCTCGCGTCGCTGGACCCAGACCGCGCGCGAGCCGCCGAAAAGTACGAGCTGCTTCGTCGAAAGTTGGTCAAGTTCTTTGAATGGCGGGGCGCGTCGTCGCCCGAGGAACATGCGGACGAGACGATTAATCGGCTCAGTCGTCGCTTGGACGAAGGAGAGACGATTCAGAACATCTCGAGCTACTCGTATGGAGTTGCCCGAATGCTTCTCAAGGAGATCGAGAAGCAGGCGGTTAGAGAACGGATGGCGCTGGTTGGGTATGGGCTCTCCGAGAGTAACGAGGCGGCGAGCGAGGCACCGGACCGGCGGCAACGCTGTTTCGACGACTGTCTGCACGCGCTAAGCGGGAAGACCAAGACTCTAATTCTCAAATACTATGAAGGAGAGAGACAGGCGAAGATAGAGCAAAGGAAGGCATTGGCGCAGTCGCTTGCGGTTTCGACCGATGCCCTCCGCATCCGAGCTCACCGGATCAGGGTCCGACTTGAATTGTGCGTGAATGACTGCCTAGACCAGACTCCGCGTTGATGGCGGTTGAAACAGATCGAGATGGAGCGACACTCCAAGTTGGGTGACCGGTGATCGACCATTCAAATGAGGAGCAGCAGAGGCGGCGCTACCTCGTCGGAGATCTCACCGAGGAAGAGAAGCGGGCGATCGAGGAGCAATACTTCACCGACGACGAGGCCTTCGAGCGCCTCTTGGCCGCCGAGGATGACGTCGTCGACGAATACGTTCGCGGCGGCCTTTCTGCTGAGGAGCGGCAGCGGGCAGCGCAGCGAGTCGCCCGCAATCCCCGAAAGACCGCGTTCGCGCGCGCACTGGCTCGCTGGACCGAGGAGTCCCCAGCCGACTCCGCCAAAGCTCTATCGCCGCGGGCGGCCCCGCAGTTTCGCAGGTCAGTTCGGACCGCGCGTTGGGTCGCTGCAATCGCCGCCGTGTGCGCGATCCTGGCAGGTGCGGCTGCGCTGTGGCTGACCGGTGAACGGTCGAATTTGCGCGGCGAGCTGGCCCGCGCCCGTCAGGAGCAATCCGGGCTGGAGAGTCGAGGGCAGGCGATGCGCGCGCGCGAAAAGGGCCTCGAAGCGGAAGTGGCTGCCGAGCACAGGCGCAACGAAGAGCTGTCGACGCAGCTGAAAGTGGAGAGAGAGCAGCGCGCCCTGGCCGAGCAGCTGACCAAAGTCGCCGCGGTGGTTCTTCTGCCGTCGCTGCGGGGGGCAGAGCGGCCGAACGAGCTGGTCCTGTCCTCGAACATCGAGCGGGCGGAGCTGCAGGTCAGGCTGGAAGATCCGGACTACCGCTCTTTCCGAGCGACGATCACCGGCGCGAACAAAGAAGTGGTCTGGCGATCCGGTTCGCTCGATGCCCAGCGCGTGAACTCTCACCGAGTGCTCATCGTAACCGTGCCCGCGCGGGTGCTTCGAGCGGGGGACTACTTCCTCTCCATCGAGGGGGCGGAAAAGCGCGCCTCCTTTGAAGAGGTCGCCGAGTACTACTTTCGGGTCGTGCGCAAGTAAGCCCGAAACAATTCGAAAAGCTCGCCGCGCAATCGGTTCCGCTCCGCTGCGTACAGCTCCTTGAACGCAGGGAGATTCGCCATGGATATCGGCGCCGTTGCCAACCGCAAAGATTTCGCTCTTTCAGCTGTATTGATGACCATCACGCTTTCGTACATCTGCACGGCTGCGGTGTGGTTGAGTCAGTTGATGTAGCCGGCTCGAGTCACGCTTCGCTCGGCATCAGACGCGCACGAAACAGCTAAAATCGGAGCCTGTCATGAACCTCGGAACAACCTTCACTCCAAAGCATCTCGAGCTTCCCTTCTTCGCCGTAGTCGTCGGACTGACTTACGTTTGCGGCTTGCTTCTCTTCGGACAATTCCTATAAGTCCAGTGAATGCCGGAGAGGCAGACGTTCCTTGCCGTGGTAGGTGCCGGCGCTTGCGACGCGCGCCTCGCCAGAATCGCTGAGACGGTCGGGCGCGAGATCGCCAAAGCCCGTGCGGTTCTCGTTTGCGGCGGTCTCGGTGGAGTAATGCAGGCGGCTTGCCGCGGCGCCAGAGCCGAGGGCGGGCTTACAGTGGGCCTGCTCCCAACTGAAACGCGCGAGTCTGCCGGCCCCGAAGTCCTGGTGCCAATCGCCACCGGCTTAGGCGAGGCACGCAACGTTCTGATCGCACGGACGTCCGATGCGTTGATCGCCGTTGGCGGCGAGTTCGGCACGCTCTCGGAGATCGCGCTCGCTCTGAAGATGGGCAAGCCGGTGATTGGAATCGATACTTGGGAGCTGGTGAAAAACGGCGAGCCGAGCAACGCGATTCTGCGCGTCACTTCCGCCGAGGAAGCGGTTCAGGCGGCGATCCGATCGGTCCGCGGCAGTTAACGGCGGCGGCGCTCTCGGAAAAATCTGCGAACGAACGAGGCAAGCCCAAGCAACACTCCAATTGGTGCGCCCGCCGCCCCGCAACCCTTGCCGCCACCACCCCCCGGGCCACCCGACGGCGGCGGATCCGCGTAGGTGAATCCACCCGCCAGCGTGCTGCTCTGCAAGTTTGGATTGGTGACCACGACGTCGACTGCACCTGCGGCATGGGCGGGAGTGATGGCAGAGATCGTTCCTCCGCTGGTGACCTGGACATTTGTCGCCGCGGCTCCGCCCACCCCGACCGTGGCTCCGGGAGCGAAGTTTGCTCCGCGGAGGGCGACAGTGGTACCGCCCGCCGTTGGCCCAGTGTTCGGGTTGAGACTTGAAAGCAAGACGGCAGTCGAGCCTCCCACCTTTGCGACGAAGGCGTCCATGCCGCCACCGTATGTGCCCTGCACTGCGCTGGCGGTTGGGAAATTGCTCGATTGCGTCTGGCCGGCAACATAGGCATTGCCAGCTGAATCAAGAGCGATTCCGCTTGCCGAGTCCGCCGCCGCTCCGCCCAGGTAGGTCGAGTACGTCAGAGCGGATCCGAGCGCATTCAACTGAGTGACGAAGACGTCCAGATCACCGCCAGCGGCCTGCAGAGAGCCGACGCCGGGGAAATTCGTGGATAGCGTTTCGCCGGTGACGTAGGCATTGCCGGCGCCGTCCACCGCGACGGCAAGCGCCCGGTCCGAGCTGCTTCCGCCTAGAAAAGTGGAATAGACGAGCGCATTACCAGTGGCGCTCAATTTCGTGACAAAGCCGTCGGAGCTCCCGTTGAGACCTTGTTGAAAGGCTGGATTTACCGCGGGCGGCTGAGGGAAGACGGGAAAATTGCTCGAAGACGTATCACCGACCGCGATTGCGCTTCCCGAGCTGTCCACCGCGATCCCCGATCCAAAGTCTTGACCGTTACCGCCAAGATAGGTGGAGTAGACGAGAGAACCCGTCGAGCTAAACTTGGAGACAAAGGCGTCTCTCGATCCCCTGTTTGTCGATTGGTACGCGTTGAGTGTCGGGAAGTTCGTCGAGGTTGTGCTGCCGACAACGTAGGCGGCGCCGCTCGCATCGACTGCAACCCCAAACGCCTCGTTGACGAGCGTTCCTCCCAAGTACGTAGAGTAGACAAAGCCCGAACCGTCGGCGGTCATTTTGGTTACGAATGCATTGGGATAACTGCCGCTTCTCGAAGACTGATATGCGTTGGCGATTGGAAAGTTTGTCGACGCAGTACTGCCTACGATGATGGCGTTGCCCGAGCCGTCGACCGCGATGCCATTGCCAAAGTCGTTGTCGTTGCCGCCCAGATAAGTCGAGTAGACGAGCGTCGATCCTGTAGGCGAGAGTTTCGTTACAAAGGCGTCTTGACTGCTGGCGAGCGCAGTTTGGCGTGCGTTCGCGGTGGGAAAATTGCCGGACAACGTGTTGCCGGTGACATAGGCATTGCCCGAGCCGTCGACCGCGATCGCCGTGCCGTAATCCCCGCCGCTGCCACCCAGATAGGTGGCGTAGATCAGAGCCGAGCCCGTGGGGTTCAATTTCAAAACGAAAGCGTCAAAGCCGCCACCCGGCGATGACTGCCTCGGGGCGGCCAAAGGGAAGTTCGATGAAATCGTTGAGCCGACGACGTACACGCCGGAAGCATCCACCGCGACTCCGTCGGCGTAATCCTGAGCGCTGCCGCCGTTGAAGGTGGAAAAGAGCAGAACCGGATCGATCACCACTGGCTGCGTTCGATCGTACTCGCCGAGTCGAAATCCAACCTCTTTCCGAGAGGCGAGCACGTAAGTGCCATGCAACTCCCGCGTCTCATTTCCAATCTGTTGATACACGCGAGGACGCTGCTGCCTTAATTCATTTCCGGCGAATCGGACGATCAGGTCACCCTGCGAGCTCAGCTCGAGCGCTTCGGTGCCTTCGAAGGACCATCGGATGGCGTCGGGATTGGCGCCCGGTCGAATGATGAAATCGTATTCCAGCTGCCGCTGGTTGCCGTAGTAGATGAGGTCGATACCGGGGAGAACATCGGAACATTTCACCTTCCGGTACATCGAAATGCCTGTTTGCCACCGCGATGGCTCGTTTCCGATGAAGTAGTTGGCCTTTCCTGAAAGCTCGTCGACGCCGATGGCGGTAATGCGTGAAGCATCTCGGAGCTTCATCTGAAAGGCCGCGCTTCGAGACCCGCGATCGCCCCGCCTCAGCGCAAAGACCGCACCGGCGCGAGTCAGGGAAACGCTGCCGCCTTGAGTGCGAGCGACGAAGCTTACCTCTTCAGGAGCCTGCCCCCGGTTCGCCTCGAATGCGAGCGGAAGCATTCCGAAACCCGTCGACTGAACCTGTCGCTCGGTTTTGCTGGGCGTGCTTGACTGAGCGCGGGAGGTTGAGCCGGCGCCGCGCGTCGAGAAGATTGCGATGAGCAGCGCAATCGGTGCAGCGAACACGAGGATCGATCGAATCCACAGCGAAGATCGTAGTTGCATGCGTTTGGTGGGTGCTCCGAAGCCGGGCGCGCCTAACGGGAGCCGACCCGAAGGAAAATGCTTGCAGGATTGGCTCGGGTTCGCAATGCGGTGTAAGTGCTACCAGGGCCTCCATTGCGCCTACAGAATCAATGAGACGATGGCGTCCGATAGAAGCGGGAGTGGCGACGCCGGGCGGTCACCCCAGCACGCTTGATGCTCCGCCGATCCTTCTCCAATCGCTTGGGACGCGTGCTCAGTTTGAGGCGCCCTTGCGCATCGAATTCGATCGAGCCGTTCCGATGAAACAAGCCGCGAGGCGGTCGTGCGAGTATCTGCACCAAGTCGTCAAGCAGACGCTGTCGCGAGGCGAGCTTCCATTGATACTCGGCGGTGAATGCACTCTGATCGCCGGCAGCCTGTCCGCGGCGGTCGAACGAATTGAGCCGCTGGCGCTCGCGTTCTTCGACGCCCACGCGGATTTCAACACCGCGCAGACGACCCCGTCGGGCTATTTGGGTGGGATGTGCCTTGCACATGTGTGTGGCTTTTTCGCTGAAGCGCTGCCCTGGCCTGCCGCCGCTGGGTTTCCCGGCAAAAACGTGTCTCTGATTGGCGGCCGAGCCCTCGATCCGGGCGAGGTGGAAAATCTCGCGCGCGCGGGCGTGAATCGGATTGCACCGGAAGCACCTGATGCTGCCGCTCGTATTCGAGATTCCGTGCGCGGCAAGTCCATCTGGATACACGTCGATCTCGATGTTGTCGATCCCGCCTTC
>DATFTC010000198.1:0-3687 GCA_035262305.1 Myxococcaceae bacterium | reverse complement strand
GGTACGGATCCCTCTTAGCTTCGCCTCGACCTTATCCAGCAGGATTCTTCGCGCCAAAAAACGATTGAGGGCCTGCGAGCGCTCTCTCTGGCACTTCACACGAATGCCCGTGGGCAGATGGTGGAGCATGACGCAGGTGGACGTCTTATTGGCGTTTTGACCTCCGGCGCCCGAAGACCGAACAAATTGTTCCTCGATGTCCTCTTCCCGGACGCCCAGGGCCTGCATGCGGTCTAACAGGGATTTTTCTTTCCCAGGTGAAACGCTATTGAGAGTCATGGTCTAAGATTTAGCATAGCAAGTTTCCTGGAACGAGGCAGCGATAAATGTTGGAGCCGGAGAATGATCGAACCATTCGAATGGGCCGTGTCGGCATTTGAGTCGAGAACATCGCGGTGCGGCGCGCGCTAGAGACCCTTCGAAGCATCGCGCACTATGGAAGTATCAATCAGCGCGTTCGGAGAAATATTTCGAGCCTCTGGAGCGCTCCTGGCGATATCCTCAAGAATGGTTTTTATTCCGTCCTCCAAGGGATAGGGGATGTCGGGAAGGATTTTTGCCTGATGTTCGAGGGCGGTCCTTAATGTCTCTTCATCCGACGTACGCACGTATTTGGCGAGCACTTTCTCGGCGAAGGGCCGGTCGGTTTTGATTCGCTTGATGGCCATGATGGATCCACGCATGAACTTCACCGCCACCGAGCGATTTTTTTCCAAGAAACTGCGCGTGGTGCCATGTCCGGTGAGCAAATAGGGGACTTTGAGCTCCTCTAAGTCGAGCAGGATGCGTATTCCTGCTTTCTTCACGACCGGAGTGATCGTCGGCGAAAAAACCGACAGAGCGATGTCTCCACGCTGCATCGCGATCAGCCGGTCACTTTCCAGTCCTACCTCTGGCCCCGACTAACCTTTGTTTGCGGTTACACGGAAACATGGCGGATAATTTCGTACGAAAGCCCCATCCTGGTTGCAGCAGTTAGCGAGTATTGCTTCCGCTTCGAATTGGGCGAATTCCCGGGAACAGCCCCCGAAGTTCAACTTTGGGACTACGCCGCCAACAGCAAGCAGAAACGGAATTGACATCGCTCCCGGTCCTGCGCTATGGCTCCCGATCATACTGGCTTTTCTGGAGCTCTGGATCAGGGGCTGGCTGCAGCGCGAGACCGAGCGCAAGGGCCACCGATTCTTAAAGCATATGATGGGAGGAGAGAGCGATGAAACGAATGACCTGGAATTGGCTGCTCGCACTGCTTTTGGTGCCCTTGAACTCGATCCGGCCCGCGGTGGGAGCGGAAGCGGTGGCGGTGATCGCCATCGATGCGGACCCGGGTCACTTCAATCCTGCAATCACGACCGGCGCCCACGTGCATGCGGTGGCCGACTCGATATTCAACGGGCTGGTCGGCCTGGACCAGTCGCAGATGCCCACCCCCGATCTCGCTGCGGCCTGGCAGGTCTCGGCAGATGGCCGGACCTATACGTTCAGGCTGGTCGAGGCGCGGTGGCACGACGGCGAGCCGTTCACTTCTGCGGACGTCAAATTTACGTTCGAAAACGTGCTGCTCAAGTGGCACGCGCGCACCAAGGCGGGTCTCGGCGAAGTGATCGAGGCCATCGATGCGCCGGACCCCCGCACGGTGATCTTTCGACTCAAGGCGCCGCACGCGGCCTTCCTCAGGAGGCTCGATGTCACCGAGGCGCCGACCCTTCCGCGGCACAAGTTCCAGTCTGTGGCCGATCCGAACAACACCGAAGCAAACTACCGGCCGATTGGCACCGGGCCGTTCAAACTTGCGAGATACGACAAGGAAGCCGCAATCGTCCTGGAACGCAACAAGGACTACTTCAAGCGCGGTCAGCCCCGACTCGATCGCCTCGTCCTACGCGTGATTAAGGACCCCGCGACCCGATTGCTGGCGTACGAGCGCGGCGAGGTGGATTACCTGCCGAGCATAGCGGGGAGGGACGTCGCCCAAATCCTGGCAAAAGGCAAGTCCACCGTGCTTCGGAGCCCATCGGGGCCCGGCGGCGGCAACTGCATCATGACGCTGGCCTTCAATCTAGAGCGCGAGCGGCTCAAAGATCTCAATGTGCGCAAAGCAGTCGCGTTGGCCGTCAATCGCGGCCGCGTGGTGGAGCAAGTACTGTTCGGCCAGGGCCGGGTCGCCGAGGCGCCGATCTCGAGCGCCATCGCATGGGCCCATGCCGCCGGAGGCCTCCGGGGATATCCATTTGATCCGGGCCGAGCGAGCGCGCTGCTCAATAGCGCCCGGCTGCCGAGAGGGGACGGCGGGGTGCGGTTCAAGCTCGACGTTGTTCATTTCCCGACCTTCAACAAATATGCTGAATTGATGCAACAGGATCTGGCGAAGGTGGGAATTCAACTGATCTCACGCCCGCTGGACCGCGAGGCGACGGTCGAGACGATCTTCAAGAAGCGGGACTTCGACATGGGCCTCATTTCATATTGCAACGGCGTGGATCCCGATATCGGGGTGAAGCGGATGTACGTCTCGGACAACATCGGGGCGATCCCCTTCTCGAACGCCGCGGCCTACAGGAACGAGTCGATCGACCGGTTGTTCGAGCGCGCCAGCACCGCGACCAACGAAATCGAGCGCGGCAACCTGTACCGGGAAGCGCAAGCGATTCTGGCCGCCGAGCTGCCGTACTGGTGGCTGGTGGAGACCACCACCACGACGGTGCACAAGGCCAGCCTGACCGGGTTCAGGCCGTGGAGCGGGCAATTCGCGGAAGACGCGCGCAGCAGGTAGCGGGGAAACTCGACGGGCGGCCCATGGCACGGTACCTTGTTTGGCGTGTCTTTCAGATCCTGCCCATGTTGTGGCTGGTAGGCACAGCTCTGTTCATCCTCGTGCAGCTGACCCCGGGCGGTCCCGTCATCGCCTTGGGCGGCGAATTCGCCGACAGGGCCACGGTGGCGAGCATCGAACGCCAGCTCGGTCTGGATCGACCCGTCGGTGAGCGTTACATCCGCTTCCTGGTCCAGCTGGCAAGCGGTGACCTCGGGCAGTCCTACTTCTATCGCGCGCCGGTACTTGAGGTCGTGCTGTCGCATCTACCGGCCACGCTGATCCTCATCTGCCCGTCTCTGTTGCTCGCGGCATTCGTCGGTGTCCCTCTGGGGATACTGGCGGCGCGAGGAGGAAAGTGGGAGCCGGTCATTGTGATGTTCGCGCTGCTTGCGTTTACGTTGCCGATATTCTGGCTCGGCCACCTCGTGCGGCTTGGGCTGGCGGTCGAGACGGGATGGCTGCCGGTCCATGGCATGGTCGATCCCCGCGTCAATCATGAAGGCATTGCGCATGTGCTCGATGTCACGCGCCATGCCCTACTACCGTGGCTGACGCTCACGCCGCACCAACTGGCCTTCATCGTACTCCTGACGAAATCCGCAATGAGCGTCGAGATACTCAAGCCGTATTTCGTCACGACGCTTGCATTCGGCAACTCGCGCTGGGGCGCCGAACGCGGACACGCGCTGCCCAATGCCGCGTTGCCGATCATCGCCTTGTTCTGCAACCGCTGCGGTTCGTTCCTCGCCGGATCGGTGCTGGTCGAGACCGTCTATGCCTGGCCCGGCCTGGGGCAGCTGGTGAGCAGCGCGATTCAGAACCGCGATCACCCGCTCATCCTCGGCATTGTGCTGGTCGTCACGGTGATCACG
>DATFTC010000197.1:0-4578 GCA_035262305.1 Myxococcaceae bacterium | reverse complement strand
CCCGCGACACTCGGCCTCGGAAGACGGCAGCTGTTTTTTTGCGAAGTGGATGGGAGTTTCCTGCGCCGCGGACGGAAATCCCCAGACACCTCGCTGAGCCACTGACCAGTCAATACTCACCGAGTACTCTCGGGCGACAGTTCTCTGCCTAGAGCTGGGTGACCGATGAAATATCTCCATCAAGAGAACAAAGATCGACATCGCGGGTGCGAGCCGGCCGCTCTGGTCAGGGGCATACGTTTGGGGTATGCCGCCCCTACGGGAGATGCTGAATGTGTAGGAACATCAAGACGCTTCATCACTTCGAGCCGCCTGCGACGGAGGAAGAGGTTCGGGCTTCCGCTCTTCAATACGTTCGCAAGCTCACCGGCATGAACTCACCCTCGCAGGTGAATCACAAGGCCTTCTACGCGGCGGTGGATGACATTACCGCCCTCACACTGAGGCTGTTCGACGCGCTCGAGGTTCACACTCCGCCGCGGTCGCGCGAAGTCGAGAAAGTCAAGGCGGCCGAGCGGGGCAGGAGGCGCGAGGAACAGTTGCGCGCAAGATACGCTCGCTAGTCGCTGATCACCGAGTCTGCTCGATTATCCGTCTGCGCTCTTCGAGATTCTCCGGCTTGTCGTCAGTGAAATGCGCGCTCTCCGAGCCGTCCTCGGGCTTGTCGTCAGAGGATTGCAGCGCTCTCCGAGCTACTCTCGGGCTTGTTCGTCAGAGGATTGCAGCGCTCTCGGAGCCACTCTCGGGCTCGTTCGTCAGTGAGCTGCGGCCTCTCCGAACCATTCACGAGCTTGTTCGTCAGTGACGCTGCTGCCGGTGAGAACGGTCGCGACGCTCTGCTCCGAGAACATGTCCGGAGATTCGAGCAACGCCGCGAGCCCGGCGGCGGCTGATGGTTCAATTCGAAGATTGGCGTGGCGATGCGCCAGCTTGATGCCTTCCAGCAGCGACCCGTCGTCGACCAAGAGCACGTCGTCGACCACGCCGTGCATATCATCGACAGCCTCGGGGATCGGCACTCGCACGGCGATCCCATCCGCGATGGAATCGACGCTGGCGTGCGAGACGATGCGGCCGCCGGGGCCGCTCCGGAAAGACTCGGCCATCGCCGGGGCGCCGCGGCTGGACACTCCGATGACGCGCGTGGTTGGAGATGCGGCCTTGATCCACCGCGCGATGCCGTTGATCAGTGCACCGTTCCCCAACGGCACCAGGACCGCATCAAACACGTCGCCGCGAGCCAGCAGCTCAACGCCGATCGTACCGGCCCCCTCGGAAATCTCGGGGATGGCGCCATCCTCGACCATCTGCGCACCCGAGGCAGCGGACATCGCTCGAGCGATCTCCTTTGCTGCGTCGAAGTCTTCGCCGTCCATCCCAACCTGGGCGCCGAGCGCTCGAATCCTCTCCACCTGCAGTCGATTGGCGGAGCGCGCGGCGTAAACCGTGATCGGAATGCCTCGCTTGCGGCATACGTATGCGAGCGCCAGGCCAAAGTTGCCCGCGCTGGCGCATACGAGCGGTTTTGCCCCTTCGAGTCGCCCGACGAAAAAATCGGCGCCGCGGCCTTTGAAGCTGCGAACCGGATTGTTGATCTCGACCTTGAGCGTCAGGGTGCAGCCGAGCTCTTTAGAGATCGACTCAGAGACGACCTGGGGGCTGTTCAGGAAGACAGGATCAATTCGCTGCGCAGCCTCGCGGATGCGAGCGAGTGACAGACGCCGCACAGGCCGCACAGCGTCGATCAAGCGGGCGCGCTCATTCGCAGAGCGGACGGCGTCCGCCGAAACAGCTCGGTCGGTCATCAGGATGCCGTCGAGGTGATCGATCTCGTGCTGCAGGAGCTCCGAAAGATCCGGCGGGAGGCGGTCCCACCGCCGCGTTCGGAACTGCTCATCGCGGCACTCGAGCGAAATTGATCGGTTCCGGCGGACGCGGACAATTTTATCCGGCACGCTGAAGCAGTCGTCCCAAAGCTCGAAAGTCTCTTCGCTGCGCCAGCGAATCTGCGGGTTGATCACCGCGAACGGACCGGCGCCGAGATCGATCGCGATCAGGCGCAGCGGAATGCCCACTTGCGGCGCCGCCAGCGCGCGGCCGAAACCGTGCTGCCGTCGAAACGCGGCCAGCGTGGCGAAGCATCGACCGATGTCGCGCCCCGTCTCCATGCTCGGCGATTCGACCGGTCGCGCCGGCTGCCGCAGTCGGTCGTCACCTTCGATCAAGATGGGAAGCGGCTCGGCTTCGGGGATTCTCACAACCGGGAGCCTAACCTCGCGCCGCAGCATCGTAAAAGCCAAAGTTGGGCCAAAAAAATGGACAAAATGGAAGAAAAGAACGCGCCGGATCGACTAACTGGGTGAGTTAAAGGCGAGGAATAGTCGGCCAGGGGCGAGGGATGTCTCTTGAGCTCACTCGGAAGCTGGCTCCGGCTGAGATGACGCGTCGGGTGATTGAAGCACCCAATGAGGCCGCGCTGCTGGTGGCCTGTCAAAAGGGCGACTCGCAGGCATTCCGAGTCCTGTTCGATTCGCACAAGGACCGGGTCTATTCCCTGGCCCTGTACCTGAGCCGCGACGAGGCGATTGCCAACGACATCACCCAGCAAACCTTCGCAACCATGCTCCTCAAGACAAGTGAGTTCCGCGGCGAGGCCAAATTGAGCACTTGGCTCTATCGATTGGTTTTCAATCTGTGCGCCGACGAACGGCGCCGCCAGAGAAGGTGGCTGCCCCTGGCAGCGGCGCGGCGGAAGGAAAGTATGTCGGGAAACGCCCCTCAAGAGAAACGGTTCGCTCGAAGCGAAGTCGCGCTGGCGGTGATGCGCGCGATCGAGAGTCTCAAACCCAAGCTGCGCGCGGCGGTTGTTCTGAAATATCTCGACGATCTTTCGTATCAGGAAATCTCCGAGGTCCTCGGATGCTCGATTGGAACCGTCGCTTCCCGGCTCAATCGAGGACACAAGCTGCTCGCGCGCAAATTGGGGTACCTGCGCGCGTCACTGGAAGGAGACGAGTAGAGATGTTTCACCGCCACGCCAGCAAGTATCTGTCTGCCTTCACTCAAGGTGAGCTACCTAGCAGTCAAGCCTCGAGCGTTGCTGCCCACCTGCGTGGTTGCGAGCGGTGCCAAAAGGAGCTCGACGAAATCGAGTCGGGCATCTCGTTCGCCAAACACCTGCCCATGATTCCTGCGCCCTCGAGTTTGTCGAGCGAGATGCACGCTCTCTTTCAGTCGGGCAATCTGACCGCGCCTGCTTCCTCACGGCGCCGCGTATTTCGTAAAGCGCGATGGCTGGCTATGCCGTTGGCTGCAGCGATCGCTGCGGTGCTCGCCGGAGTTGTATGGTACCAAAAAGTGCGAGAGCCGATCAGCATCGAGGCCGCCCCGCGGCAGGTCACGAAGCTCGAGGCACTTGCGCTAGACCTGCATTTGCAACAAAGGCAAGGTTTGCAGCAGGTGGATTTTTCCCCCGAAGATCCGGAAACGATCAGCGAATGGGCGTTGCAAAGCACGGGTCTGGAGGTTCATTGGGCACGGCAGCCGGCCGGGGATGAGCACAAATACAAACTGGAGGGCGCGAAGATCTTGACCACCTCGCCGGGACCAATCCTCGTGGTTTTCTTCCGGGTCGATCAGATCCCGGTGACGCTGACTACCGCAGACGTTCGCGCTCTGGCGAAAGGCGAGGCTCCCAGCAAAGGGATTCTGCGAAAGAAGATCCTTTATCGATTCGATTCCAGCTCCAGCACCAATCTGCTGAGCTGGACTAGAGACGATCAAACATACGTGTTCGCTTCCGATTTGCCAAACTTAGGTCGAGGTGCTTGCTTTGTCTGTCATACGAATGCACGTCGCCGCGAGCTCATTGGCAACGCCAAACTTGAACGCTGACCTTTCTTCCGGGAGATGACGATGAAAGCATCAAACCAACTTCCTCTCTCGAGCGCGGCGATCGCGGCGGCGATGCTGCTTGTGCTTTGGACGTCTCCATCAAGGAATGCCCTGGCGGCCAAGGCGAAGGCGAAATCCAGCCAGCTCGACGCAGATGTCCGCGAACTCGTCGAGGAGCGATGCGGAAAGTGTCACAACAGCACGCGCGAGACCGCCAAGCCAGCAGCACTCAAGGTGTTCGACTTGAAGGAGGCCGACTGGACAGCCTCGATGTCAGACGCCCGGCTTCCTATAGTGATCCAGCGACTGAAGAGCGGGGATGTGGCGCCAGAGAAGCTGCGGCAGGCCGAGGAATTTATCAAGGGGAAACTCGAGGAGCGCGCAACTCGGAAACACTGAGAGCGATGCGGTGTTTTGAACCGTGGCACACTTGACAGACCACGCCTTCACTTCCGGCAGTTTGGTCGTTTCGAGGTGCTCGGGGACTGACGGGGGAAGACGGCGCCGTCTCGGGAGTGCCCCGCTCGCAAACAACAGTACGACTGGCGGTTCCGGGGGTCATTCCAGCTCTCTCCGTCTCTTGGTGACTCGCTAGCCAAGCGAGCGTGCCAATCAAATCTGCAGGGTTGAGCGCCCCGCCCTGAATGACAATCGAAGCGGCGAGTTGTTGCGCAGCCGAGCGTC
>DATFTC010000196.1:0-3804 GCA_035262305.1 Myxococcaceae bacterium | reverse complement strand
ATCAAGTTCGCCTTCAACAAGTGGACGCTGGGTGAGGAGTTCTGCAAGATCGAGCTCGGTTTCGCGGCGGAAGACCTCGCCAAGCCGAACTTCGACATGCTCGCCGCGCTCGGCTTCACACGGCGCGAGATCGAAGCCGCCAACCTCCACGTCTGCGGCGCCATGACGGTCGAGGGCGCACCGCACCTCAAGCCCGAGCACTATGCGGTGTTCGACTGCGCCAATCCGTGCGGCCGGCTGGGCCGACGGTTCCTCTCGGTCGAGAGCCATATCCGCATGATGGCGGCGGCGCAGCCGTTCGTCTCGGGAGCGATCTCCAAGACCATCAACATGCCGAACGAGGCGACCGTCGAGGACTGCAAGTCGGCCTACCGCTTGTCCTGGAAGCTCGGCCTCAAGGCCAACGCGCTCTACCGCGATGGATCCAAGCTGTCGCAGCCGCTGCAGAGCCAGCTCATCGCCGACGATGAGGAGGAGGATGATGCGGACGGCGTGTCGGCTTTCATCGAGAAGCCGATGGCGTCGCGCACGGCTGCGCTGGCAGAGCGCGTGGTCGAGAAGGTGGTGGAGCGCATCACGGTGATCCGCGAGCGCGAGAAGTTGCCCGACCGCCGCAAGGGCTATACCCAGAAGGCCGTGGTCGGCGGCCACAAGGTCTACTTGCGCACCGGCGAATACGACGACGGCCGGCTCGGCGAGATCTTCATCGATATGCACAAGGAAGGCGCGGCGCTGCGTTCGATCATCAACAATTTCGCCATCGCGATCTCGCTCGGCCTGCAATACGGCGTGCCGCTTGATGAGTACGTGGATGCCTTCACGTTCACCCGGTTCGAGCCATCCGGCCCGGTGCAGGGCAACGACTCCATCAAGTTCGCGACGTCGATCCTCGACTACGTTTTCCGCGAACTCGCCGTCTCCTACCTGTCGCGCTTCGACCTCGCCCATGTAGAGCCTTCGGAGACGAGCTTCGACGCACTGGGCAAAGGCGTCGTCGAGGGCAAGCTGCCGCGTGAGCCCGCCTCGCGCTACGTATCGCGCGGGCTCACTCGCTCGCGAACGGACAAGCTGGTGGTCATGCCGGGCGGCGAGCGGGGCGCCGAGCGGGGCGGCGGCGAGCGCGGGCCGGAACGCGGAGCCTCGACGGAACGGAGCAATTCCCCTGCAGGGGGAGGGTCGGCGAGCGAAGCGAGCCGGGCAGGGGTGACGGGGACGGCAAAGATCTCATCGCTCGCGGGCGCCCGGCCATATGGCCACGTCGAAGGGACCGCCGCGCTCAAACCCGGCCGCGCGCCCTCACCCGCCGAGGCGCTGGAGGCCCTGCCGTGGTCGCGGGCCGAAGCCCGTGCCGAGGCCAAGGCCCTCGCCGCCGAAAAACGCGCCGAGGCCAAGGCGCAGGGCTACGAGGGCGAGGCGTGCGACGAGTGCGGGAATTTTACGCTGGTGCGCAACGGCACGTGCCTCAAGTGCAATACCTGCGGGAACACGACCGGGTGTTCATGACGCAATGGACAAAGGAGCAGTAGGACAGACGAGGACTACGACTCTTTTCATTGAAGCACATGCCCACTCATCTGCACTGACGAAGGCAAGGGCAAGCAGTTCATCACTGGCGGGTCTCTGGTTGCGAGAGGAGGCATACAGGCCCGCAACCGCCGCAATAGGGCGATTGAGGCCAAGCGCGGCATTGCTTCGGAAGTCCGGATTCACTGCCGTGCTCCGTTGATCACCTCGCCCTTAGGGCCCCCACCATCTTCAGAAGCGCAGTGCGAAATCGCGCGCGTACTGGTGCCGTTCGGTCGCCGCCTTATCGTGCAATCGCGACTCGGACAATCAGTGCTTTCTCTCAAGTATGACGACGACTTCCGTCGGCTCGGGTTCGTGGGGCACGAGACTGGTCAATTGGGGGTCGCGCCAGCTGGCAAGATTTACCACCGTTCCCGCCGGCATGCCCCCCTGGGTGCTCTCGTTCGGCTCTACGACGTTCAATCCGTTGCTGTCGAGAAAGAACGTATGGTCTCCGAACAATTCGTGCAATTTCGGAACTATCGGATGGTCATCGGGGATCACCTGGGCTTCGAACTGGGTCAGAGTTTGCTCGACCTGCGCGGAATTCAGTTTCATAAGCACTCCATTTCGCTTGCTTTGTAGAGCGTCCTAATTTCTAGAGTCCCACGTCGTGGTGGTCGAAAGGCAGCTGGCTATTCCAAAACGCCGCTGGCCATCCCGCGATCCGCTCCAACTCATAACCTAACCACGCTCACCCGATTTATGGCGCTACGTCGATCTGGGGCGGCGGCTATTTGTCGGAAGGCCGAATGCGCTGAAGAATTTTGCCTCTGACTTCAGGATCGTCTCGTGCCACATCCAAAATCGATGAGTACTCCTCAACCGAAAGACCCTGTTCGTTCACGGCCTTTGTAAGCTCAGTGTTGGCTTCCGCTACGAGCCGCTCCTTCTCAGTGGGTGCCTCGGCTTCGGCGATGCGTTGCCGGTAGTCCTTTTGGAGGCTCACAACCCGTTGCAGCGCGGCCGCCGCTGCGTCAAGCTTTTGATCCGACACCTGCGGTGCAGAGGGAGAAGGAGGTGATTGCGGTGCAGACGTAGAAGGATCCGACGGAGGTGATTGGGCCAGAACATTCACCGTCGGGACGGAAAAATAACATCCCGCAGTCAGGATCGCGGCGGCAAGTGATTGTGTGAACAGTCGCATTCTTCTCTCCTCGTGGCTGCGCCGCTCGCTGGCGACGGCTGATCCGAACTAATTTGGAGCAAACACCGGCTGGCCAAAACAGTTCCAGCCGGTGCCGACGGAACTGACACTTGGTCAGACCGTCTTTGGAAGCCCAAGAACGGAGAATCCGGATTTACGAGCTGCGTTTGAGGTTTTTTCCGATACCGGTCTCGAATCGGTCTCTAGGCAAGCTTGTCATGCGCGTCGACAACTCCCGTCATGGTAGCTTAGCCTTTCGATCTGCTGCTTTTTTGCAGCCAAACGCATCTCCTTCGAACCAGCGCGCCAGTGATTTGGATCGTTGACGCGCTTACGAAGCCGCCACATTGCTGTCTCAGTTGCTTCAATGTTTGACCATTTGCCGCGTTGCTTTGAGCGCGGATCCGCAATGCGCTGTCGCGCGGCGTCCGCGGCATTTTGCGGCGGTGCGGCCACATTTGCTCACATATCTATTTGGGGGTGGTGAAGCAGGAGGAGAGATCATGAAGATCAAAGTCCTTCCAGTTACCGAACCCATTCTCGCCAGTTTGCCGCCCTCTGCTCATGCACAAGGAACCTTCCCGGGCCCCGAAGAGGGGTGCAGCCCAGGGCGAAAGAGCCTTTGAACAAATTCGCGCAGTGCTGATCGCCAGCGTCGGCGTTTTGCGCGGAGCTATGAAATTTATTCCTGAACCAGCGATTACGGGTGACCCATGGATCGACCGATCGTTAGCGAAATCGACCTAAAGATGATGGAACGTTGTGTCGAACTATCCAAGACCGCCGGTGCACACGGGGAGTTTCCATTCGCCTCGCTCGTCTGCAACGGGGACGTCGTCATCTCGGAGGCAATCAATCGCGCCGAGCGGGACGTCGACGTAACCCGCCACGCAGAACTGATGGCGGTGTCGCAAGCGCAGAGGGTGGTGGGCCGCAACGACCTGAGCGATTGCACGCTTTATTCGCTCGTAGAGCCGTGCGCAATGTGTTCCTTTCCGATACGTGAGACTCGAATTTCTAGGGTGGTGTTTGCGATAAGATCCCCCCTGATGGGAGGATTCTCGAAGTTCGGCATTCTGCAAGATGCCGAA
>DATFTC010000195.1:0-41545 GCA_035262305.1 Myxococcaceae bacterium | reverse complement strand
GAACGAGCCTGTGAGTAACACCACCCAAGGCGCCGATGAGGGCGCATCCTTTCTCCTGGCTTCGATCCGATAGTCGAACAATGCGGGCTGAGTGCGCTCCATCACGACCTCGTCGACAAAGTCTGGATTGTTCGTGTCTGGGAATGGGCCCCAGATCCGGCGATCCCGCTCCCGCACCGTCGGTGGGGTTTGTCGAATGATGTCGATCAGATCGAGCAGGGAAAAGAGTCCGCCATTGAAGGCGTCGGAGGCACCCTTGGCATCGAGATAAGCCTGCGACGGCTGACCCACTGAGATCGCATCCTGGCGAGTCCCTACTACGAGCGCCTGTCCGGTTTGCGCTGGCAGCTTGGACTCGAGCTCATGACGAACCGGCAGCGCGCCGATGAATTCCACGTCCTCGTTCGAGTAGTTGCCGCCGCAGGCGGCGAGCAATAACAGTGCGAAAGCAGGTTTTGTCTTCATGGCTGACCTACATCTCGTAAGTGAGTAAAGCGGCGAGCTCCCAGTAGCCGAGCGACCGATTTTGCTCGATGTTGTAGAGCAGGTAGTGGACTCGGCTTCGCGCGGTGATGCCCCAGTTCCGCGAAATCCTGTACTTGAGGCCAAGTACGATCCCCGGTGAGAACGTGTAGAAGTTTTGGTTTGGCAATGTTTGATCGTCGAACTGGCGAGACATCATCACCATCGCCAGACGAGCTCCCAGATACGGAACAAAATCTCCCTCGGGCCACTCCACCAGGACCGATGTGCCCACTGTCAGCTCGGAAAAGCGGTAGGGCAGATTCAGTCCGGTCAGGTTCAGCGTGCTCCGGGATCCTCCGAGCGCTAGGTCGAATCCCCAGATCCAATCCCTGCGGAGGAAGTTGTGGATCTGCGCCTCGATGCCGAACATCCCCGCCGGTGGAAAAAGCGTGTCTCGCGTCGGTCCGTCGAAGAATGACTGGTAGTAGCCGGCCAGGCCGAGGCTGAAGTGAGTCGAGATCTGCGCCAGGCGCCCGGGTCCCTTCACCGGATCGGCGGAGAACGGCGCGTCGTGCAGCGAGGACTCATCCAAAACGGCGACTGCGCCGGAAGCGACGCGAATCTCGCCCACGCGGAGTCGATCGGAGAGGCGCCGCTTCACCCGATACGTTCCCGGCGGCAGCGCGATCCGCCGCTCCACCGACGATGTTTTGATCACTTCCGCGCTGACGAACCCTCGCGAGTCGACCAGATAATAGGTGCCCTCCGGACTTTGCGCCGGAAACAGGATTCCTTCCTTTCGCGAGATCACATCGGTGAGCACGATGTCGCCGTTGCCGGCGAGGTCATAGCTGTAAGTAGGGTGCTGAGCTCCGGCTGCGCTTTCCACCGTATCCGCGACTGTGCGGTCGTACGCATACGCGTAGGCTTCGGACAAAGTCACCCGCCCGTCGCCGGAGCGATCTGCGTCTCCCAAAAGGCCGCTCGCCAGGTGATGCGAAAAATAACTGCCGCCGATCTGATCCGATTCTTGCGAGTCTTCATCGGCCGCGCTGGAGGCCAGAATCACCAGGCCCTTCGCTCCTCGCCCTGCATCGGATTCGACCTCGAAGCTCGGCGCCCTTCGCGCACCCTTGGCGCGAGTAATTGCGCCGGACTGGCAGGAGTCGAAGATGCCGATCCGGACGTCCGCCCGCGCTTGAGCGAGCCGGCTCTTCAGCGACTCGAAGGGAATCTCGGTGCTGCCCAATCGCAGCGCGCCGTCCTTCGAGTGCCCGGAGTAATAGAACACCAGCGCAGTCCGCTGATGATGCTCCGCCGCTTCGCGAATGCGTTGCTCCAGTCGGCCGAGCGCGGCAAGCACCTCGCTTGCCTTGCCGTTGAGCACGAGCTCTGAGTCGCCAGTCTGAATTCCTCCCAGCCTGGTCAGGATTTCGTGGATCTTCCGCGCATCGTCTCGCGCATACAGCAGTCGCCGCGTCCCGTCGCCTCCCTCGTCATTTCCGGCAATCAAGGCGAAGCGCCTCATGCTCTGCGCACGGGCGGGCAGGGCACCCAAGATCAGCATCGCGATGGCAAGAAGCCGCCTCAAGGACGTCCTCCGCTACGGCTTGAGAAGCAACCGATGGAATTGCTCGCCGGGCACGTCGAGCTTTGTCAGCTGGCGGAGATCTCCCTTGGCCGTATCGAAGGCCGCTTCCGCGGCTTGCTTCACTCTTGCGGTCTCGAGCGGCTCGTCGCTGAGAACCACAATCACGCGCTCCAGCCCGGTGCCGGTAAACTCCAGGCTCTCCGGCAGGTAGCGCGTATCGTCGCCAGGACTGACCTCGAGGCTGCTGCCCGACTGGCCATACAGTTCCGTCACCATCCTGCGCTCATCGATGGATATGGCGACCAGATAGCGGTGTGCACCGGCCTGGTATCCGATCCGAACGCGCTCGCCGGCGATCAGCGGCTCCAGCGCTTGTGGGGAGGCCACGCGCTGCGAGCTAGAGGCTGTCCCGCCGATTCGCAGCGTCACGCTCGCTCCCCCCTTGACCCGCGTTCCCGATTGCATGGATTGACTCTGGATCACCGGGCGCGCGACGATCGCAACGAGCACCGCCGCGGCCATTCCCATCGCGGGGATGAACCAACGCGCCGGGCGCGGCTTGACGCTCTTGGCCGCGCGCTCGACTCCAGCCGAGAAGCGGTCGAACGAAATCTCCCGCTCGAACTGCGCCTGTTCCTGCTCCAGGCTTTTGATGCGGGTGCGGCAGTGACTGCAGTGTTCCAGATGCCCCTCGAGCTCGCGCGCCTCGATCCCCTCAAGCTCGCCCACCCTCAGGCGGCGCAGCTTCAGCTCACCGGGATGTAGAGTCATCACTTCCATTCCTGACCACTCTCCTTTGCAAAATGCTGCAATCGTTTTCGAACCGTGGGGACCGATCGCTTTAGGAGCGCCGCGACCTCCTCCAGAGTCATCTCGTCCACGTGGTAGTGGATCGCTGCGGCCTGGGTTTCGAGGTCGAATCTCGACAGCAGATTGCGGACCACCTCGCGAATCTCCAACACGTGCGGTCCATGGTGAGCTTCCGCTTTCGCTTGCTGGATGCCTTCAAACGCCTTCCGCCAGCTCCGCTCGCCTCGAAGTACGTTCAAACAGTGGTGGGTGGCGATCTTCATCAGCCAGGTCAGCGGCGAAGCCTCGGCTCGAAAGTCCGAATAGCTCGACATCGCTTTGGCAAACACGTCCTGCATTGCATCCTCGGCTCTGCTGCGGTCCTTCAACAGGTAGTGACACCGCCCGTAAACGCTTCCTCCGTACTTCGAATACAACTCGTGCAGCGCTGCCCGCCGGTCGAAGCTCCGGCCGCCTTCGATCACCTCAAGCCTCGCTTTTCCTGGCTGAGCCACCCGCGTCCTCTCGGTTGGCCCGGCTCGGGGAGAAGCCCGAGCCAGGCCGCCCGCAGATTCCGGTTACAGCGGCGAGTACTCGGCTGGGATGAACACGCAGGCCGTCGCTTCGAGGCCGTAGTTTTGCGAAGGGTCGTAGCTCACTTGCAGGAATTGGCTGTTGAAGAACTGATCCCAACACTCGTTGATGGTGGCGGGCTGACTCAGCGCACCGCCGGTGACGATTACGTCGGAGCGGCCGGCGCCGTTGTTCTTCCAGCGGCTCTCGATCGCGAAGCGCTGGATTCCGCCGGCCTGAGTGTTTTGGTAGGTGCTGAATTGGAACAGGCCGTCGCCGCCGGGAGTAGAGGCGTAATGGTAGTTGGCGTCGATCCTTCGATTCGTCCCGCTGTCCCAAACCTGGGTAAAGGTCACGTCGATCGTCACCTGCGCGGTGGCGGTCATGCGGTCATAGGTGAAGCGCGCGCTGCCCATATTGTTGGGGTCATGCTGTGGAAGGCTGGCGGCGTTGTCCCAATTGATGACAAACGTCCCATTGCCGAAACCGTTGATCGGATGGCCGCTCGAATCGACGGCCGCGGTATGCGATCCGGAAAGAATCGTCACGTAGGCCGTGTCGGGATCCTGTTTGGCTTTGCCCTCGAGGGCGTAGCTGTAGTGGTAGTTTCCATTGTCGAAAACCGTCAATCGGTACGTGTTCGGGCTCAGCGCATCGGTCCACGGTCCCCAAACCGCGACATTCCCGTGGAAGGAGGTCGGCGGATTGTCCGTGATCGCTTTCACCAGGCCGAGGATCAAAGCGGTGCTGACGTTTACGAGCACCGTGACGCCGCGGGTGACCACATAGAAGCCAGCGGTTGCCCCGAGCTGCGCCTGCTGCTGCTGGCCGCCGCTATCGAGGTGCTGCCCCGGCTGATTCGGGAATTGCAACTGGACGGTTTGGCTGTTCGGCATGCCGCTACGCATCGCGTCGATCGATGATCCGCCGCACGCGATCAGGAAAGTGGGAAGCGCCAAAACCAACAGGTGGATGCGGTGCATTGAGTGCTCCTCGGGTGAATGGGCTCCGGCTGCCCTTTTGTTCGCCGCTAATGACACGCCAGCGGACGAAAACTGAAAACCGCACTCATCCGCACATGGACGCCTTGGGCGGGTTGTCTGGGTTCCCTGAAATTGCGTGCGGCCAGCGCCGAATCCGGGCAACGTCGCTCGCCCGCTTGGCAAGCTGGTGCGCAAAGGGAGGGGTTCAGGGGCCTCGCTTGCACATCTCGGCAGGCAACCGCTTCGTCCTTAACTTCCCCCGATGGAAAAGAGTCACCCTAATCACCCGGGCGAGCTGAGCACGGATGAAGCGGCGGCGGTGCGCAAGCGAACCCCGGGCGAGCTCGAGGCCCGCGCCGAAGCGATCGACCGCTTGATGGAGGCGGGCGTGCCCCTCCTCGTGGGTGGTGCCTACGCCTACGGCACCTACAGCGGCATCTACCGAGACACCAAGGATCTCGACGTCTTCCTAAGAAAGGCGGACGCGCAGCGGGCCCTGGAAATCCTCGAACGCGACGGTTGGCGGACCGAGCGCACGTACGAGGTCTGGCTGTACAAGGCATTCAAGGGCGAATGGTTTGTCGATCTGATCTTTTCTTCCGGCAATGGCATTGCCGACGTCGACGACGAGTGGTTCGCCCACGCTAGCCCTGCAACGATCTTCGGCCGCCGCGTGCTTTTGGTCCCGCCCGAGGAAATGGTGTGGTCGAAGGCTTTCGTGCTCGAACGCGAGCGGTTCGATGGCGCTGACGTTGCACATCTCTTCCAAAGCTGCGCCCGAACGATGGACTGGAGGCGGCTCCTTCGCCGATTCGACCGATATTGGGAAGTGTTGCTCGCCCATCTGCTCCTTTTCCAGTTCTCCTATCCATGCGAGCGAAGCGCGATTCCAGACGACGTGATGTCTTTCCTGCTCACTCGCGCCGGACAGAACGTTCTAGACGGGGACACCGCGGACAAGATCTGCCGGGGAGATCTTCTCTCGAGCGTCAACTACGAAGTCGATGTCCAGGAATGGGGCTATTCCAGCGGCCGAACGTGGGACGAGATACAGAGAACCGGAGGTACAAACAATGGCGCGGGACTCGAGCGCGAAAGTCCGAGTGGCAGCGTCGGCTGATCTTCATTGTCGCGAGGACGACCATGGGCGGTTTCGCAATTTCGTCAAGCACGTGAACAGCGTCGCCGACCTCCTGCTGCTCTGTGGCGATCTCACCGATCGGGGCACCCTAGAGGACGCCCGCACCCTGGTGGATGAGCTGTCCGGTCTGCGTGTTCCCTGTGTCGCAGTTTTGGGAAACCACGACTATGAGCATGCCCAGACGACGGAGATTTGCGCTGCCCTGACCAAGGTGAACGTGCGAACGCTCGACGGCGATCGGTACGTCTTCGAAAAGGTGCTGGGCATCGCCGGCATCAAAGGCTTCGCGGGTGGTTTCGAGAACGCCACCCTGCAGGCTTTTGGCGAAGCGCCGGTCAAAAGCTTCGTCCAGGAGTCGGTCTCGGAGTCACTGAAGCTCGAGGCAGCGCTTGGCCAACTGACGACGCCGAAGAAGATAGTGATTATGCATTACGCGCCGATCGTCGCCACCACCATCGGCGAGATTCCAGAGATTCGACCCTTTCTTGGAACGAGCCGCCTGGCTGGACCGGTCAACCGATACGGCGCGGATGCGATTTTCCACGGACACTCACACCACGGCTCGCTCCAAGGAAAGACGGACAAAGGCGTCCCGGTCTACAACGTCGCGATGCCGCTCCTGAAGCAGCACACGCCCGAGCAGCGATTTGTGCTGCTCGAGGTCTGAGCTGACGGAAAACCTTCCGCTAGTTCGACGATACGCCTGAAGCGCCCGCGTCCAATGCCTGGGACGGCTGATCGATCACGTCGGAGATCTTCGACGGCAGATCGGTGAGCCTTGATGAATCAATTTCCAATACCGCGTTGCGCGAGCCGCGAACGTAAATGGCGTTCGATTTTCCCTTCACTTCGCTGCCGACCTGCAGCTTGGCCAAGATTTTGCCCGCCTTGTCGGCCAAGGTCACGCCGCGCGAGGACGGCGAGATGCCGTACTTGCTCCAATCCTTCGGGTTCTCTTCGTCGATCGAGGTTGCTTTCAGCGAAGTGAGCGACCAAAGCACCGAGGAGAGCTTCCACTTCTTCGCCGGGCCGCCAGTGGGTGCGATGAGGCGCCACTCTTCGGCTGCTCCAGCGTCGGTGCCAGACAATTTTTCCACCACGATCGCCGCCGCAGATCCTCCGGGCGAGAAGGACGCTCGGGCTACCTCGTCGCGATTGAAGGTGAGCACCGACTTATCCCTGAGATCGAGCGGGCTCTTGTCGAGCACGGCTACCGCGGCGACTGGAACCTCGGCAAGAATCGAGTCCTGCCCTGCCTCCTTGAGAGCAAAGGCCTTCTCGTCGTTTCCCGACTTTGTCTTCGCGAGCCGGATCCGAATCTTGTCTCCCGATGCAGCGGTAAAAGTCACATCGGCCGCTGGCGAGTTGATTCCGGCCCGCTTTCTCTCCTCCGCGGAGTCAGCGAGAAATGCGAGGGCTCGGTGCGTGCGGAAGGCCGAGACCATGGAGGTGACCGCGGACGCATCTGCATCGCCCCGCTTGGGCGAGGTGAGCTGCCATGTCTTGCCGTCGGTACGTTCCAGGGCATAGCGATTCGCTTTTGATTTGAAATCGATCTGTTTGAGGGATTGCTCGTCGATCGCAAGCACTTCCTTGTCCCGCAGATCAAACGTTCCCTTGTCCATTGCGAACTTCGCCGTGCCGTCGAGGGTGTAAACCGGCTTTTCATTGCCGCGCCGCAGGTAGACCGACCCATCGAATGTATTCTCGATGCCGCCGTAGAGGTTGATCTCCCGCCTGCGCGACGGGTCATTCGCGCCCTCTCCCTTGGAATCCGGCAGATAGGCGTAGGCGGTCACCGTGAATCGGGGCTTGTCCAAACCGTACTTCGCCAGATCGGCATCGGTGGGGTTCTCTTCGATGGTGGCCTTCACTTTGGCGTTTTGAATTTGGGCGATCAGCAGGTCGACGTCTGCCTTGTCCGCCCGCGCTGTCAACGGGCTGGTCACCCACCAATCGTTTCCTCTCTTCTCCACCGTGGTGACATCGCCCTTCGCTTTGACGACAATCGAGGTGAAGACTGGCGCCGGAGGAGCACCGCCGTCCGCCAATTTTTCGGCAGGAGCGTTGGAGACGAAGAGCTTTTCCGAGGCTTCCTTGCGCTGCGTTTCTCGCTCCTCGGTCTTCATCACGCCGAAATAGGCGTACAGGCCGAGCGCGCTGGCCACCGCCAGAAGCGCCCCGAGCACGACCAGGTTTTTTTGCAGCTGCGTCACTTGTGTCGCCTCGACAGCCAGATCGCCAAGCCGATCGCCAGAACCGATATCGGGGCCAAATCGGTGGCCACAAACCGAATTCGCGACATCAGCTGGTTGTCGATCTCGAGCGTCGAGATGTCGCGGTCCGGCGGCCGGATGGTGATCTTGTTGACCTGTGCGGTTGCCCAGGCAAAGCCATTCATCACCAGATTTCGGTTCGGCTCGTGACCCCAGTTCACGTCGACGAGAATCTGCGAGGCTCCGAATACCGCCAGGCGCGCCTCATCAAACCGCTTGTTGTCCTTCGCTGGCACCGGGCGGGTGCTCGCCGCCACGAGTGGGATTTGCCCTGTCTTCTCGCCGGATGAGGGGGATGGATTGTCATCGGGCTTCAGCTCCTCCCATGCAAACGGCGAGGTGAGCACCACCGGCTCGGCCTTGACGCTCTCCCCGATTCCCTCCTTGAGCACCGACAGCCCCCGAGACATCGGAAACTCCACGTTCATCTGCATCTGTTTGAGAATGCGGGTCATCTCGTGGTCGCTGTAGAACATGGAGAGCACCACGTAGGGGCTCTGAACCGCGAACCGATCGTCGGCGACAATCCCAGGGTCGATTTGCACGCCGTATTCCGCGAGCAGCTTGTCGAGCCCCGCATCGACGTTTGCGTCGGCGAAGAAGAGCATCCGCCCCCCTTCGTCGAGGTACTTCTTGAGAACCGCGGCTTCCGGCGCGGCAAGCTTGCTCTTCGCTCCGGCGACCACCACCAGCGCCGCATCCTTGGGAACATCCGCCTTGCCCGCTAGATTCATCGCTTCCGGCGCATAGCCCTCCTGTTGCAGGGTCTTTTTCAGCTCCGACAGACTGGCGCCTTGCTCGCCCTGTGCAACGGCCGTCTCCTCGAGCGGCCACTCGTTATGCCCCGCGATGAAGTAGACCTTCTGCTCGCCGACCGAGTTGATCTTGATCAAGGCATTGGTGAGCTCCTGCTCGGAGACCACGTTGAGAGCGGTATGGGTCTCCTGTTGGCCCTCGCCCCGGGTGAGGACGACGGTGGTCTGCCCTTCCTTGAGCTGGTACTTCGCCGCCAGGTCCGGGCTCTTTCGAGGATCCTTGAAAACGTAGTCGAACTTATCGGGCGCTTCTCGGCGGTAACGCTCGAAGAGTTGTTGCAAGCTTTCATACGCCGGGTGGCTGCTCTGAACGAAGCCGATCGCCCTCACCTTCTCCTTGAGGCCGTGCAGCGTGGTAAGCGTCTGCGGGGCTAGCGTGTAGATCTTCTTGCTGGTGAGGTCCCACGTCTTGTTTTTTCGGGCCGCCACGTAGTTGACCGCGACCAGGGCGGCGATCAGGAAGACCCCCATCAGCGTGGTGGAGGCGATGAAAAAGCTGGACTTTCGCGAGGCGAATTGGCCCAGCTGACCGTAGTTGGTGCCAAAGTAAACGCCGATCAGAGCGACCCCAGCCAACGCCTTGAGGGCTGCGAGCCAAGAAGAGCCAGTGGTGATGAAGAGCGTGTACGGGCTCGACAGCAGCAGCACCAGGCCCACGCCTCCGAGGATTTTTCCGATCAGTGCAGGTCTCAAATCGAGCTCCTCCTACGCCCAGCGCTGCGCCTCGACGGCGCGCTGGGTCAAGAGAACGCAGAGAAGAATGACGGATGCGAAGAACACCAGCGACTTCAGATCGAGCACCCCTTTGGCCATGTTCTGAAGCTGGGAGTCGAACGAAAGATAGTTGACGATCGAGCGCAACGGCTCTTCCGCGGACTGCGCCAGGCCCTTGAGCAGCATCCAGGGCAAAAGCACCGCGAAGGTCAAAAAAGCTGCGATCATTTGCGATTCGGTCAGCGACGAAAGAAACATCCCCACCGCCATGCAAGCGGCGCCCCAAAGAAGCAGGCCGCCGTAGCCGAGCAACACGGTGGACCACTCGAGCGCGCTGCCGGACTCGCTGCGTCCGAAAATCGAAAGCACCGCCGGAAACACGATGGTGAGCCCGAGCGTCGCGGTGATCGCCCCCAGACCGCCGAGGTACTTGCCGACGACGATCTCCATCGGTCGAACCGGCGACGTCATCAGCAGCTCGAAAGTCTTGTGCCGCTTCTCCTCAGCGAAGAGGCGCATCGAGAGAAAGGGCGCGACGAATAAGGTCACGATCATCACCACGTTCCAGAGCGGCACCACCAGGCCGTCGGTCAGGTTCTTGTACATTCCCCAGTCCGGCGGCAGGCGTGCCCAGCTCATCGCCCGCGCCATCATCTGCACCTGCTTGAAATTCTCCAGATAGGCGACGAAGAAGAACGACGAGATCCCAAGCATCAGGGTGAAGACGACGTAGGCCCAGGGCGTGGTGAAGTAGATCGACAATTCTTTTCGAGCGATCGTCAGTGCATTGCGCATGTGTCTTCCAGGATTGAGCCCGCCTTCCGAGCCAAAGCCGGCGAGCAATGAGGGGTTCTAGGCTGCCGTCAGCTTGATGAAGATCTCCTCGAGCGAAACCTGCTCGGTTTGTCCGTATGCAGTCGCCAGGTTTTTGATCTCGTCGAAGGCGACGATTTTTCCTTGATTGATGATCAACACCTTCTCGCAGGTCATGGTGACCTCGGTGAGCAGATGGGTCGAGAGGATCACGGTGTGCTTTCCGGCGAGGCCGCGAATCAACGAGCGGACCTCGGCGCGCTGCGTGGGATCCAGCCCTTCGGTCGGCTCGTCGAGGATGAGGACCGGCGGGTTGTTCAACAGCGCCTGCGCCACTCCGACGCGTTGCCGGTACCCTTTCGACAGGTTCTGAATCACGCGGTCGAGCACCAGCTTCACCCCGGTCAGCTCGCTCACTCGCGCGATTTCCGTGTCCAGCCCTTTGCCCCGTATCCCTTTTAAACGCGCCACGAATTCGAGATACGATCGGACGGTCATCTCCAGGTAGAGAGGCGGTGTTTCGGGCAGGTATCCGAGGCGGCGCTTCACCTCCATCGGGTGCTCGAACACGTCGAAGCCGGCGATTTGGGCGGTGCCCTCCGAAGCGGGCAGGAAGCCGGTGAGGATGCGCATCGTGGTCGTCTTACCGGCGCCGTTCGGACCCAAGAAGCCGAGGATTTCTCCTTCGCCGACGGAAAAATTGAGGCCGTCGATCGCGATCCGGTCGCGGTAGCGCTTGGTGAGGTTCTTGACCTCGATCATTGCCATGAGCGAACTCCCGTTCGAAGAATCACTTCCTACGTGGACGCCAGCTTTCAGAGGGGAGCTTGGCGTTCTGACGAAAGTGGCGGCGGGAATATAGAAGTGGAGACCTATCTGTCAAGATTGACGCGGCGAAGGTCATCATCCGGGGTGTAGAAACCGCCGGAGAAAGAAAAAAATGCCCAGGCGCGTGTGCGGGGCCGCTGATGCGATTCATTTGGCTCGGGTGCGCAGGTTTCCGGACTCCAGCTCGTGCTTCGTGTATCGCCTGTCCGGTGTTCCGGCAGGCAGCTCGACGAACTCGCACATCTCGCACAACCGGCTGTAGATGCGCTCTCCCACGCGCTCGCGAAGAAGCTCCGAGTCTTTGCTCAATTGCGCTTCCTCCGTGGCGCGATAACCGGTGGCGGTCCGGACGCTCTCGCGCTTTGCCGCCAGCGAGTAGTTGGCGGCGAAGAGCGTCGTCCTGCCGGCGTTGTATCGGCGGGCGATCAACTCATCCAACGTCTCGAGCTCGAAGGGACTGCCGCGGCCCTTCCCCAGCTCGTCGATGGCCAGCACTTCGATCTCCGAGAGCGGGCCGATGATCTCCCCGCCGCTCTTTCCATCCTGGAAGCCGCGGCGGATGGTGGCGTACAAGAGCGAAATTTCCACGTAGCAGGCACCGACGCCCAGCTCGAGCGTCAGGTGCGCGAGCGACGCGGCCAGCAAGTGCGTCTTACCGGTTCCCACCGGACCGCTGAGCACGAACCCCTTCGGCGTTTGCGCACCCAGGTAGCCGAGAGCGAACGCTTGGGCGACCTTCTTCGCGCGGTCCTGAGCTTCATTCGAGGCGCGGTAGCCGTCGAAGTCTGCCTTGGCGAGCACGCCCGGCACTTGTGCGCGCGAAAAGAGCTCCAGCCGCCGCGACAGCAACCTGCAGCTGCAGGGCACCAATACCTCGTACGTGCGCGGCCCGACCTTGGCGCTGAAGGTTTCCTGGCGCGTTTGGTACGCATGCCCACGCCCACCGCAGCGCGGACACTGGCGAGAACAGTCGCACAGCCGCGCCGCCGCGCGATCCAGCCGACGCTCGAGCACGTAGCTCTTGCCGCGGCAGGTGACGCAGACCCGGGTTGCCTGACTTGCGGATTCCACAAACCCTCTTTACCAGAACGACGGAAGGCCGAGGCTGTTTCTGAGCACCACGCCGCGATGAAACCGGCGCGAGAGCCTCCGGGCGCGGCTGGACGCTTGCTCGATCGAGCCGTTTGTCTGGGCGCGAGCTTTCTTCAGCACCTCGATTCGCTCTGGAAATGCAAGCGCCCTCAGCAAGTGCGCCTCCGCGAGGTCGATCCGCTCTCGGAAGTCCTCCGCCTCCAAAGAGGCGTGCGCAATCAATGAGGCAAGTTGGTTGATCTGCTCGGTCAGCTCCGGTCGCTCGCTTGCGAGGCGCTGCAGCGCCGACTGCATTTGGCGCCGGACTTTCGCTGCCGATGGAGGTCGGCGGGCTGGGCGGCCGTCGCCGGTGGCGCCGGCAGAGCGCCACTGGTGCTTGCGGATCTCCGACTCCACTTGCCGCCGGCAGGCGCGCAGCGATCGCAGCGCGGGCTCACCTGGCTTCGCGTGCCAAGCCCCTTTCTCTGCGGCCCGGCGGATCCCCAAGGCGATCACCTCGAGCGGTGCTCCGGTGCGCGCCCATCGCGACAGCAGCTCTTCGTCCAACGCAGACAGAGCCACTCCGGATCCGCGGTAGGCGAGAAAACAGTCCTGCACCAATTCCTCCAATGAAGCTCCGACTGGGAGCAAGCTCATGGGTCAATCGAATACCAGCCGAGTCCGACGACACCCATCCTCAGCCGCGTACAGGCGCCCACCCGACCGGTTGACCAAGCGCGCGCTTTGCGAGGAGGATTGGCTGCTTGGCGAAAAAAAATTCCCGAGGTCCGTGCGCACCTGCGTGAGTGCTGAGCAGGTCGGCACCTGAGGGACTCACATTGGGAGCATCATGCAACGCGTTCTCGTTTCGGCTCTCCTCGTGTTTGCCACCGCGGCGGTGGCGCAGGAAAACCTGAGAGAGAAGAAGAACCCCAAGGACGCAGGCTTGAAGAAGGGTACGTCGGCGGCGCCGGACAAATCTCTCGCCGGAGACATCACCCGACCAAAAGTGGAGAAGGGGGCCGAGGCGCCAGCGCTTCAATATGATCAGTTCCGCCTCGGCGTCGAGCTTCAGGTCGCTTCGAAGCGACACGAGCAGATCGATTCGCTGACCAAGATCATCAACCTGTCGCCCGATCAGAAGGAGATGCCCTCGCTGCTGTTCCGACTGGGCGAGCTGTATTGGGAAGAGTCGAAGTACTTCTTCTTCGAGGCAAATCGGAAGGACGACGACCTGATCAACGCGAAGAACCGCGGCGATCCGGTGGCTCAGGAGCGGGCAAAAGCGGAGAAGGAGGAGCTGCTCGCCAAGAGCAAAGAGTACAGCCAGATGGCGGTCGAGCAGTACTCGACCATCATCCAGAAATACAAGGACTACGCCCGCACCGATGAAGTCCTCTACTTTCTCGGCCACAACCTGATGGAGGCCGGCGAAGAGCGAAAGGCGTTGGTGGCCTATCGCCGGCTGATCGACCATTTCAAGAAATCGAAGTTCCTCCCCGACGCCCTGCTCGCATTCGGCGAGTACTACTTCAACACGTCGAAGGGCAAGAAGGACATGATTGAAAAGGCGCTCGACTATTACAAGCAGGCAGCGTCGTTCCCCGAGAACCAGCTCTACGGCTTCGCTCTGTACAAGCAGGGCTGGTGCTATTTCAACCTCGGCAACTATCCGAAGGCGATGGATATGTTCAAGGCGGTCGTACTCTACGGCGAGTACGCCGGCGCCGCCGCTCTGGAAAAAGACGCCGGTAAGAGCGGAAAGAACACGCTGATCCGCGAGGCCCGCAACGACTTCGTGCGCGCCTACGCGCGCTTCGGCTCACCCGCCGACGCTCGCGCCGAGTTCGGCAAGGTCGCCTCCAAGCCGGACGATCGCTTCTTGATGATGAAGCAGCTGGCCAACCTCTACTACGAGGACGGAAAGGATCGCGAGGCGGCGCTCACCTTCAACAGCCTGATCCGCGAGCGTCCGCTCTCGCCGGAAGCCCCGGGCTTCCAAGGCAAGATCGTCGACTGCGTCCTGCGCGCCGGCAACAAGAAGATGACCGTCGAGCAGGTTCGCCGTCTGGTCAAGCTGATGCAGGATGTCGAGAAGGCAAACGTCGCCAAGGATGAGAAGGACAGAAAGGCGCTCGCCGAGGCTCGCGAGCTCTCGGAGCGAACGCTCTCCAATCTAGCGGTCAACTGGCACAACGAGGCGAAGAAGACGCGCGACGAGGAGACCTTCGGCTTCGCCAACGAGGTCTATTCGGATTACCTCGCTTTGTTTGCCGAAAACCCGAAGGCCTACGACCTGCGCTTTTTCTGGGCGGAGCTGCTCAACGACAACCTGCAGAAGTACGAAAAGGCCGCCGAGGAATACACCAAGGTCGTGATGCAGGACGTCAAGCGCATGGACGCCGGGCAAAAGCCGGGCAAGTGGCTGGTGAACGCGGCGTACAACGCCGTCTTGGCGAATGACGAGCTGGTGAAGGCGGCCGAAGCGTCCGGCAAGCTGAAGCAAGAGAACACCAGCGACGTGCACAAGAAGGCGACCATCGCCCCTCAGCGCAAAGCGTTGCTGGAGGCGTGCGAGCGGTACCTCAAATACGTGCCCAATGGCCAAAAACGCGTGGAGATCGCCTTCAAGGCGGCCAACGTCTATTACCGCCACAATCACTTCGACGAGGCGGTGCTCCGCCTCTCGGACATCGCTCTCAAGTACCCGGACTACAAATTCGAGAACGGCGATCGCGCCGGCGAGGTGGCCGCCAATCTCGTCCTCGACTCGTACAATCTGCTCGGCGATTGGGCCAAGGTCAATGAGTGGGCGCGCAAGTTCTACAACGAGCCCAAGCTCGCCACCGGCAAATTCCGAGAGGAGCTCTCCAGGGTTTTGGAGCAGTCCTCGTTCAAGCTGATCAGCCAACTGGAAGGCAAGAAGGAGTACGCGAAGGCGGCCGAAGCGTACGTCGCCTTCGTCGGTGAGTTCCCCAAGTCCGAAATTGCAGACAAGGCCCTCTACAACGCCTCGATCGACTTCTTCAATGGGAAGATGCTCGACCGGTCGATTGAGACGCGCAATCGGATCATCCGCGCCTATCCCAAATCCGACTATGTGCCCGCCTGTATCTACGCCAACGCCGAAGCGCGGGAGGCAATCGGCGACTACGAGGACGCGGCGCGTGCCTACGAGGGCTACGTCAGCGGTTACGAGCGGTCGCTGAGCGCGGCAGAAAGAGCGGCCGCCAAGAAGCGCTCCAAGAAGAAGGCTCCTAAGGCGGCGGCCGCCCCCGCGGACAAGCCGAAAGAGGGTGGACAGGTCTGGGAAGAAGCGAAGGCGCAGGTCGCCTTGTTCGACGCCGGAATCCTCCGCGAGGGGCTGGGCCAACACCGGTTGGCGGTGCGCGACCGCGAGCGCTACCTGGAGATGTGGCCCGACTCGAAGGACGCGGAGGCGGTGTTCCTCTCCATCGCCGACCTCTATGAGCGAAGCGGCTCCTACAGCCGGGCGATCAAGCAGCTCGAAGAGTACGAGAAACAGTACAGCAAGGAGCCGGCGAAAGTGCTCGCCGCCGAGGGCAGGATCGCGACCATCTACGAGCGCAAGCTGAACCGGCCGCGCGACACTCAGCGCACGAACGAGCGGCTGCTCGCCTATTACGAAAAGCAGCCGACGCGGATCAAGAAGTCCCTCGACAAGACCGGCTTGGATGCAGTGGCACGCGCTCACTACACCGGCGCCGAGGCCGACTACAAGAAGTACACCTCGATGAGAATACGCTGGGGCAAGCTTCCGCACCCGGAAACTGAATTCAAACAGGGGCTGAGGGACAAGGCGCGAGCGTTGGAAGCGCTGCAGAAGCAGTACACCCAGACCGTCAATCTCAAGTCCGGCGACCCGGCGGTTTGCGCGCTTTACAAGATCGGGCTTGCCTACGACAACTTCGCCGACTCGTTGATCAACGCGCCGATGCCGCGCGGCGCACCTGCGGAGCTGCACGACGCGCTGCGCGACGAGCTCACTCGCCAAGCGCAGCCGGTGAAGGACAAGGCAGCCGAGGCGTTCCTGGCAGTGGTGAACAAGAGCCGCGAGCTCGACATCTTCAACGATTGCTACGCGAAGAGCCTCAAGCTTCTGCGCGACACCTACCGGCCACAGCAGTTCCCGCCGGTTCAGGAGCAGGCCGCGGAGCTGAAGGAGCTTCGCTCGATGGCGATGGGCGGAGAAATCCTCGCCAGCATTCAGCCGATTCCGGTTCGGGTCGCCCGCGCCGACGAGAAAGACAAGCAGGACAGTCGCAAGGAGCTGGAAGCCTCCAAAGAGGAAGCGGATCTCGGCCAGTCATTCCACGAGCCTTCGGCGGAGAAGCCCGACAACGGCGTTCAAAAGAACGGGAAGAAGCAGAAAACAAAGCCCGAGGAACCGGAGGACTCCCTCTGATGCGAGCAGCGATCACTCAGACGGCTAACAAGGCCATCGCCCTTCTTGGAGCCTTGACTTTCATCGGCTGCGCCGGTTCGCTGGGACGGCGCGGCGAGATTGCACCCCAGATGCAATTGCCCCCGGAGACGGCGCAAGGCCCGGACGGCGTCTCGACCCGGGCCAAGCTGCTCTTCGAGGACGCGGTCAAGGCCTACGAGTCCCAGAAGAAGTCGAAGTCCATCAATTACCCGGCCTTGGAAGCCAAATTCCAAGCGGCGGTCGCGGAGGATCCGAAGCTCGCGGAGGCGGACTACAACCTCGGCGTTTTAGCCGAGCGGCAAGGCAAGAAGGACGACGCGATCTCGCACTATCAGACTGCTCTTAAGAAGAAGCCGACGCTCAAGGAAGCAGCGGAGAACCTGGCGGTGATCGCGCAGAACGAAGGGCGAATTCCGGAAGCGGTTCGCGCCTACGAAAGCATTCTCGCCGCGTATCCAGAGGACGGAAACGCGCGCGCCCGGTTGGCGGAGATTTACCGGATGAACGGCGACCACGATCGGGCGATGGATATGGCTCGCCAAGCCTTAATCCGCGAGCCGAAATCCCTCCCCGCCCACAAGGTGATGATGCTCTCCTACCTGGAGCGCAAGCAGATATCGATGGCCCGCCTGGTGGCGCTGCGCGCCATGAAGATCGACGACAATGATCCGGAGCTGTATCACACCGTCGGTCTCATCCTCCTCGCGGAGAACGAGCCCGCCAAGGCGCTGCTCCAGTTCAAAAGAGCGATCGAGGTTCGACCGGACTATCTGCCCTCGCGAGTGATGTTGGCGAAGACCGCCCTGCAGCAGGAGAACTATCCCGGAGCCGAGGAACACTTGCGCAAGATCCTCCAAGCGAACGGCAAGAACGCGGAAGCCCACCTCGATCTGGGCATCGCCTACAAAGGTCAAGGTCAGCTCGATAAGGCTTTGCAAGAATACGATCTCGCCGAGCAGCTCAATCCTGAGCTCGCGGCGATCTATCTCAACCGGGGCATCATCCTGCACCGATACAAGGATTCGCCGGAGAAGGGCCTCGAGAACTACAAGAAATATTTATTGCTGCTCGGCGGCGCAGTGGCACTCCCTGCGGAGGCGCCGGTCTTTGGTTTGATGAATGAGGCGGAGCAGATCATTCAGGCAAAGGCAGACGCCAAGCGTAGCGAGGAAGAGACGAAGAAGCTCGAAGTCGCGCAGAAGGCTCAGCAAGCCAAGTTGAAAGAAGCGGAAGAGCGCGAGCACCACGAGCAGGAATTGGAGAATAAGAAAATGCAAACGCCAGAGACGCACGTCAACCGAGAGGCTGGGTCAACTCCGACCGCGGGCACTCGCTCGCGCGCAAAGCCTGCCAAACCAAGCGAGCCGCCCGCCAAGGACGAGCCTACCGAGGATCCGTTGGAGAAAAATTGAAATTGCGTGTGTGATTAAAAGTAGTCCGATTTAGCAAAAGGTATGACAGTAATTTCCCGATGATTTCATGCTAACTCAGTGAGTGTTAGGATGCGTTTTCGTCACAGGGGATTGTTCATGTTAAAGCTATTGGCGCTGCTTGCGCTCTTGCCCAGCCTGGCTTATGCAGAGGGAAAAAAGGGCGCTGATGAAAACGTTCGTTACGCTAAAACAACGACGATTAATTTCGAAGACGATACGATCGAAGGAGACCTGACGCGGCCTGACGGAGAATATGTCGAAGCGCGAAAGCGCGTGAAACATTCGAACCTGATCAGGATTCGCGAGGAATTCAAAGACAAAGTGATGGAGTCAGTGGGGGAGTTGTAGCAAGGAGGAACGTCGGATTCGTCGACGATACATAAACAGGAGTCTCCGTGCCCGTGCCACTGACACTTAAAGTATACAAAGGCGATCAGCTGATCGCGACCAGGGAGTACGATCGCGACATCATCAAGATCGGTCGCCTGGCCTCGGCTCATCTGTGCCTGGACGATGAGAAAGTTTCGCGCATTCACTCGGTGATCGAGGTTTCGCCCAACGGGGCGTTGTCGATCATCGACATGGGCAGCGTCGAAGGCACCTACGTCAACGGCCAGCGCGTCAACAAGGGCGCCATCGCCAGCGGCGACGAGATCCGCGTCGGCGGAACGGTGATCCTGGTGGCGCTCAGCTCCGCAGCGGCCAACCTCGCGTCCGCTGCCGCCGAGGCAGATCCATCCGAAAGCGCGGAGGCCGCACCGGCGGAAGATGCCGCCGCCGCATTTTCGCAGGCTGTCGTTCAACCCCGCGCATCGCCTCCGCCTCCCCCTCCGCCTGCAGAAACTTCGGAGCGGGCCTCCAATGGAGCGCCGAGAGCCGCCCCGGCGGCGGCTGCGAGCCCGAGGGTTCGCCCTCCCCGCCGCAAGGGCAGCGGCCCGCTCGGCCTCGAGCTGCGTTTCAAGTGGGGCGATCGAATCGTCGGAGAGTATTTCCTCACGCCTCAGGTGAAGAGATCCTTCACCGTAGGCACTGGAGCCGGCGTCGACTTCGCCATGGGCGATGCGAAGCTGCCGGGCGAAAAGTTCGAGGTCGTGCAGTCGGACGGCCAAAACTTTTTGCTGCGCTTCACTGGCAAGATGAACGGCGAGCTGCACCGCGACGGCAGCGTGAGCGATCTGCGGCAAGTGATTGAGAGCCAGCGCACCGAGCACGATGGAGACGCATACAGCCTCCACCTGGAGCCAAATGACTTCGCCTGGGTCGACTTAGGCGCTATCGATCTCGAGGTCTGTTTCCAGCCCATCCCGAAACCGATCTTCGTTCCTTTCCTGGAGACGATTGACTTTACCGTTCTGAACATCTTCCTGGTGATGTTTCTGCTCGCTGCGCTGTTCGTGATCACCGCGCTCAATCGCGAGCTGGAGGGCGAAGGGTACGTCGACGAGCTTTCCGGAAATCAGGCGCGGATCGCTAAATTGATCATCAAACCGCCCGAGATCCAGAAGAACCGCTTCCTCGAGAAGCTCGCCAAGCAGAAGGAAAATCAGGGCGAGATGGCGGCGAAGCACAGCGGCGACGAAGGGCAGATGGGCAAGAAAGACGCGCCGAAGCGCAACACGCGCACCGCGCCAAAGGGCGATCCGAATAACAAGGACCAGGCGAGGATGATGACCCAGCGGATCTTCGGCCAGGGCAGCGGCGGGATCTCCACCATCTTCGGCCACAACGGCCTGGGAGGAGAGCTCAAGAGCGCGATGGGCAACATGTTCGGCTCGGCACCGGGCGATGCGCGCGGGCTGGGCGGGCTTGGCCTGCGCGGCTCTGGCTCCGGCGGCGGCGGCATGGGCAATAGCATTGGCATCGGTGGAATCGGCACCAAGGGCCGCGGCGGCGGGGTGGGAAGCTATGGCACCGGAGCGGGCTATCTGGGCGGAAAGAAGGATACCAGTCCCGAGATCACCTCGTCTGAGCCGATGGTGATGGGCTCGTTGGACAAGGAGCTGATCCGCCAGGTGATCCACCGCAATCGGAACCAAATCCGCTACTGCTACGAAAGCCAGCTGACGCGCTTTCCCAAGCTGTCGGGCAAGGTGGCCGTGAAGTTCGTGATCAGCGCTTCGGGTACGGTCGCCTCCTCGCAGGTCGCACAGTCGACGGTGAGCAACGCCGAGTTGGAGACCTGCATCGCCGGCCGCGTGCAGACCTGGATCTTCCCCAAGCCGAAGGGCGGTGGCGTCGTGATCGTCACATACCCCTTCATCTTGAAACAGTCGGGAGAGTAGTAGACTGGGAATCGAAGCTGCCGCGTCTGGGCAGAAGCCTCACGGGGCCTCGGGGTCCCTCTCAGAGGAGATCGCCACCTGAACATCTCATTTTCGAAGGGAGTGTCCACCGGGCGCCGCCTGCTGGCTGCCTCGGGATTGTTTCTCTTCACCTTGGCAGTCATCCCTGCCGCGGCGCGCGCGCAGGAGGCTGCTCCAGTGCTCAAGGAGCGCGAGTCGACGCCGTTGTCGGAAATCGAGCGCGGCTTCTACTTCCGCGGCTCGGGCGGCCCGTTCTTCCTCACCAGCTTGCCGGCGACGCAGGGGCCGAAGCCATTTTCCTCCGGCCAGATGGCTCAAGTGGAGCTGGGCGGAGACCTGGGCGAGCACTTGTCGCTCGGAGTTTTCGTGATGGGCACCTCGAACCGGGCCGGCTCCGACTACATCGGTAACTCGGGCGGCACCGCTTCCGGAGACTTCGCCGCGATCATTCCGGGCGCTTCGGTTCGCTTGAGCGTCGTCGGGATCTCCGACGCCAACGGCGTGAAGAGGACCTGGTTCTACGCGCGCGGCGGCGTGGGATATGCGAAGTTCTACCCGACTGAATTGTTGTCGCCGGATGCTCTGCTCTTCGCCGGGCCCGGCATCGAATACTTCACCCGGATTCGCCACTTTTCCGTCGGCTTCGAGGTGACCGGATCCTATCTCGTCAAGTCCAAGACGTTTGGCTTCGCATTGGCGCCAAATTTGAGGTACGCGTTCTGATGGAGAACGCGTTTGGTGAACGAGGACGGAACTGGCAATCCGCCTAGGCCAGGCCAGCCGGACAACCGACCTGCGAAAGGGAACCGGCCGCGGGGAGATCGCAACGAGCGCCGAGGGCGGGCCGACTCGAGCGACCGCAGGCGGCGGGGGCGAGGCGCCGAGCGACAAGGCAGGCGCGAGCGCGACTCCGGATCCGCCGCGTTTCGCGTCTTGAGCGAGCTCTCCGTTCTGGAAAAGGGGCTGTCGACCGGCGACTTCGCCAAGCAGAAGCAGCCGCTCGAAGAAATCCTGAGACAGCTCAGCTCTCTTCATCTGCGCTCGCTCGAAGACCTGGACTTCAACACCCGGGGCCGCCTGCTGACGACGCTGCTCAGAGTGGCGAGGCAAAAGAAGCCGCCTGAGCCGCCCGCCGCGGCGCCGCCGCCATCCGAGCCCGCGCATCCGCCAGCGGAAACGGCCGCAGATGCTGCTGGCGCGCCAGCCGACGCAGCGGCCGAGGCTTCGCCCGAAGCCGCTCCAGCATTGCAGGCCGAGGCGAAGGCGGAGGAAGCGGCAACGGCGCAGGCGGGCGCCTCTGGGGAAGGACAGCCAGGCGTGCCTGCCGCAGAAAGCGGGGCGTCCGGTGCAGAGCCGCCTCCTGCGCAAGCGCCCGCCTCCGAACCTGCGCCTGCGGCGCGCCCACCTTCACCCGAAGAGCTGAAGCTGGCCGCGTACACCGACGTGATGTTCCTCGTTGGCTCTGTTTGGAAAGCAGCCGGCGATCAGCGCCGCGCAGAGCTCGCTTTCGCTGCCAGTGGGCGTACACCCCAAGAGCGGGAGCGGGAATCGGTCGAAGCACCTCGAGCCTCGCGCGATTGGCGGGAGGAAGCGCGTCTGCTGGAGAGCCGCAAGCGGACGCGCGACGCCGCGCGACTCCACGAGCAGCACGAATCGCACGCGGAAGCGGCAAGGCTTTACGAGGCCGGCGGAGATCTCAAGAGCAGTCTGAGGTGTTTGCTGGCGACCAAGGATCTGTTGGCGGCGCGGCGTCTGCTCAAGCAGATGAAGCCGGATCAGTTTCTTCCCGTGATCGAAAAGGCGGGCGCCTACGAGCTCCTGATGGAGCACTACGTCGATGCGAAAGACTTCGAGAACGTGGCCAAGCTCTACGAGCGCGCGCGCCAATTCGACCAAGCGGCGATCGCCTGGGAGAAGAGCGGCAAGCTGGCCGCGGCTCGCAAGGCGTACGAGCGCGCCAAAGATTTAGCCAGCGCCGAGCGCGTCCGGCAGCTGGAGGTCACCAAGCTTATTGAGCGCGGTGACCGGTTGGGCGCCGCATTGCTTCTCATCGCCGCGGGAAAGCAGGACGAGGCGGTCCAGGCGCTGCTGGCCCTACCCGCGGCGAAGGCGTTTCGCTTCCTGCAGAAGGCAAAGCTCGATGCGCAAGCGCTGGAGCTGGCTCGCAAGGAGATTGCCCGCGCCGAGGCGGAGAGCAGACCTGCCGCCAGCGCGCGATGGCTGGAGATGTTGGGAGACGTGGCCGCCGCGGCTGAGGCCTGGGAGCGCGCGCAGCGAAAGGATCGCGCTCTGCCGCTGTATGAGCAGTCGGGGAATTGGCAGCGCGCGGCGGAGCTCGCCGAATCGCTCGGCCAAAGAGACAAGGCGGTAGAGCTTTATCATCGGGCTGGCGACAAGGTGTCAGCCGAGAGAGCTGCGGCGATGCCCGCACAAGTAGCCGCTCCGCCGCCATCGGACTCTCCTGTCGCTCTAGAAGGGGAGGGTGAGGAAGGATAAACTTTTGTGGCTGCGAGGCCACGATCCGCCCGCCCCCAACCCTATCCCGCCCGATGGAAGAGCCTTTGTTGAAGCGCGCGCCCGAGCGTTGGCCAGACGACGGCCCTTTTCTGCAGGCTGCATCGTCTCTCGAGCGCTCTGGACGAATCGAGGAGCTGATCCGGCTCTTTGAAAGCAGGGTGCACGAGCTGCCGATTCCCGCTGAGGCGGTGCGGTTGCTGACGCGCGCCGGTGAGCTGACCCGGGACCGAATCAAGGATTTGTCGCGCGCCGAGGATTTCTTCCGGCGAGCGCTCCTGTTTGCCCCCGGCGCAAAGGAGCCGCTGAAGGGGCTGTCCACCTTGCTCGAGCAGAGGCAGGATTACGCTTCGCTGGCCGAGCTGCTCGAGACCGCGGCGCGCTCTACCTCCGGACCCGAGCGCGCTGCGCTCCTGCTCAAAGCGGCGGATCTCTACGAGCAGAAGCTGCAGCGCAAGGAGCGGGCGATCCTTTGTTGCCAGCAGGCGAGCAGGGCGGATCCGAGCGCCCGCCAGTCCTTTCGCCGGGCGCGGGTTCTCTTCCTCTCCGAGCACCGCTATCGCCCGGCATTCGATTCGCTCGAGCGCGAGCGCGCGGCGCTGGGCAGCGAAGGGTTGGCGGAGGACTACGCCAGTCTTGCCGAGCAGCTCGCGGAGGATCCTGTGGAGCACCCGCTCGCGGGCGACGCGGCGCGGATCGCCTTGGAAATACAGCCGGGGAACGCCAGGGCCGAGAAGGTGCAAAAGGCGCTCAAGCAGTTCGATCTCAGCTGGCGCGACCGGGTGCGGCTGCTGCGAACGGCGTCGCTCGAAGAGCGGGATCGCAAACGAGCGGCGCGGCTGTCGCTGCTGGTGGCAAAGCTGTTCGCCTGGTGCGACGGCGCCGCGCGAAACAAGGTAAAGGAAGCGCTCGATCGCAGCTTCCTGCTCTGGCCGGGGATGCCGGCTGCGGTGGACTTCCTGGAGCGGTTGGCGGCGAAGGAGCAGGATTTTCCGGGGGCGGTCCGCTTTCTGGAAGGAATGGCCCAGGAGCTGAAGGATCGCCCGGTGCAAAGCCAGCTGTGGACGCGCGCCGGGCTTTTGCGGCTGAAGCTCGACGACCGCGCCGGGGCGCTGCTGGACTTCGAGAAGGCCGCCGACGCCGATCTGTCTCGGCCCGAGTGCATCGCGCTTGCCGCCGAGCTGCTGCTGGAAAAAAACCGCGCCGGGGAAGCGCTCTCTCTGTACGAGCGCCACCTGGGAACGTTGAGGGAGCGGCCCGCTCAGATCGACACGCGGATCTGGCTTGCCGAGATGGGCGCAAAAGTGGGGCAGCCCAGCGGCCGAGCTCACCTCGAAGCTGTGCTGAAGCTCGATCGAACAAATGCGTCGGCGGCGTGGCGACTGGCCCACTTGTTGGTCGAGGCCGCTGACACCGACGGCCTCGAAGCGGCGCTTGACCTTGCCCTTCTGTCTCGCCGCAGCTCGGCGGAGCGGATGAAGCTCGCGCTGGACGCGGCGAAGCTCTTCGACCAGAAGGGCGATCCAACGCGCGCATTCTTCGTCCTGGCGCGGATTTTTTTCCTGGAACCGCAGGAGGAACAGCTGGTCTCCGCGCTGGTCTCCAGCGCGTTGCGCGGCGGGCCATTAGCGGAGATCACCGCTTCGCTGCAGCGGGCAGCCCAGCTCGCGCCGGAACCGGGCTCGACCGAGCTGAGGCAAGCGCTCGCGGAGCTTTCGAAGGCGGCGGCGCCCGACTCGAACGTCGCCACCAACGGCGCTCCGGCGTCCGCCGTAGAAACCGCCGGCGCCCAGGGCCGAAACGCAACCAATGGCTCCGAAGTCGAAAACCTCGAGCGCAGCGCGAGCGCGATGATCGCCGACTCACAGTGGGAGAGCGCGGCGAAGGTCATCGAGTCGCTGCTGGAGGTGCAGGGGCAAGACGGAGGTGCCGCTCTCCGCGCGCGTTGGCAGCTCAAGTTGGCCCAGATCTACGCCGACCGTCTGGCGCACACCGAGCGAGCGGTGTCGCTGCTCTTCGAGCGGATGCAGTCTGCCCCTTCGCCGGAGGTCCTCTCCACGCTGGAGCGCCTGGCCTCTCGAGGAATCCAACCCGCCGAAATTTCCGAGGTGCTGGCGCGCCACTACGGTCAGAGCGGGGATCATCAACGCCAGTCGGCGGCTCTGCTCATCGGTCTGTCCTCGGCAAAGGATCCGGCAATCCAAAAGCAGCTGTTGGAAGCGCTGGCGGGGATCCATGAAAAGCACTTGGCGGATACGCGCGGCGCGTTCGAGTTTTTCCTTCGAGCTCTGCGGCTCGACCCCCGCGACCCGAACCTTCGGGCACAGGCGGCCCGCCTGGCGCGGGACTTGTCAGCGCAGGCGGAGCTGGCGCGCGCGTTGGCGAGCCGTGCAGTCGATGCCGGCGATCGCGCCCTCGCTCTCGATCTGCTGTGCGCTGCCGCCGAGTTGGCAGAGGAGGCTGGGGCCATCGAAGAAGCGGTGTCTGCGCTTCAGCTCGCCCTGGAGCGGTCTCCCGACGATCCCCAAGTCCTCACTCGATTGGTCGCTCTGTACCGGAAAGCGGGCCGCTTGTCCGAGTGCGACCTGGTGCTTCGCCGCAGGATTCTCATCGGCGAGGACCGCGAAAAGCCAGCGCTCTACCTCGACCTTGCGCATTTGAGCGCAGACCTCTCTCGTCCCTGGGAAGCCGCCCAAGCGATTCAAGAGGCGATCAAGGCGGGAGCCGATGAGCGGAAGAACTTGCCGTTGCTCTGCGAGCTGCTGGAGCGGGCCGGTCGCACCAGCGAGCTTTCCGCTGCGCTGGGCCGATGCATCGAGCTCGCCAGCGCAGCCGGGGACAAAGACGACGCCGCCCGACTTTCGTTGAGGCGCGCCAAAGTCTTGGAAGCCTCTTTGAGCGGCCGAGGGGAGGCGGTTCGAAACTACTCGGACATCCTCCGCCGCCGGCCCTCGGATCCGGATGCGCTCGCTGCGCTCGAATCGATGCTCAAAGACGCTCAGTGCCGCACCGAAGCGGCCCGCGCGCTCGTCCCTGCCTACGAGGCGCTCAAGGATCATCGCAAGCTGGTCACCACGCTGGACATCGTCGCCCAAACAGCGCCCGACAAGTTGGACCAGATCCAGGCGCTCAAGCAGGCGGCCTATGTCTACTTGCACCAGCTGCGGCAGCCCGAGCTTGCTTTCGCGGCGTTGGCCCGAGCGGTTCGGCTCTCTCCGGAAGACACCGCCATCCGAAGCGCCGCCCGCCAGGCGGCCGAAGACGCGGATTCCCTCGACAGCTTCGCCGAAGTGCTTGCGGAGATGGTCGAAGAGGACGTCGGTGCCGCCGGCGCCGCCTTGCACCGCGAGCTGGCCGAGCTGTACGAGAAGAAGCTCGACAATCGAAAGGCCGCGGTCCGCCATCTCCGCGAGGCGCTAAAGCTGGAGCCCGGCAACCTGGACGCGCTGCGCGCATTGCAGAGGCTCCATCGCATCGCCGAGGAATGGGCCGCGCTGGCCGAGGTCTTGGAGAGCCTCGCCGGCCTGGTGCCGGATGGCGCCGAGAAGATCGCTCTGTGGCGCGAAGTGGCCACGCTGCATGAGCAAAAGCTGATGGACAAGGAAAGCGCCGCCTCCACTTGGCGCCAGGTCGCGGCGAAGGATCCGCTCGACCGCGAGGCAGCGATGGCCCTCGAACGGCTCTCCAGCGAGCTCAACCGGCTCGATGATCTCGCCTTCGCGCTGGGGCTGAGAGCTTCGCAGGAAGGGAAAAGTCCCCAGGGCCGAGAAGCAGCATTTCGCCTGGCGCAGCTCCACCAGCAGCAGGGAGATGGATCGCGCTCGCTTCAGCTCTACCAGCAGATCCTGCAGGACGATCCGAATCACGCGGGCACCCGCGCTGCTCTCGACGCCTGGGCCAGGCTCGGCGCGCCGGACAGCGCGTCGGCCTTGGAGATTCTCGATCCGGTCCTGGCGTCCTCGGGAGACCATGCTCGGCGCATTGCCCTGCGCGAGCAGCGGATGGAGACCGCACTGCCGCACGAAAAGGGTCGGCTCGCGGCCGAAATCGGGGCCATCTACGAGCGCGATATGCGGCAGCCCGACCTGGCCTTCCGGGCGACGCTGAAGGCGTTTGCCGCTGGCACCGATCGCGAGGCGGTTCGGCTCGAGCTCGAGCGCCTGGCCCGCGCCACTGGCGCGTATGACGATTTGGCTGACGCTTACGAAAGCGCGGCCGAGACGTCGCTGCCCGGCGACGAAGGCATTCCACCGCTGCTGCGCCGCGCCGGCGAGCTGCGCGAGCACCTCGGACAAGCCGACCAGGCGATCCGTTTGTGGCGAGCGCTCCTGGAGGAGCAGCCCCAGGATCGCGAGGCGCTCGATCATCTGGGCAAGCTCTACGAGCGCTCCAAGAATGCGAAGAACCTCTCGGAGGTCTTCGCGCGGAAAGCCCAGCTGACCGAGGATTCCGAGGAGCGGCACGTTCTGCTCCTCAAGGCGGCAGCTGCGTTCGAAGCGGCGGGAGAGGACGCGTCGGCGATCGAGGCGTTTCGATCCGCATTGTCGATCCAAAAGACGATCGGCGCGCTGGAAGGACTGGATCGATTGTACGGCAAGAGCCACCGGTTCGCCGAGCAGGCAGAGATTCTGAATCTGCTCGCCGAGATGTCGAGCGATCCCGGCGCGCGCAGGGTGTACCTGAGTCGGCGCGCCCACCTGGTCGAGAAAGAGGGGCAGCACGGGGCGGCGCTGCTCGCCTACCGGCAAGTGCTCGAGCTTTCGCCCGGAGAGAGCGGCGCGGTGAGCGGTCTGGAACGGTTGCTGCAAATCGAATCGACCAAGGTGGAAGCTGCGCAGCTGCTGGAGCCGATCTACCGGCACCTCAAGGACGTGAAGAAGCTGGCCGAGGCGATCGAAATCCGGGTGGGGGCCGCAGCGCCGAGCGATCGATCTGCGGCGATCCAGGAGCTTGCAAACCTGCGCGAGCTGCTCGGTCAAAAGTCGCTCGCGCTCGAAGTGCGCATTCGCGCCTTCTACGATGAGCCTGAGAGCGAATCGGCGCGGGGAGAGCTGGAGCGACTCGCCGCCGAGACCGGCTCGTTTCAGGAGCTCGCCGCGGCCTACGAGGAGCAGCTCGGTCGCGGGATCGACGACGCTCTTGCGGTTGAGCTGTGGCGGCGCTTGGCTACCCTCTACGGGGATCGCCTCGCCCGTCCGGACCTTGCCATTCGCGCATGGGAGGAAGTGGCAAAGCACGAGCCTGACAACCTCCAGCCCCTGGAGAGCTTGGCCCGGCTCTACCGCGAAGCTCGCGGATTCCGCGAGTTGGCGGAGGTGATGAAGCGGCAGATCGCGCATGAGCCGAACCAGAGCAAGCAGGTTTCCTTCCTGTTCGAGCTGGGTCGGCTCGCGGAGGAAGCGCTCGCGGATAGGCCGCTGGCCGCCTGGGCTTACTCGCAGATCCTCGATCGCGAGCCGCAAGATCCAAATGGCCTCAAATTTCTCGAGCGCGTCTACTCCCAAAGCGAGCAGTGGCCGGAGCTGGCTTCGCTGATCGAACGCGAGATCCAGCTCGCGCAGCAGCGCGGCGCTCAGGAAGAGGCCTTCGACCTGCGGGTGCGCCTGGGCCGGCTGAAACTCGGCCGCCTCTCGGATCCCCGAGGTGCTTTGGACACCTTCCAGGACGTGCTTCGGATGCGGGCCAATCACGCGGGCGCTGTCGGCGCGCTGGAGGAGATGGCGCGCTCCGACAGTCCCTTGCGAGGCGATGCGGCCGCTGCGCTCGAGCCGGTGTTCTTCAACGCGGGAGATCACCTCCGGCTGGTGCAGATGCTCGAGGCGCGCGCTTCGGCCGAGCCGGTGCTCAAGGAGCGCGTCGCCCTCCTGCGAAAAGTTGCGGAAGTCTACGCCGAGCAGATGAAGAACGCGGAGATGGCGTTCGTCGCCGCCGCCCGCGCCTTGCGCGAGCTGCCCGACGATGAGGCGTCGCTCGAGCTTTGCCTGCGGTTGGTGGAGCCCGCCGAGGCTGCGGAAGACCTCGCATCGCTGTTGACCGAAATCGCCACCAAGGCGGCCGATGACGGGGCCCGCGCCTCCCTGTACCGCGCGCTCGCCCGCCTCCAGCTGCGACACCGCGCCCTTGATGCCGCGGTCGAGACCTGGAAGAAAGTGCTCGAGCTGGTCCCGTCGGACGAAGAAGCGCTCGACGGCGTCGCTCGCCTCTACGCTCAGCTGGGGCGCGCGCGCGAGCTGTTGGACGTTCTTCGCCGGCAGCTTGCGGCGAGCGACGACCCATCTCGGCGAGCTCTGTTCCTTCTGCAGATCGGCACGCTGCAGGACGAGCATCTCATGGACAGCTTGGGGGCGCTGGCCACCTTCCGCCGACTGCTCGAGCTTCGCCCTGAGGATCGCGCGGCTCTTGAGCGGATGGATCTGCTCACCGAGAAGCTGCAGCGCTGGCCGGAGCTGGCCGACGTGCTGTCGAGGCGGATCAAGCTGGAGGGTGAAGCGGCCAGCCCGGATTTGAAATTCCGCCTGGCTGGGGTGCGCGAAACTCGCTTGATGGACAAGCTCGGTGCTCTCCAGCTCTACGCGGAGATCCTCGCCGCGCGGCCGGATCACGCCGATACTGCTTCCAGGGTCACCGCGATCGTTCAGCGCGAGCCTTCGAACCACGTTGCGGCGAACGCGCTCATTGAGGCGCTGCGGGCAACGCGCGAGGGGCCAAAGCTCGCCGAGGTACTCGAGCTGAGGATCGGCGTGTCGCCGGACTCTGCCGAGCGCAAGTCGTTGCTCATGGAGTTGGCGGAAATCCGCCAGGCGCAGCGCGAGCCCGAGCTGGAGTACCTCGCTCTCTATCGGGCGTTCAAGGAAGACCCGAACGATGGCTCACTGCGCAGTCGGCTCGAGAGCGCCGCCGAGGGAGCAGGAATGCGCGAGGAGCTGGCGCACGCCTACGAGGAGGAGCTGCCCCGGATCGCCGAGGCGAAGGATGCCGCCGACATCTGCCTTCGACTGGCGGTGCTTTTCGACGAGAAGCTCGCTCACTTCGATCGAGCGGCGCTGTATTACGAGAAGGCGCGCGAGCTCGATCCTGAGCTCGCAACGGGCGTTCTGCCCTCGCTTGATCGCCTCTACACCCAGCTGGCCAAACCCCAGGAGCTTGCCGTGATCCTGGAGCAGCTCGCGGAGCAGGCGCAAGAGCCGCGGGAGAAAATCGCCTTCCTCTTCCGGCTCGGCCAGATCGAGCAGGAGCAACTTAGCAGCGCAGAACGCGCCACCAAGACTTACGGGCGGATTCTCGAGCTGGACAAGGCCTATCTGCCCGCCGCCCGCCAGCTGGAGCAGCTCTACGAAGCCGCTGGAAACATCGACAAGCTCTACGCTGTGCTCAGGCTCCAGCGGGAGAACGCCTCCGGTCCGGAGCGGGAGAGGATCTTGTCCAAGATGGCCCAGGTTTCCGCAGAGGGATTGTCCGACGTCGGCCAATCGATCGACCTCTATCGCGAGCTGCTCGCCAAGAACCCTCGCAATGACGCCGCCTACGCTTCGCTCGAAGAATTGCTCGAGCGGGCTGAGCGGTTCGATGAGCTCAAGGATCTGCTCGCCGCGCGGGTGCGCCAGAGCATCGAGCCTCGTGAGCTGGCGCGCGCCAACGACAAGCTCGGTCGCATTTTGCATCGACGACTGGGTCAGGCCGAGGAGTCGATCCCGTACTTCAAAGCGGCTCTCGACCGAGACCCCAGGCACAAGCCGGCGTTGGAAAGCTTGCGCGACGTCTACGAGGAGCTCGGCCGAAAAGATGAGTTGGTGGCGGTTTTGCGGCGCCTGCTCCCGTTGCAGGAGGACAGCGAAGGCGCCAAGGCGGTGCGGCTGCGCTTGGCGGAGATCCTGGGCGAGATGGGGCGCCGCGAAGAGGCGCTGGACGCCGCCCGCCGAGCACTTGAAATCGAGCCGCACCGCATCCCCGAGCTGAATCGCATGCACCAGGTTTTCGGCTCGCTGAAGGCGTACGCCGACTCGGTGCACGCCCTCGAGCTTCGCTCCGAGGCGCAGCTGCTGGCGGAGGACCGAGAGCAGGCGATCGCCACAATGTTTGAGATCTCCGAGCTGTGGAAGGGACCGGCCCGAAAGCCGGAGAGCGCCGGTGTGTCCCTGCTGAAGATTCTCGAGCTGGATCCGGCAAACAGGACGGCTTACGAGCGCGCGCGCGACCTGTTCAGCGAGCTCAGCGACTGGCGGGCATACGCAGAATTGATCGACCGCTATTTGCCGCAGGTGGTCACCGACGAGGAAAAGATCACGCTGCTGCAGCTTCTGGCGAAGACCCGAGAGCAGAAGCTGGGCCAGAAGGACGCAGCCTTTCTCGCGATCTGCCGGGCGCTGCAACTCAACCCGGCGGACGACTCTTTGCGCGAAGAAGTGGAGCGGCTTGCGGACGCGACCGGTTCACACGAGGAGTTGGCCGCGGTCTACGAGCAGGTGGCGGACGAGCTGCCCCATGGACCCCTGGCGGAGCGAATCTACCTCGCCCTCGCCAAGCTGCAGGATCAAAAGGTGGACGATGCGGCCGGCGCCGAAGCGTCGCTGCGCAAGATCTTGGATTTCGATCCCACCAACGCGCCCGCGCTCGAGATGTTGGCGCAGATGTTTTCCCGGCGCGGCCGCGATCAAGATTACATCGCCGCGCTCGAGCAAAAGGTCGAAGCCACCGGCTCAATCGAGGAGCGCAGGCGCCTGCTGCACGAGATCGCTCGCGTCTACGAAGAGCGGGTCTCCAATCCGGGCGAGGCCGCCGGGGCGCTGATTCGAGCCCTGGACCTAGAACCCGACGCGCAGACGTTTGGCCTGTTGATCGGCTTCTTCAAGCGACAGCGGGCCTGGGTGGATGTCGCGCATACCCTGCTTCGGTCGCGCGACCTCGCCGCGACCCCAGAAGATCGAGCGCGCGTGCAGGTCGAAGTCGGGCAGGTCTACGAGCGCGAGCTGGAGCAGGACGAACAGGCGGCGGCCGCCTATCAAGACGCGCTGGAGCTCGATCCCACCAACCGGGAAGCGCTCGAGGCGCTCGAGCGCCTGTACATCAAGCTCGATCGCCCTTCAGAGCTTCTGTCGATCTACGACCGCCAGCTCGAGCTGTCTTCGGACTACCGCGAGCGGGTCAAGGTGCTGTTCAAGAGCGCGGCGATCTGGGAGGACAAATTCCAGAATCCGGCAAACGCCGACGCCTGCATCGAAGGCGTGCTGGCGATCGATTCGCAGAACCTTCAGGCGATCAAGAGCCTCGAGCGCCTGCGGCGCGCCCAAGGCCGGTGGGAAGAGCTGGTGAGCATCCTCGACCGCCACATCCAACTGTGCACATCCCCCGAGGAGCAGTCGGATCTCGCGGTGAGCATCGGCGAGGTGTACCACCAGCAGCTCAAGCAGGTTGATCGCGCGGCCAAGTCCTACGACCGGGCGCTGGAGCTCAACCCTCAAAATCTCCATGCGATGCACGCGCTGGGCACGCTCTACGAACGCAGCGGGAATTGGCCGTTCTCGCTGGAGATGCTCCAGCGCGAGGCGCAGGTGATTGGTCCAAGCCCCGAGGCTGCGGACCTCCACCATCGGATGGGCAAGATCAACGAAGACATGCTCCAGGATGTTCAAACCGCCAAGGCGTGCTACCTGGAGGCGCTGCGCATCCTGCCGAGTTACCTGCCGAGCATCGGCGCGCTGAGGGGCATTTATCAAGCGGAAGGCGACTGGGCGTCGTTCGAGAAGGCCCTGGTGGACGAAGCGGAGTTCACCGAGGACCCCGAGGCCAAGAGCCGCGCGCTGACCGAGGTAGCGGACTACTTCGCCGACCAGAAAGAGGACATGGGGAGCGCCGCGCACTGGTACGAGGAGGCGCTTCGGCTTGTTCCAGACTCTTTCGAAGCTGCGCGCCGGCTCGGGGACATCTACGTCGCGCGGGAGAGCTGGGAGAAGGGCCAGCGCATGCTGGAAATCGTCATCGCCGGGATGACGGAGAAGCTGTCCGCCGGTCAGGACGACGCGCTGGCCAAAGAGCTGTGCCGCCAACTTTACCGGCTGGGTTACGTGACCGAAAAGCTCGGTGACAAGCAAAAGGCCCTCGACGCCTACGAGCGCGCTTACCGGCTCGACGCCACGTATCTCCCGGCGCTCGAGGGTCTGGGCAACCTCCTCGTCCAGGCAAATCGGCTCGAAGAGGCGCTCAAGGTGTACCAGACCATTCTGATTCACCACCGCGAGGACCTCACCGATTTAGAGATCGTGGAGATCTATTGGCAGCTGGGCGACATCCACAGCTTGCTGCAGCAACACGACCGCGCCCAGAACCACTTCGAGAAGGCTCTCTCCATCGACCCGGGCCACGAACCGTCTCTTCGCGCGCTGATGAAACTCGCCGAGGACGCCGAGCGATTCGACAAAGCGGCGGAGTATCGCCAAAGCCTGATCCGCGTGCTGGAAGGCGAGGCCAAGTTCGAAATCTGCATTGGGCTGGGCCAGATGGCGCGGGAGAAGCTCTCCGACGCGTACATGGCGATCGACGCGTACCTCGGCGCCCACAAAATCCGGCCTGAGTCTTTGGAAGTGATGGATGCGCTGTACGTCCTCTATCGAGAGACCAGGCAGGGACAAAAAGCGGCGGAGATTTTGGAGCGGATGCTTGCCCAGCCCGAGCTCAAGCAAGACCCGGAAAGGGCGAAGCGCGTCTATTTTGCGCTCGGGGAGATCACCCGCGACGAGCTGAGCGAGGTGGAGCGATCGGCTGCGGCGTTCAACTGCGCGCTCGATCTCGATCATCGCTTCGTCGAGGCATTCAGCGCCATCGAGTCGCTGCTCAGCGCTCAAAAGCAGTGGAAGCTGCTGGAAGAAAACTACGTGAGGATGATCCAGCGCCTTCCGAAGACCGACGAGACCCACGTCGTCCGAATGGCGCTCTGGCGCGCGCTTGGAGATCTGTATCTGCGCGTGATCAAGAACGCGGATTCAGCGTTGATGGCTTATCAGGTCGCAGCCGCTGGTCTGCCCGATGACGCCGCGGTTCAGGAGGCGTATGCCGAGCTGGCGGCGCAGAAACCCGGTCTCGAGGACAAAGCCGTCGCCGCGTACCGGCGGGCGCTGCCGAATAGCTCGCGACCGGCGAAGGTGTGCTCGGCGCTGGCCGAGCTGGGCGCGCGCACCAAGGACTATGACCTGGCGTACCTGGCGGCGCAATCGGTGCAGGGCTTCTTCGGCGAGGTGGGCACCGGCGAACGGGAGATCCTCACCAAGCTGACGCCCTACGCGAAAAAGCGGGAGATCGCGCAGCACCCCCTGAACGATCGCCTGTGGAAGATGCATCTGCTTCACCCGAAGGTGCGGGGCCCGATCGGCGAGCTGATGGGGATCCTCTTCGAGCAGGTGGGTCACCATCTGGCAGTTCCGCTCTCGCAGTACCAAATCAATCCGAAGAAGCACCGCATCGATGTGCCCACCGCTCAGGAGTACCAGATCCACCACTACCGCTACGTCGCGCGCCTCCTGGGCATGGAAGCGGTGGAGCTCTATTCGCCGTTTCTGGTGGCGACGCGCGAGCGGTTGAACAAGAAATCGAACGACCCGGCCCCTGAGCCTCTGGTCGGGATCGAAATCTGCCAAACGAATCCAGTCTGCTTGAAGATCGGTGGAAAGTTCTTCAGCGAGCCAGGGCAGAAGGAAGTGCACTATTTGCTCGGGCGCACACTGGCCCTGGTTCGCCCCGAGCTTGCGCTTTCGCAGCGAGTCGCGCCGGCGAGGCTCGAGGCTCTCTTTCAGACAGCGCTCAGTCTCTCGATTCCCAACTTTCGCTTCACCGTCGATCGGCGGGCGATCGATATCGAGCGCGCGCTGCTCGAGCGCAATCTTGCCCAGCCCGCCCGGGTGGCTCTGGATCGCGCGAGCCGTGAATACCTTCGCGCAGGCCCTCACACGTCGGTGAACGCCTACTTGCAGGGTGCGGAATTGACCGCCATGCGGACCGGCCTGCTGGTCGCGGGAGAAGTTGAGCCGGTCAAAAAAATGATTCTCGGCGAGGCCGGGGCCGCATATCGCGTGGATGCGAATACCAAGCTTCGGGACCTATTGGTGTTTGCGGTCTCAGAGGACCTCAGCGCGCTGCGCTCGGCGGTGGGCAGCAAAGTCGAGGTTCAACTTCGAAGGTAGTGGTGACTTCTCCTCGCTTGACCCCCCCAACTGCCAACCTCTACGATTTAAAGGTTTCCCTCGTGTTTTCTAACGTTTGTCGAAACTGATGCGCTTCGTCTGTGACAGCTGTCGGGCGCAGTACATGATCAGCGACGACAAAGTCGGCGCGAAGGGAGTCAAGGTTCGCTGTAAAAAGTGCGGCTATGTCATCTTGGTGCGCCGGCCGGAACCCATTTCCGCGCCTGCAGGGGAAGCACAGTCCTCGCCGATGGCGCACGGGCTGAGCGATGGAGCTGCGTCGGCCGGCCAGGACGAGGATCCGACCGGTGCGGGCTACGGCGCGTCGAGAGAAGCGCGGAGGGGAATACTCGACGGCATCGCCGACGATGAGATCGGCGCGGTGTTCGACCAGGTTCTCAGCGGGTCGGGCGGTGCGCCGGCTCGCAGCTCGGACGCGGGGCCGGACTCGGATCCGAACGGTCAGGAGCTCACCCGCGGAGTGGACCCGGGTCTGCTCCAGAAGCTGCTGCAGTCGTCGCAGGCGGTTCCGGATGTTGATCGCCAACCTCCCGCGGATTCGCCGGCGCAAGAGAACGGAGCTTCCAACGACTGGTTCGTCGCGATCGACGAAAAGCAAGTCGGCCCACTCTCGTTCGAGCAGCTGAAGGAGTTCTGGAATCGCGGCGAGATTGGGCCCGACTCGCTGTGCTGGCGGGCCGGGCTTTCGGATTGGATCACCCTCTCCGAAGCTCCAGAGCTCGCCACGCTGTTGGCTCCCAAGCCCAATCGACCGGTGATCGTCGCCGCTGCCCCGGTGAGTTCGCCGTTGGCCGCGAGCGGCCCAGTGGAGTCGGCATTCAGCGCTGGTGCGCCATCCAAATCGGTTCGCTTAGAGCCGGTGGCTGCGGCTGCTGAGGCTCCAAGTGCGGAGCCCGGAGGATGGAAGCCGTCCGCTGCCTCGGCTCTCGCCTCGTTGATGAAGGAGGAGATCGACGCGCTGAGAAAGCCGGCGCCGGCAAGCAAGCGCGTCGACCAAGCGACATCCGAGCCGGTGCTGCTCGATGTGCCAGCTCCGGTCGCGAACGGACGCCACGGCTCGCCCGCGATCAAAACCCAGACCGAGGACGGGGTCGTTCGATCCAGCCCGGGCGCTTCTGCGGCGCGAGATCCTCTTCCCTCGTTCTATGGCTATGGTGCCGCTGCGACGTCGCGGCGCGGCTGGATCATCGGTTTGTCGGTCGGCGGCGGCGTTTTGCTGCTCGCTCTGGCGGTGGTGACTACCATCCTCGTGCTGAGGTCCGGATCATCCGAACCAGCGGCTTCTGCCCAGGAGAAGTCAAAGAGCTCGTCGAAAGGCTCGAGCGGCCCGGCATCGGCCGACCGCGAGAAGCCGTCCGGAACGGGCGGCCCAAGCGGCCAGGGACAGGGCGCCAACGCTTCCGGCAATGCTGCTGGGCAGCCCAATCAGGCGGCAGCGAAGACAGCCGATGCAAAGTCCGAAAGCCCGGCGACCACCGCCAAGGCCGAGCCGAGCGCTTCGGCAACGAAGGCCGAAACCGGGGCCGCACACGTCGAGAGAAACGGCGCTCACCAGCGGATCCGGCCCCCGCGAACGGGATCTCCCGAGGAGATCACCGTCCCGAAGAAAGTCGAAAAGCCAGAACTCATTGCGCAGGCCGCAAAGCCCTCATCGGACGACGACTTCGACCGCGAATTCGGCGGCGCTGACAAGAGGAAGACGCCCGCTCCCAAGCTGGAGCCGCCCAAGAAGCGGTCGTCCGTCTACGTTCCGCCGGCACCCGGCGCCGAGCTTCCCGAGTCGCTGGGCACGTCGGACATCATGGAAGTCGTGCGCGACAACAAGACGTCGATCGTCAAGTGCGTCGACGAGCAAAAGAAACGCGATTCGAGCCTCGCGGGACCGATCGTGATGAGTTGGACCATCCTCCCCAGCGGCAAGACGACGAGCATCTCGTGCGCCTCCGATGGCTTCAAGGGCAGCTACCTGGCTCAGTGCATGACCGGGTTGATCAAGACCTGGCAGTTTCCTCGCCACAAGGTTCAGGGCGAGCCGATCAACTTCCCGTTCAAGTTCTGATCGACCGATGTGCGGGTAAGCCTGAGTCGCAGTCGCCGATGTGTTTTAAGCGACGCGAGGCTTGCCGTTTTTCCGCCGCTTCTCTAGCCTCCCCGATCGGAAGATGCTTCGCCTGAGGATCAATCCCCTGCAGCCCACGCTGCCTGACCTGCCGGTGCGCAGGGTTCAGGAGATGGGCCTCAAAGAGCTGGAGCGGATTCGCCTCATTCTGCGCGGAGGCTCGATCATCGATTGGCGGCGGCTGCACTTTCAAGCGCGCGACGAGGTCGACCGATTCCTGCGGCTCTGCCAAATCGATCCCTCGAACCCGCACGACGAAGCCTGGGCGCGAACGGTCTTGGGGGACGCCGTCGAATATTTGCGCCGGACTTTCAACTATCGCGTCGCCGAGGCGGTGGCTCATCCTTCCCAGATTCACGACCTTTTCCTCTACGCGTCCGGCTCGAAAGAGCCCCACCGCTACCGGAAGATCGCCTGCATCGTGCTCAAAGTGATGCACGTCATTCAGCACATCGAGGGCCGCGATCTCCTGTACCGGCTGGCGATCTCCGAGGAGCAGCTGCAGGAACTGGTGACGGCCCGAGTGATCGCCGTGGCGCGAGAGATACACACCAAGGGCCTGCCGGTGACCGAGTTCACGCCGTCGATGAAGACGCTGGAGTCGATCGTCACCAAGCTGCTGGCGAAAAAAGAGACGGTGGCGGCGCAGATCTACGACAAGATCCGATTTCGGATCGTCACCAAGACCCAGCCGGATATTCTTCCCGTCCTTTACTTCCTCAGCCAGCGGCTGTTCCCGTTCAACTTCGTGATCCCCGGCCAGACGGAGAACACGCTGGTCAATTTCAAGGCGCTCCTGGTGGAGCACCCGCACCTCGCCTCGTACGCGCACCAGCTCCACCTCGACGTTGACTACGAAGCTTCCGAGACCAACGAGCCCAATCAGTTCTCGGGCAGCACCTACCGCATGCTTAGCTTCGTCGCGGACATTCCTGTTCGCCTCGACGCGTATCTGCCGCCGCCGGCAGACGATCACCGTCCTCGCAAAGGGCGCATCGGTTTCGCGCTGGTCGAATTCCAGATCGTCGACGAGCAGACGGCGATCCACAACGAGCAGGGCGACAATGCCCACGAGCGATACAAGAATCGGCAGAAGCTGCGCGTGCTCGGGCGACTGTCGCGCGGGCTGGTGGTGCCGCGAAAGGGGCCGGATGGTGGGGAAGTTGAGAGTTGAAAGTCGGCGAGGGAGCAGTTCCCGCCGGCCCTAAGCCCTTTCGACTTTCAACTTTCGACTTTCAACTACTACCTTCGCTTTCGATTCTTCTTTCGGTTTTGCCGCTCTCTCTTTCGCTTGTCACGGAGCGCTTGCCGCTCTTTGTCGGAAACGGGTTTGCCTTGCGGCGTGGCGGAGTAGCCCATCAGGCGCGCCTTGGCCATCGCCGCCTGTCCCATCGGCGGGGTGTACCCGGGCGCCACTTGCGGCATCTGCATCGGCATTGGCCCGCCCGCGAGCGCTTGCTCCATCATCTTCGCGTCCTTGCCGAACACGGACGAGAGATCGGTGCCCTTGAGCTTGTGCAGCTGCCCGAGCTGCCGGAATCCCGGGATGCGTCCGAGCAGCCCCGGATTCTGACCAATTGAGCCCATCACCTGTTTCATCATCACGAATTTTTGCATCAGGTCCTTGACGTCGGACCTCTTTCGACCCGAGCCGCGGGCGATTCGCTCCATCCGGGAGTCATCGATGATCGTCGGGTGCACTCGCTCCTTCTCGGTCATCGAGTCGAACATCGCTTCGATCTTCGCCAGCTCTTTCTCGTCCGGGTTCAGCTGCTCCGTCATTTCGCCGAAGATGGGGAACTTCTCGAGCAGGTCCTTGAGCGGACCCATCTTTCGCACGGTGCGGATTTGATCGACGAAATCGCGCATCGAGAAGTTGCCCGAGAGCAGGCGCTTGGCGTCTTCCTCCGCCTTCTGCTCGTCGACGACGGACTCGAAGTCCTTCATCAAGCCGACGATGTCGCCGAATCCGAGAATGCGACTGGCGAGGCCGTCGGGCCGGAATTCCTCGAGCTTGTCCAGGCTCTCACCGATGCCGATGAACTTGATCGGCTTGCCGGTGACTTCTTTGATCGAGAGCGCGGCTCCGCCTCGGGCATCGCCATCCAGCTTGGTGAGGATGAATCCGTCGAGGTTCAGCCGGCGGTTGAACTCCGCCGCCGTGCGCACCGCGTCCTGGCCGATCATCGCGTCGCACACCAGCATGATGTTCTCTGGTTTGACCGCCGCCTTGATCGATTCCAGCTCGGCCATCAGCTCTTCGTCGATCGCCAGTCGGCCCGCGGTGTCGATCAGCGCCACGTCGCGCTTCTGCTCTCGGGCGGCGGCGTAGCCTCTCTGCACCAGCTCGGGCGGCCGCAGGTTCGGCTCGAAGAAAACCGGCACCTCCAGTCGCTCGCCGAGCACCTGAAGCTGCTCGACCGCCGCCGGCCGGTAGATGTCCGCCGCGATCAGCAGAGGCCGCTTTCCTTCCTTGGCCAGGCGGTAGGCGAGCTTGCCTGTGGTGGTGGTTTTGCCGGACCCTTGGAGCCCGACCACCATCACGCCGGAGAGCTGCCCCTTGGGGGCGAAATTCAGATTGACGTCGACCGGCCCCATCAGGGTTTCCAGCTCGTCGTGACAGATCTTGATGAAGTGATCCCCGGGGCTGACCTTGATCCGGCGACCGGCCTTGTCGGTGATCGTCGTCTTGACGACCTCTCCGATCGCCTTCTCGCGCACCCGCGCGACGAACTTCTTCACCACGTCGAACGCGACGTCCGCTTCGAGCAGCGACACGCGAATGTCGCGCAGCGACTCGTCGACCAGCTCGGGGCTAATCTCCGTCTTGCCGACCAGGCGACTCTTGGCAGCGCGAAATCCCTTGGTGACCGTTTCCAGCATCGAGCCTTTATATCAATCCCTTCGCCGAACGGCCGCGCGAAGATTGCGAGCGGGTGGCAGATCAGCGACAGTTCCAGCCGCGTCTCATCCTGGGCGCTCGCACGAGTGGCGGAATCGGTATACGCAGCGGACTTAAAATCCGCTGGTCCTAAAAGGGCCGTATGGGTTCAAGTCCCATCTCGTGCACAGTGGATCGTGCGAGGGCTGCCTCGCGTGAATTGGTTTGGCCTGTCGAGCGAGAGCGACAGACCTATGCTGCTGGCCTCGCATAGCGGAAAGGTTTGCATGGCGGAGTTGCGGAGAACCTTTTCTGCGCGCTCGCGGAGGTCGGCGTTCGCGAAGAGCTCGATCCGGGGTGGCTTGGCCTAAGAGGCGCAGACCGTCTATCGCCTTAGCCACGTCCTCCTGCGGTCCCGCTTTGCGCTTGGGCGGAATCGGCTCCCGGGCGCGGAGAGTTGTGGAGCGCCGCGCGAACCGGCGTGATCTTCAGTTGAGAAGGACAAATACCATTGGTATCGAGAGCAGTCCAAGCAAGCCCACGATGATGAATATGCATCCAAAAAAGCGAGCTTGCTGTTCGGTCAATTCGCGCTTGAGAGCCCACCAATACATTCGTCGGCGTACAAACCCAGCTCGGTACCCATGTATCACGGCGGCTAGTGAACCGGCCGTAACCACCGCCATCCACAATAGTAGACTTATCGTATCGCTGCTCAATGCTCTGCCTTCCTAGTTCGGCGAGGGTGGATTGACTTCGTCGTCGACGTTCCAGAAGCGTCATAGAAGTATTGCACGCTTCGACTGGTTTAGTTAGGCCCTCTTGCCAGCAATGTTCGCTCTCACGCAAATCGCCGGCTGCGTCTCGCAAATCTGGGAGTATCGTCTCAACTCTCGACCCACGCGACACGGCACGTTTGTGAGCGCGGCTTACGATTAACACGCGATAAGGCGAACTTCCTCTTTGTCTTGGTGGAGTTGTTCGGTTACATCCGGCTCCACCACAGCATTCTCTCGCGCAAAGATAATTATGCGACCAGTCGGAACTACGTCGCTCGCAATAGAGCGAGCCGTGTCAAGATCTTCGCTTGTCACAAATGGGCATGTATCAGCCATTTGGGCGCCGCAAAAAACTCCCTTGGCACGACCATCACGACACAGAAGCAAACGACGACTCCGAGGGCGAAGAGCTGGACGATGTTGATGTGCCACGAGCGCTTCATTGTCTGCTCTTATTGGCAGACATCATAAGCAGAGCCGGTCGAACAAGATTGAGCGAGTCCCCCAATTGCACTCTTCCTTGGGTTTTTCGGATCGAATACAACAGTCACTTGATCACCAGCCTTGATTTCTCGCCCGAAGCGGGCACTCACAGTTCCACCATCGATTCCCGCCCGCCGTTTGAACGTCTTGTTACCAGCCATGTATTCGTACTGAATAGACACTGCCCCTTTACTTTGAGCCACCTCCAGAATTCGTCCGTACGCGCAATCGCCCAAAGCTAAAAGTTTGCGTGTATTAGTCTCATTTGACGCAAGTTTGACAAATATCAACGCAAAGACGAACGGGATTAGGCTGAGTAATTGCTGCTGAAGTGCG
>DATFTC010000194.1:0-4637 GCA_035262305.1 Myxococcaceae bacterium | reverse complement strand
CGCCCGGACGCGGCTGCGAAAGACCGTCTGAAGGTTTTGACCGACGATGGCGCAGATGATGAATTGCTGTATGAGCCCCCACACCGGGTAGAGAGCGAGCAAGAGATAGAGCGAGCGAGGCGGCGGCCAACCGCGGCCACGCGACAGCCCGTATCCAACCATCGCCGCTCCAGCGACCAGGAGCAGTACGCCGTTTGCTTTCAACGAGGCCGCGAAGGTGTCGCTGCGCAGCCCCCAGGCTCGCGCTTGCCCAGGAGTGCGAAGGCGATACACGAGATACCCAGTCCAAAATAGAACCGCCGCCGCGATGTAAGGCGCATCCAGGTGCAGCGCGGTCTGAAACACGAAATGAAGCACGGCGGTGGCCAGCACCAAGCCAAGCTCTAGCCACGCCCGTCGCTTCACGAAACAGCAGAACAGAGACACCGAGGGCTCAATTCCGACCAGGCTGGGATACTATTTTGGGCGAGTCCGAATCAGCCCAAGAATTGGCGAGAACGGTAGCAGCCATTCTTCATTGTGCTTGGCATGCTCGCGATCCTGAAGCTGATAACGCGAGAATTTCTCGCTGCTCTCAGTCCGGCCGGAGCCGCTAGGCAACAGTCTCAGGACAGTGCGAGCCACCTTCCTTGGCGGCTGTTTGCATTCCTCGTATAGTCCGCTCCCCGCATTGAAGGAGGTGGCCATGCCATCATTCCGTGGCGCTCGCGTTCTGGCGACCGCCCTCGCACTCGCGCCCGGGTGGGCGCTGGCGCAGCACGAGCACGAACATGAGCACACCGTGTCAGAGAAGTTCGGCAAGGTCCACTTCACCACGTCGTGCGAGCCAAAGGTCCAACCCGCATTCGACCAGGCGCTGGCGCTGTTGCATTCCTTCGCCTACGCGAAGGCGGCCAGCGTCTTCCAGGAGATTTCGGCGAAGGATCCCCGCTGCGGCGTGGCGCAATGGGGAGTGGCGATGACCTACTTCCACATTATTTGGGCGCCGCCCACGGATGACGAATTCGCCGCGGGGCGAGCGGCGGCCCAGAAGGCCGCGACCGTTGGCGCGCCAACCGCCCGCGAGCGAGACTTCATCGCCGCGATCGGCACCTACTATCAGAGCGAGCAGGTGGCGCATCCGGCGCGGGTCGTGGCCTATGAAAAAGCGATGGCTGGCGTCGCGGAGCGTAACCCCAAAGATCACGAGGCCGCGATCTTCCACGCCCTGGCAATCCTCGGGGTGGCCTACAACTCGCCGCCCGACAAGACCTACGCGAAGCAAAAGGAGGCGGCGAAGATACTCAATCGCCTGCTGACCCTCGAGCCCAAGCATCCGGGGATCGCCCATTACATGATCCACTCCTTCGACTACCCGGAGCTGGCGAACCTGGCGCTGCCGGCGGCTCTGGCCTACGCCAAAATCGCGCCTTCGGCTCCGCACGCGCTCCACATGCCCTCGCACATCTTCACTCGCCTCGGGATGTGGAAGGACTCTATCGAGTCGAACATCGCCTCGGCGCAGACGGCGCAAGTGTGGGTCGCCAAAACCCACCCTGGAGCGACCGCGTTCGACGCCTTGCACGCCATGGACTACCTCGAGTACGCGTATTTGCAGACCGGACAGGACGCCAAGGCGCGCGAGGTGGTCGAGGGAGTTGCCAGGGTGAGGAGTTTCGATGTCCCGCAGTTCGCTGCGGGTTATGCACTGGCCGCCGTCCCGGCCCGCTACGCGCTCGAGCGCCGCGCCTGGAAAGAGACAGCGGCGCTCACCGTGCAACCGCCGAGCTACCCCTGGGCGAAATATCCGTACGCGGAGGCCATCGTCCATTTTGCGCGGGCCGTGGGCGCCGCCCGCGGGGGCGATTTGGACGTGGCGCGTCGCGAGGTAGCGACCCTGGCCGAGATTCAAGCCGCGCTCAAGGGGCAGAAGGGGTTCGATTGGGCGAGCCAGATTGAAGTTCAGCGGCTCGCCGCGGCGGGCTGGCTGGCACGAGCGGAGAAGAAGGACTCCGAAGCGCTGTCGCTGATGCGATCGGCGGCCGACCTCGAGGACTCAACCGACAAAAGCCCGGTAACGCCCGGGTCGATCCTGCCGGCGCGCGAGCAGCTCGCCGACCTCTTGGCCGAAACTGGGCAGCCGGCGGCTGCGTTCGCCGAATACGAGAGCTCGCTGCGCTCGGCGCCGGCGCGCTTCAACAGCTATGAGGGCGCCGCGCGTGCCGCCGATCACGCCGGAAAGAAGAAAGAGGCGAAGGCCTACCAGCAGCGGCTGCTGGCGCTGTGCGGCGGATCGGTGCCCGCCCGGGTAGTATCCGCGATGGCTCCAGCGCAGTAATTGAGGGCAGCGAGGTCTTCATTACCCGGTTTCAGCTCGCCCAACGATTGTCCGGACGGCGAGCTCCGCTCGCTCAATCGGTTGGCTCTACACCGAGAAGCTCAACGCGCTTCCCGCTCGATTTGGGAATGGCCTTCTTGTCGAACAAATTGACGACGTCAAAATCCGTCGCCGCTTGCGGTGCATACTGAAAAGACCACTCGCTGGCCAGACGGCCGTGTCCGGAGAAAACTTCCAATGGCGGTTCTGGCAAACGATGCCCAGCCCGCTTGAGATCGAAGAGAAGACCCCGGTCCCACCCCGCATCTTGCGACGGCGCAATCAGCTCGGCAGCAACCAGGTGTCCAGTGCGAGCCTGCGTGATCCGAACCGATATGGGCTGCAGGACCTTCTTCGGCCGTTCACTGATGTTCCAGGATTCGGTGAGCGTTTCTCGGAGCCTCGAAAAATAGGGGGCGACATTCCCGGATTCGACACGCTTGCGTCCAAGAACGCTGGCCGCGGATGCGGCTACCACATCCTTGTGGACCGGCGGCGCGTGAAGCCCGGAAATGCCCTCGATCACCGGCTCTTCCCGCGCGGCCGAGAGCGATTCCCGCAGGCTCAAATTCAAATGAGGAACGAGATCGGGCGGCGCCACGCCCCCATCGCGAGAAACAGTGGGTGCGTCACTTCGCTGCAGCTCGCTGTCGACGCTGCCTTTTCCAGCTGCGATTTCGCGCCTGGCCTCCATTGATTTCTTCGAGGAACCGCGTTGTAAGCTCGCTGATTTTGATGGAGGGGAAGGTCGTGGGCTGAGCGGCTCGGCTTGGGGGGCGGTCTCGTGGATTTCGATTTCAGTTGCGCTGGGCGGCGGACCGGGTTGCCGCGGCGAACCAACTTGGGTCCGTGGCCACAACAAGACGCCGAGATGGACCGCTAGACTCAGTGCGAACGCGATAAGGACGCGTGAAACTCGCCGCTTTGAGTCGGTTCGCCGCGACATGTTCTACTGAGCTCTTTACTTCAGATTCCGAGCGCTGGGCTAGTCGCACACTGCGCCGGCGCCATCGACACGCCGTGGAGCTTCTGCAGGGCGCTTCTCCGACGCGGTTACGGCGTGCATCCGCCAACCCATCCGTGCCCTAGCGCGTTGACGCGGATGCTGAGATGGGCGTTTTCGATGGCCGCGGTGTTTGTCAGTCCGATCACCCGATCAAGGACGCCGGACCGTGAAATCCGACCGGTCGGATTTCACGGCCCATTTTCGTGTATCAACAGGATGTCTGTTCAAGGTCAGGGTGCGCAAGATACATGTCTATGTTTCAAACCATGTTGACGGAGGGCTCCGTGGGGTGCGAATCGGCGCTCTTCTCGACCGGCGCGGCTCCGCATTTCGACGCAGGCACCGCACACGCTGACTCTAGTTCGGTTCCCCTTGCAACACGAACGCAGCCCAGTAGAACGGATCCCGCCACAACTTGGTTTGGCGGAGTGCGATTTGAGCCTGGCGTAACGCGGCCGATGGCCGGAGGCCATTGCTGGACATGCGCCGGTGGAATTCGCGCATCAACTTCGCCGTGGCTTCGTCGTCCACCTTCCACAAGCTGGCGACTACCCGGGCCGCTCCGGCATACAAAAACCCCCGCGTCAAGCCGATCAAGCCTTCTCCTTGGATCTGCTTGCCGAGCCCGGAATGACAGGCGCTGAGTACCACCAGCTCCGCCGCAAGCTTGAGACGGTAGATCTCATGCAGCCGGACGATTCCATCCTGTACTGTCCCATCTTCGTCGACCAGAGATAAAACCAAGCCGGAGAGCCTTGGCTGGCGCGTATCAACGAAGGCGTGCGTGGCGAAATGGATCGTCCGATAGTCCGCCAAGCTCGCCTCGAGCACGGCGGCTTTCTTGGCGGCGAAGTCCATCGCCAGCACTCGCTGATCCTCCGGCCAAAGCGCGGCAATTCCCTGCGCCTCCTGACGAGTGAACACCAAGCGCGGCAGCGGCGCATCCGGGCGTAGGCCACTCATATCGCGAAGCACCCGCGCCAAAGTCGTCTCCCAAGGTGCGTTGGCTCTGGATCCCAGCTTTGATCCCACCCGCGCATCGCCGAGATCGAAAACGGGGTCGGCAAATACGGCCAACTGGTGGCTCGGCGTCTTTCGACGCGCCTCCTCGCGTCGCAGCGCCGCCAGCGTCGAGGCCGACGGGAGCATGACCACGTCATGGCGAATCAGAAGTGGATCTCTTCGGCCTGGCCAGGGCAAGGCACCGAAAGGCAGATATTCGAGCGCACCGTCGGGCACGATCAATAGGCGTTGTCCTTTACTCAGCCCGGACGC
>DATFTC010000193.1:0-20719 GCA_035262305.1 Myxococcaceae bacterium | reverse complement strand
AAGAAGCACGTCGACGCCAAGCACAGGAATGAGCGCAGCGAGCAAAATGAAGGCGTCCCGCGCCTCCCCCAGCGCGAAATAGACCGCTGCGCTCACGACGAGCATGACCGCCATTGGGTCTGAGACAAGCTTGAGAATCTCCCTGGTGCGCCCAAATCGCTCGGGGCTGACCAGGCGATTTTCCCCGAAGACGCGAAGCCGAGCGCGCGCCTCATCCGAAGTCAGGCCGCGCTCCAGTAGCTCGGATGTTGCCTCTACACCGTACCTCTCGACGCTCACCTCTTCCACGCGACTGTGTGCCAGAGCGCCCCGCCCGCTGGGGCCTAGAAGCGGCCGCGCCGCTGGTCGTTGAGTGGCCGCCAACTCTGAAGCAGCAACATGTAATTGGCGCGCTCGTACGCGCTCGGATCTGGACAGGTCTTCAGGCTCAGCGCCCCGCGAAGCTGATCGATCGACGTGTACTCGTGCTCTTCCATCCAATTCGTGAAGTCTTTGATTACTTGCGCCAGGTAGCTGGGTCCGGATGAAAGGAGCGCCGAGACCATCTGCACTCCGTGAGCACCGGTCATGATCGCACGCGCCGCGTCGGCCGCGGTGTGAACGCCGCCGCTCACCGCCAGCGAGCCGCTGAACTGGGGCGAGAGAATCCCCAACCAACGCAGCCGCACTGGAAGCTCGGTGCTTTGGGAAAGTCGCAGCGACCTGCGAACTTCCAGGGCGTCGACGTCGATTTCAGTCTGAAAAAGTCGATTGAATAAAACCAGACCGTCTGCGCCGGCCGACTCAAGGCGCCCGGCAAAGTGGGCCAGCGACGTGTAGTATGGCGTCAGCTTGACGGCGAGGGGAATCTTCACCATCTGCTTCACCGCTTTCACCAGCTCGATGGTTCGATTCTCTAGATCTACGGATGAAACACCGGGTGCCGCAGCTACCACGTAGATGTTGAGCTCCAGCGCGTCAGCGCCCGCTTTCTCGAAATGCCTTGCGTACTCAATCCATCCGGAGAGCGTGGTTCCGTTCAGCGATGCAATCACCGGCACGTCCACCGCCCGCTTGATTTGCTGTAGCTGCTCCAGGTACGCATCCGGACCTAAACGATACTCCTCCGGCTCTGGAAAGAAGCTGGCCGCTTCGGCAAAGCACTCGCGATGAAAGTCCGTGTACTGGTGCATTGCCATCTGTTCTTGGCTGATCTGCTCCTCAAACAGCGAGCGCATCACGATGGCCGCAGCCCCTGCGTCTTCCAACTTCCGAACGGTGTCGAGATCGTCCGCCAGCGGGCTTGCGCCGGGAAAGAAAGGATGGCGCAGCGTAAGTCCAAGATATCGAGTGGCTAGGTTCATCTCTCCTCCGCAATCCGAATGGGTTACGAGTCCTTGCTGTCCACCGGCGGTGGACGGGTATCGGGAATGTCGGCAATCTGCGGCACGACGATCTTCGAGAGCTGCTCGTAGACGGCATACCGCTGTTCGGTGTCTTTCTGCGCCCAGCGCAACAGTTGCTTGTAGCGCTCCGGGTCCAGGTGCTCCGTGATTCGGAAGCGCGCCTCTTCCTGCATGTACTCCTTCACCTTGAGCTTCGGAGGGCCGGAGTCGAGCTTCAACGGCGGCTCGCCGACGGCGATTCGACGCGGGTCAAAGCGATAGAGAGGCCACACGGCTGACTCAACCGCGCGCCGCTGCTGGTCCAGCCCCTGCGCCAAGTCGTAGCCATGGGCGATGCAGTGGCTGTACGCGATGATCAGGGACGGCCCTTGGTATGACTCCGCCTCGAGGAATGTCTTCACCGTCTGCGCATCTTTGGCGCCGAAGGCCACCCGCCCGACGTAAACCGTTCGGTACCCCATCGCCATCAAACCGAGATCCTTCTTTGCTGCCGCCTTGCCCGCGGCGGCGAACTTTGCCGCCGCTCCCAGCGGTGTTGCTTTCGACTGCTGCCCGCCGGTGTTCGAGTAAACTTCAGTGTCGAGGACGAGGATGTTGATGTCTCTATTCGTGGACAGCACGTGATCGACCCCGCCGAAGCCGATGTCGTAGGCCCATCCGTCTCCGCCGACGAGCCACACGCTTTTCTTCACCAGGTAATCGGCCAGCAGCAGCAGCGTCCGCGATTTTTCGTTGGTCGGCTTTAGGCGCTGTTTGAGCAGCTCAACCCTCGCCCGCTGCGCCAGAATTCCTGCCTCGGTGGACTGGTCGCTGTCGAGGAGCTCCTGCACCAGCGGCGGGCCGAGCTCCGATTGCAGCTCGCGGAGCAGGTGTCGCGCCTGCTGGCGGTGACTGTCGATCGCCAGACGGAAGCCGTATCCGAACTCTGCATTGTCCTCGAACAAGGAGTTCGACCACGCCGGTCCGCGACCCTGCGCGTTCTTGCTGTAGGGCGTCGTCGGCAGATTGCCACCGTAAATCGACGAGCAGCCGGTGGCATTGGCGATGAGCAATCGATCGCCGAACAGCTGGCTCAACAATTTCAAGTAAGGCGTTTCACCGCAGCCGGAGCACGCGCCCGAGTACTCGAATAACGGTTCGAGGAACTGAGATCCCTTCACCTCCAGCCGCACCGAGGTGCGGTCGACTTCGGGGAGCTGGAGGAAGAACTCGTAATTTTTCCTCTCCTTATCGCGCAAGGGGAGCTGCGACGCCATGTTGAGCGCCTTGTGTTTGGGATTGCTCTTGTCCTTCGCTGGACAAACCTCCACGCAAAGCGTGCAGCCGGTGCAATCCTCGGGTGCAACCTGGATGGTGTAGCTTCTCCCCGAGACCCCGGGGGCTTTGAACGCCATCCATTGGAAGTCCTTCGGCGCATTGGCCAGCTCCGAGTCGGGATATTCCTTCGCTCGAATCGCCGCGTGCGGGCAGACCAAAGCGCATTTGTTGCACTGAATGCAAAGGCTCTTTTCCCAGACTGGAATTTCGAGCGCGATGTTTCGCTTTTCCCATTTGGTCGTTCCAGTTGGCCAGGTGCCGTCAACCGGGAAGGCGCTCACTGGCAACAGATCGCCGTGGTTGGTGAGCATCACGGCAGTGACGCGCTTGACGAAATCGGGTGCATTCTCGGCGATCAGCGGCGGGCGATTCTTTGCTCCATTCATCGCTGGGATGGGATCAAGCAAATGCAGATTGGCGAGGGCAGCATCGACCGCGGCGAAATTCCTGCGTACGACCTCTGCGCCCTTCTTTCCATATGTCTTCTCGATCGCGCGTTTGATTTTATCGATTGCCTCTTCGCGCGGAAGAATGCCCGAGATGGCGAAGAAGCAGGTTTGCATGATCGCGTTGATTCTTCCTCCCATCCCGGCTTCGCGCGCGACTTGATAGGCATCAATCACATACAGCTTGAGCTGTTTCTCGGTGATCGTCTGCTGCATTTCCTTCGGCAGATGCTGCCAGACCTGGTCTTTTGGGTAGGGCGCGTTGAGCAGCACGACGGCCCCAGGCGCAGCGAGCTCGAGCACGTCGAGCTTTTCGACAAACTGAAATTGATGAATCCCGACGAAGCTTGCCTGTTTGATCAAATAGGACGAGCGTATCGGGCCGGGGCCAAATCGCAGGTGGGAGATGGTCATCGCCCCCGATTTCTTGGAATCGTAGACGAAATATCCCTGCGCGCTGTGCTCGGTCTCTTCGCCGATAATTTTGATCGAGTTCTTGTTGGCGCCCACCGTTCCGTCAGCCCCGAGCCCGTAGAAAACAGCCTGAACCCTGCCCGGGCTCTCCAGATCGAACGAGCGGTCCCACGAGAGCGACGTGTGGGTGACGTCGTCCACGATGCCGATCGTGAAATGGTTCTTCGGCCTTGGCTTGGAGAGCTCTTCGAAAACGGCGCGAACCATTGCCGGATCGAATTCCTTCGAGGACAGCCCATATCTTCCGCCGACGATCCTGGGGATGGCCGTGCCGCCGTCCTGCCGCGCCTCGCAGAATGCGGTGAGAACATCCTGATACAGCGGCTCTCCTATCGCGCCGGGCTCTTTGGTGCGATCGAGCACCGCGATTGACTTTACAGTCGCGGGCAATGCTTCAATGAACGCGCCGCTCGCGAAGGGCCGGTACAACCGGACCTTCAACAGCCCGACTTTCTCCCCGCGCGAGCAGAGCCAATCGACAGCTTCCTGAGCCACCTCGGCGCCTGAACCCATCAGCACGATCACTCGTTCGGCTGCGGGGTGACCGACATAATCGAACAGGCGATAGCGCCGGCCGGTGCGCGCGGCGAAGCGATCCATTTCCGCTTGCACCAACCCTGGACAGCGCGCGTAGTAAGGATTGCACGCTTCTCGAGCCTGGAAAAAAGCGTCTGGATTTTGCGCGGTGCCGCGCAAGACGGGCTGGTCAGGCGTCAGCGCGCGGGCCCGGTGCTCCGCGATCGCCTTCTCGTCAATGAGAAAGCGCAGATCGTCGTCCGAGAGGGCGTCGATCTTCTGCACTTCATGAGACGTGCGAAATCCGTCAAAGAAGTGAATCAAGGGGACGCGGGCCTTGAGCGTCGCCGCGTGTCCGATCGCCGCCAGATCGTGCGCCTCCTGCACCGAACCGGAGCAGAGCAGGGCCAGTCCCGTTTGGCGGCACGCCATCACATCGGAGTGATCGCCGAAAATGGACAGCGCGTGCGTGGCAACGGTCCGAGCGGCGACGTGCATGCAAAATGCCGTCAGCTCGCCGGCGATCTTATAAAGGTTGGGGATCATCAGTAGGAGCCCTTGCGACGCGGTGAAGGTCGTGCTCAGCGCGCCGGCCTGAAGTGCGCCGTGGACTGCTCCGGCCGCGCCGGCCTCGGACTGCATCTGCGCCACGTCCGGGATGTTGCCCCAGATGTTTGGTTTGCCGTGGACTGCCCATTCGTCGCAAAGCTCGGCCATCGGCGAGGACGGAGTGATCGGATAAATCGCAATCGTCTCGCTGAGTCGGTGAGCGACCGAAGCAACCGCCTCGTTTCCATCAACTGTCATTTGTCGCGGGGTCATGTCCGCGCTGGATATGAAAGTTGCATGCCAGATCACCCGAACGCAGTGAGCGACCCAAGGTGGGTGCAGATTCTGCGCGGAGGTGAAGACAAATGAGGTCGACTGCAGAAATAGCGCGATGTGCTCGATCGGCGAGTCTCAGCGTTGCCGCCCTGGCCGCAAGTCTTGCGTTTCCAGGGTGGGTCGCCGCGGAAACATTGAAGATTGGCGTGATCAACTCGGTAACCGGGCCGGAAGCGCCGATCGGGGAGAACCTTACCAATGGCATCAAGCTTGCCGAGGAGGACCTGGCGAAGTCGGGCACCAAGGTCGAGCTGGTTTGGGAGGATGACACCGGCAAGCCGCAAATCGCGATGAGCGCGATGGAGAAGTTGGCCACGCGGGACGGGGTGGCTGGAGTCGTCGGTCCCTACACCTCGGCCAGCGCGAACGCCGTCGCCAAATTGGCACAGCGCTATCAGGTGCCACTGTTGGTTCCCGCCGCCGCGAAAGAAGAGATCACCCGGCAGGGATACCAATGGGTCTACCGCCTCAACGCTCCAGCCAACGTCTACGCCCAGGTGCTTCTCGACGCAGTGACTGAAGTCGGCAAGCCCAAGACGATTGCCTTTATTTACGAGAACACCGACTTCGGCACTTCGACCGCAGACGCGGGCAAGAAATACGCGGAGAAGAAGGGAATCAAGATCGTTGCCGACGAGCCCTATTCGAAGGGCTCCCCCGACTATCGTTCGACGTTGACGAAGGTGAAATCCCTGAATCCGGAGCTGGTATTCATGGTGTCCTATGTGGTCGATGCCATTCTTCTGATGCGCCAAGCGCGCGAGGTCGGCCTTAAACCCCAGGCGTTCCTTGGCGGCGGAGCCGGCTTCACTACGGCCCAGTTCGCCAGCGACAAGGCGATCTCCGGCAACGTTCTCACCTCGACGCAATGGGCGGACGACGTGAAATGGCCTGGCGCAAGCGACTTCGCCAAGCGCTACTTGTCAAAATTCGGCAAGGAGCCGACCTACCACGCGGCCTGCGCTTACGCCTCGATGATGATCATGGCAGACACCGCGGCCAAACAAGGCGGCGACCGCAAGAAGATCCGCAACGCGCTGGCTTCGGGTAGCTGGAAGGGAATCATGGGTGACGTCAAATTCGAGGCTTACGACGGCTACACCAACCAGAACAAACATCCGATGCTGGTGTTGCAGATCCAAAACGGCAACTTCGCAGCCGTGTATCCACCGGACTTTGCCACCAAGAAACCCGTCTATCCGTTTCCGGGCTGGTAGGACGCGATCTTGAGAGTCCTTCTTCAGTCTACCGCGAGTGGGATTCTCATCGGAGGCGTCTACGCCCTGGTAGGCATCGGCCTCACGATCATTTACGGCGTGATGCGGGTGATCAATTTTGCCCACGGCGAGCTCCTGATGATCGGTATGTATCTGACGTGGATCATCTTCACCTCGTTTGGCGTCGATCCATTTCTCTCGATCGCGATCACCATTCCGGCGATGTTTCTCTTTGGCGCATTCCTCCAGAGGGTGTTGATCAATCGAGTGCTCAACGCCCTGCCGCAGAATCAGATTCTGCTGACCATCGGGCTGGGGCTGGTGCTGAGCAACGTGGTGATGCTCATCTACACCTCGGACTACAAGATCATCACAACCCGCTACAGCTCGAGCACGATCAACCTCGCGGGCCTTCCGATCTCGACGCCGCTGGCCATTTCGCTGCTGATCACCACGGTAATTACCGCCATCCTCTACTTTTTTCTGCTCAAGACAGATACCGGTCAGGCAATTCGCGCCACTGCGCAAGATCGCGATGCGGCGCAGCTGATGGGAATCAACGTCAAGCGGATGTCGGTGCTCGCCTTCGGCATCGGTACTGCGCTGGCGGGAACTGCCGGAGCCCTGGTTTCACCGACCTACTACATCTTTCCGCAGGTCGGCGGCGCCTTCACATTGAAAGCATTCGTGATCGTCGTGCTCGGCGGGATGGGGAGCGTGATCGGCGCCACGCTGGGCGGAATCATCATCGGCGTGACCGAATCCCTCGCGGCCGTCTACGTGTCCTCCGGGATGAAGGAGGTCTTCGTATACGTCCTATTTCTTCTTGTCCTTTTGTTCAAACCAGCAGGCCTGCTCGGCAGGTCGAGGATGTGAGGGGAGCCCGTCAGGTGAAAACGTTTGGCCGGATTCCCCTCACTGCGTCAGGATTCGCCGCCCTGCCATTGCTGATTGTTGCCGCCGTGGTGGCGGCGCTGTTTGTCTTCCCGTGGCTGGTGGCAAGTCCATACCTGCTGCACCTGATGATTCTGCTTTTCCTCTCCGTTGCGATGGGCGAAAGCTGGAATGTCATCGGCGGTTACTGCGGTCAGTACTCGGTCGGGCACGCCGCTTACTTTGGGGTAGGCGCCTACGCCGCGCTGATGCTTCTCCAGTACAAACACATCGCGCCCTGGTGGGGTGTATGGGTCGCGATTGCAGCGGCGCTTATTATCTCCCTTCTCATCGGCACCATCTGCTTCCGACTCCGCGGCCCGTACTTCGTGCTCGCATCGATCGCCGTTGCGGAGATCATCCGCCTGGTCGTTCTCAACTGGAAACAGCTCACCAATGGCGCGGAAGGCATCTTGCTCGTCGACATCCCTCCCTTGATGTTGGGCGGGAGGCTCGTGACGGACTGGCTGTCGAAGACGCCATTTTATTATCTGGGTTTAATCCTGGCGCTCGCCACCCTGCTGGTGAACTACCTCGTACAGCACTCGAAGCTCGGCTATTACCTGCAGGCCATCCGGGAAGATCAGGATGCTGCCCACTCGCTGGGCATCAACCTCTCCTTCTACAAGAACGTCGCGCTCGCGATCTCCGCGCTGTTCACCGCATTGAGCGGGGTTTTCTATGGCCTTTACATTGGCTTCATCGATCCCGCCTCGGTGCTCGGCGTCGACCTGTCGGTGCAGATGGTGCTGATCTGTATCATCGGTGGAATTGGAACCAATTTTGGGCCCGTGGTGGGAGCCCTGGTTCTCGTCCCGCTCTCGGAAGCGCTGCGCGCCAACCTGTTATCCAAGTTCCTCTTCTCGATCGGCGTGGTCCAGGAGACCTCGCGGGTGGGTGGGTTTCTCAAGGAGAATCTCGCCCATGCGCACGTGCTGATCTACGGGATCCTGGTGGTGGTGGTAATCCTCTTCATGCCCGATGGAGTTCTGGGGTTCGGGAAGAAGCTGATCGCCCGCCGCGCGCGGCCGCTCTCGGCCACGCCCACGCCGCTGGTCGGAGGTCTCGATGGCTCTGCTTGAGATCCGACATCTGTTCAAGTTCTTCGGTGGGTTGGCGGCGAACAGCGACATCGTTTGCTCAGTCGAAAGCGGGATGATCATGGGACTGATCGGCCCCAATGGTTCCGGGAAGACGACGCTCTTCAACTGCATCACCGGCTACTATCCCCCAACGAAGGGCGAGATTATTTTCAAAGGGCAGCGGATCAACGGGCTCAAACCGGATCGCGTGTGCAAGCTGGGGATGGCGCGAACCTGGCAAAAGGTGCGTCCGTTGGCGAAGCTGAGCGTGCTCGAGAATGTGATGGTGGGCGCTCTCGCTCGCACCGGCTCGCTCAAAGTCGCCCGCCGGGCTGCGCTGCACCAGCTGGAGCTGATGCGAATGGAAAACAGGGCGAATTCTCTCGCCGGCAGCCTGTCGATCGGCGAGCGGAAGAAGCTCGAGGTGGCGCGCGTGCTCGCGACTCAGCCAGAGCTTCTCCTTCTCGACGAGGTGATGGGCGGCCTCAATCCGGTGGAAAGCGAGGAGATCATCCAACTCATACTGGATATTAAAAAGCGCGGCTTGACCCAGGTTGTGATTGAGCACGACATGAAAGCGATCATGCGAATCTCTGATCGCGTGATGGTGCTCAATTCGGGCGAGAAGCTCGCCGAGGGCACGCCTCAGCAAGTGGTCAGCAATCCAGACGTCGTCACCGCCTACCTCGGGAGCGCACACGTTGCTTAGCGTCAGCCATCTCAACTTCAGCTACGGCGATCTCAAAGTCCTCTGGAATATCGATCTCGAGGTCCGGCCCTCTGAAATCGTCACCATGGTGGGCGCCAACGGGGCCGGCAAGTCCACCACGCTGAAGAACATCTCCCGTTTGCTCAAGGGGTCGAGCGGTGCGATTCGCTTCGAGGGCGTGAACCTCAACCGCCTGGAATCTCACCAGGTCGTCGAGCTGGGGGTGGTTCAGGTGCCGGAGGCGCGCAGGATTTTTCCGGAGATGACCGTTGTGGAGAACCTGCGCATGGGCTCGTATGTGAAAGCTACGCGCAAGGATCGCCATCGAAACATCGAGCGCGTCTTCTCGCTTTTCCCGAGATTGAAGGAGCGCCAAAAGCAACTCGGCGGCACCATGTCGGGCGGGGAACAACAGATGCTCGCCATCGCCCGGGGTTTAATGGCAAACCCGAAGCTGCTTTTGCTTGACGAGCCGTCCCTCGGCCTGTCCCCGCTCTTCGTGAGCAACATTTTCGAGATCATCCGCGAAATCAACCAGCAGGGCACCACCATCCTGCTCGTGGAACAGAACGTCTACCAATCGCTCAACATCGCCCACCGTGGTTATGTGGTGGAGACTGGACGGATCGTGCTCACCGGATCAGGGCGCGAGCTGCTGGCCAATGATCATGTGAAGACGGCGTTCCTCGGGATGTGAACCATGAAAAAGACGCACGTTGCGGATTGGATGACCCAAAATCCCATCACCATCGCAGAGGACGCCTCGATCATCGAGGCAATCCACCTGCTCAAGGAGAAGAACATTCGTCGGCTGCCGGTGATGCGGCACGGAAAGATCGCCGGGGTCGTAACCGAGAAGATGCTGCTGTCGTTCAGCCCGGGCAAGTCGAGCGCCCTCGACGCGTGGGAAGCCCATTACCTGCTGTCGAAAACGCCGGTCCGGGACGCGATGAACTCCAAGCCGCACATGGTGACGCCGCAGACGGACATCAGGGATGCCGCCAAGCTTCTGCACGACCGCAAGCTGAACGGCGTGCTGGTGGTGAATGAGAATCGCGATCTCGTCGGCATCTTTACTACCACCAATGCGCTCGAGGCACTGATGGCGGTAGCGAGTTGAAGGGCAAGACGCTCTGACCGCTTGGAGCGTCGGTCCGGCAGGCCAGCATCGAGGCCGCGCGAGCTCGCCTCCGGCCGAAGGCGCAGCAGCACCGCTGGATGGCCTAGGCGACCGGACGAGCGCGCCGTTGCTTGAGTTGTGCGCACCTCGTTGGTATCGAAGTTGCTGATGGAGCAGCGCAGGCAGGATGACATGCGATTTTGATTCACAGTCCGTTCCCATGTACCGCGCAGAATTTGCGCTGAGGTGAAACTAATGAGCTCCAGTCGCCACGTAACGCCACGCTCCTCTGCATCCCAACACCCACCGGTTTCGGGCATCAAGCGGCAATCGGTAGCAAAGGGAAAACCGGTTAAGAAGGAGGCGACTCCAGAGCCCTCTGCACCGGTCCCTCCCGGGACGACCGGAATCGCTCTCTTGCAGGACCCGGCGCTCAACAAAGGGACTGCTTTTACCGAGGCGGAGCGAGACGCGTTCGGCCTGCGGGGTCTCCTGCCGCCGCGCGTGCTAACCGTGGAGCAGCAAGCGGCGAAAATCCTGGAGAACTCTCGGTGCAAACCAAACCCGATCGAAAGATACATTCATCTGATGGCTCTTCAGGGAAGAAACGAGACGCTCTTCTACCGCGTGTTGATCGATAACATCGAAGAAATGATGCCCATTGTTTACACGCCCACGGTGGGCCAGGCCTGCCAGGAATTCGGCCACATCTTTCGCCGGCCGCGCGGAATTTTCCTCTCTGCGCACGATCGAGGAAGAGTCGACCGCGTGCTCGCGAACTGGCCGAACGAAGCGCGAGTGATCGTCATTACCGACGGTGAACGGATCCTCGGATTGGGCGACCTGGGAGCCAATGGGATGGGAATCGCCGTCGGCAAGTTGGCCCTCTATACTGCCTGCGCGGGGATTACACCGTCGCAGTGCCTGCCGGTCACGCTGGACGTCGGGACCAACAACGAGGCGCTGCTCGCCGATCCGCTCTACGTCGGTTTTCCGGAGAGGCGTCTGAGGGGTGAGGCGTACGAGGCGTTGGTGGATGAGTTCGTCTCCGCGGTCCAGAAGCGTTTTCCAAAGGCAATGATTCAACTGGAGGATTTCGGAACCAAGAACGCATTCTCGCTGCTGGCGAAGTACCGCGACGGGGTGCGGATCTTCGACGATGACATTCAGGGGACTGCGAGCGTAGTCCTGGGCGGAATCTACTCGGCGCTGCGAATCACCGGCCAGAAGTTGGCCGACCAGCGATTCGTGATTCTCGGGGCTGGAGAGGCCGGGGTAGGGATTGCCAATTTGATCGTCTCCGCGATGGGCGCCGAAGGCGTATCGGAAAAGGAAGCGCGCAAGAAGTGCTGGCTGTTCGACTCCAAGGGTTTGATTGTCAAAAGCCGAGACAACACCAAGGACCACCAACGATCGTTTGCTCAAGATGTCGAGGTCACGCCCAGCCTGGTGACGGGCATCGAGCGGCTTCAGGCGACCGGGGTGATCGGCGTCTCCGGAGCGGGCGGGACCTTTACTCAGCAGGTAATCGAGACAATCTCGCGCCTGAACAAGAGACCGATCATTTTCGCTCTCTCGAACCCGACCCAGATGTCGGAATGCACCGCCGAGCAGGCCTATCGTTGGTCGGAAGGTAGGGCGATCTTTGCCAGCGGCAGCCCCTTCCCCCCGGTGGCGCTGAACGGCCGCACCTATGTACCCGGGCAGGGAAACAATTCCTATATCTTCCCCGGAGTAGGGCTGGGCGTCGTCGCCTCCGGTGCGCGGGTGATCACGGAAGAGATGTTTTTCGAAGCATCGCGCGCTCTCGCCCACGAGGTCACCGAAGCGGATCTCAATCAAGGCCTCATTTATCCGCCGCTGCAAAGGATTCGCGATGTTTCATTGAGCCTCGCGACTGCGGTCGCCGAAGTCGCCTACAAGAAGGGGCTGGCGGAAACTCCGCGGCCTTCTGATCTGCGCGGCTATATTCGCTCGCAGATGTACGATCCGATCTATAAGAGCTACGTGTAAGCCAAGGCCTTTCGCTCGACCGGAGCCTAAGCGTGGCGCAACCAAGGGAGCCTCCTCTGGAGCGCTCCTCGGGGCCTCGGCGCGCCTGGCAAACTCCAACCTGCGGCCACACTGAGCCGAACAGCGCGACCAAGCCGGTGCATAAATTGCGCGTCAGAGCTCACAGTCTCAGGTCTCTCGATGGCTGTCTTTTTGCTTCTCGCATGGTGGATCAAGAAAGTTTGTTCGGCCCGAGGGTTAGTGCGCAGGCCTTCGCGCTCGTTCTGAAGCGCTCAACAGGAGTTTTCAGATGGGACGACTTGATGGAAAGAACGCATTGGTGACCGGCGGATCCCGCGGTATCGGACGGGCGATCGCTCTGCAGCTGGCGCGGGACGGCGCGCGTGTGGCCCTCAGCTATCGCTCAGGCGAAGCCGAGGCTCATGCGGTAGCGAACGAGATAACCGCGATCGGAGGTCAGACTCTGGTGCTTCGCGCCGATGTCAGCAAAGCGAATGAGGCTCGAGAGCTGATCGCCAAGGTGCTGCAGCAGTGGGGGCGGCTCGATATCCTGGTGAACAACGCCGGCATCACCCGAGACAAGTCGCTGAGAAAGCTCACCGACGAGGACTGGGCGGAAGTGATCAACACCAACCTCAACAGCGTGTACTACTGCACTTCTGCAGCCGTCAAAGGAATGTGCGATCAGAAGTACGGGCGCATTGTCAACATCAGCTCATTCGTCGGGCAGGTTGGGAATTTCGGCCAGGCCAACTACTCTGCCAGCAAAGGCGGAATCATCGCCTTTACCAAGACGGCGGCGCTTGAGCTGGCCAAGTTCAATGTAACGGTCAACGCGATCGCACCTGGGTTTACGCTCACCGAGATGCTGGCCAAAGTTCCGGACAATGTCCAAGAGCAGCTCAAAGCGAAAATTCCACTCGGCCGATTTGGACAGCCCGAGGAGGTCGCCAAAGCGGTGGCTTTCATCGCCGCCGACGGAGATTACATCACTGGACAGCAAATCAACATCAACGGCGGCATTTGCATGTGACAATCCGATGTTTGGGTTGAGATCTAGGTAGCATTTCACGCCGAGAGGCTGTGATGGGGAGAGTGAACCGCAGGCGCGATTATCGCGCCCTGCCCGATTGCTATCGTCTATTCTGGGACCAGGTATCGCAATTCCTGCCCGAATCGAGCATGGCTTGCGACCCACTGCGGACGCTGGCCTACGGCACAGACGCCAGCTTCTATCGCCTGATCCCGAAGATTGTGATCCAGGTGAGGAGGCGCGAGGAGGTGTCAGGCATTCTTCGCGTCGCAGCGCAGTTTTCGGTCCCAGTTACTTTTCGCGCTGCCGGGACCAGCCTCTCGGGCCAAGCGGGGACGGACTCTGTGCTGCTGGCCCTGGGCAGCGGCTGGCGAAAGCATCAAATCCTCGATGGCGGCGAGCGCATCACGCTCGAGCCCGGGATCATCGGGTCAGAAGCCAACGCGCTCCTCGCCGCCTTTGGGCGGAAGATTGGGCCAGATCCGGCCTCCATTGGCTCGTGCATGATCGGAGGTATCGCCGCCAACAACGCCAGCGGAATGTGCTGCGGCACTGCGCAAAACAGCTATCAAACGGTGGACAGCATGCGGCTGATTTTCTGGGACGGAAGCGTGCTCGACACCGCCGATCCCCAATCGCGCGTCCACTTCGCCCTTCAGCACCGGGACATCGTCGACGGCATCGCCGCCATTCGCGACCAGATCGCCGGCGACGAGCGGCTGGCCAGGCGCATTCGAGAGAAATACCGGATCAAGAACACCACCGGATACGGGCTCAATTCGTTCATCGATTTCCACGATCCGATCGACATCTTGCTCCACCTGATGATCGGCTCGGAGGGGACGCTCGCCTTCATTGCGGAAATCACCTATCGAACCGTTCCCGATCACCCGCACAAGGCAAGCGCGCTGGTCGTCTTTCCGGACATCGCCAACGCCGCCCGAGCGACTCAGCGGCTCAAAGGCGGCCCGGTCTCCGCGGTGGAAATGATGGATCGCGCTTCCCTGCGGTCGGTTGAAAACAAAGAGGGTCTTCCAGCTTATCTGAAGACCCTCGGAGCCGATGCCTGCGCGCTGCTCATCGAGACCCGAGCCGCCGACGCGGAGTTGCTGGCGGGGCAAGCAACGGTTGCTCGGGAGCTTCTCGACGAGATTCCGAAAGTGTTCCCGGTGGAGTTCACTTCGCAGAAGGCCGAGTTCGAGAAACTTTGGAACGTGAGGCGCGGTTTGTTCCCTGCCGTCGGCGCGTCGCGGCGAATTGGAACCACGGTCGTAATCGAAGACGTCGCCTTCCCGATGAAGCACCTCGCCGATGCAACGGTCGAGCTGCAGCAGCTCTTTCGCCGGCATGGCTATCCGGAAGGCATCATTTTCGGACACGCGCTCGATGGGAACCTGCACTTTGTTTTCACGCAGGACTTCGGAACCCCGCAGGAGGTGCTGCGCTACGAACGATTCATGAACGAAGTCTGCGAGATGGTGGCCAAGAAGTACGACGGCTCGCTCAAAGGAGAGCACGGCACTGGGCGCAACATGGCCCCCTTCGTGGAGCTGGAGTGGGGAAAGAAGGCTTACGGCCTGATGAAGACGATCAAGGCCCTTTTCGACCCGCGCGGATTGCTCAATCCCGGAGTGGTGATCAACGAGAACCCGAGGGCGCACCTGGAACATTTCAAACCCTTGCCGAGCACGCACGAGCTTGTCGACAAGTGCATCGAATGCGGTTTCTGCGAGGTGAAGTGTCCATCTCGCGAGCTCACGCTCACCCCGAGGCAACGCATCGCAATTCGAAGGGAGATCGCCCGCCTGCGCTCAAGCGGCGAAGGCGGCGCGAGGCTGCGCAGGCTTGAACGGGATTATCTCTACTGGGGCGACCAGACCTGTGCGACGGATGGACTGTGCGCCACCGCCTGCCCCGTTTCCATCGACACCGGCCAATACACGAAGTACCTCCGCGAGCTGAGGCATGGCAACTTAGCCGTGGCCACGGCCCGAGAGATTGCCGATCACTACGGAGGCGCTCGAGCGGGGCTTCGGGCCGGCTTGATCGCCCTTTCCTCGGTGCACGAGGCGCTCGGGACCAAAGCCATGGAGCGCCTGACAAAGGGCGCGCGCGCATTGTCCGGCGATCGGCTACCGCTGTGGAATTCGTGCATGCCGACTGCTGCGTCGCCCATGGTTCCAACGAACGGGGCCAGGGGTTCTGAGTTGCAAGTCGTCTACTTCCCGAGCTGCATCGCGCGAACGATGGGACCTGCCAAGCGCGACCCGGACCAGCGCGCAGTCTTCGAAGGCATGCTCTCGATCCTGGCAAAGGCGGGCTATGGCGTTCGCTATCCGCGCAGCCTGGATTCTCTCTGCTGCGGAATGCCGTTCGAATCAAAAGGCTTCCGCGAGCCAGCCGACGCGAAGGCGAAGGAGCTCGGATCCGAGCTTTGGGCGCAGAGCGACGAAGGCCGAATTCCAGTTCTCTGCGACACCAGCCCGTGCGTGTATCGCATGCGCGCCGCGATCGACTCGCGCTTGTCCATCTACGAGCCGGTGGAGTTCATTCATGGCTTCTTGCTCGACCATTTGGATCTCGACCGACAGCCCGAGACGGTGGCGCTCCATGTCACTTGCAGCTCGCTGAAAATGGGATTGGCCCAGAAAATGGAAGCGATCGCGCACGCGTGCGCTGAAAGAGTCGTCGTGCCGCCCGGCGTGGGCTGCTGCGGCTTCGCTGGGGACAAGGGGTTCACCCACCCCGAGCTCAACGCTTCGGCACTCTCGCGCCTACGGTCAGCTTTGCCCTCGGCGTGCAGCACCGGCTACTCGAACAGCCGCACTTGCGAGATCGGCCTGTCCTTGCACAGCGGCATCCCCTACCAATCCATCGTGTCCCTGGTGGACCGCTGCTCGCGCCCCGTCGATTCGACCTGAGCTACGATGTATCAAATCGGCAGCGCAAATCTTACGTGGCCCATGTTGGGCGTGCAGGACTTGCAGCAAAGGAGGGGTCCGGTCGCGCAAAACATACGCGCTCACAACGTGGCACGTCGTTTGTAACGCGGCCCTCGAGTCACAGGCGCCTTTGCTCGCCGTGCTCGAGGAGGCCGGATCATGACTTGGACGCAGATATACGCGCCGCTGGGAAACCTTTACCTCTCCGCTCTGGTCGCGGCGCTGCCGGTGATTGTCCTGCTCGGCGCTCTCGCGTTCTTCCACGTCAAGGCACACTGGGCAGCGCTCCTCGGTCTGGCCACTGCGCTGCTCACCGCGACTTTGGTGTATGGAATGCCGGGGAGCATGGCGGCGGCTACCGTGGTGAACGGCGCGGCTTACGGGCTTTTCCCGATTGGCTGGATCGTCCTCAACGCGATCTTCGTCTACGACGTGACGGTGAAGACGGGCCAGTTCGAGGTGGTGAAGGACACCATCGCGGGGTTGGCGAGCGACCGCCGCATCCAGGTCCTGTTGATTGGCTTCAGCTTCGGCGCTTTCATCGAAGGCGCGGCCGGCTTTGGTACGCCGGTCGCCATCTCCGCCGCGATGCTGATCGGCCTTGGCTTCAAGCCGCTCCATGCCGCAGGGCTGGCCTTGATCGGCAACACCGCTCCGGTCGCCTACGGCGCACTCGGCACGCCGATCATCGTCCTGGCAAAGGTCACCAACCTTCCGCTGGACCAAATCTCGGCGATGGTCGGCCGGCAGCTGCCGTTCTTCTCAGTGATCGTCCCGTTCTGGCTCGTTTGGGCGATGTCAGGATTCCGCGGAATGAAAGAAGTATGGCCCGCGTGTCTGGTGGCGGGCGTCAGCTTTGCCATCCCGCAGTTCCTGGTCAGTAACTTTCACGGGCCATGGGTGGTGGACATTGTCGCCTCGGCCACCTCCATCGCCTCGGTCGTGGTTCTGCTTCGCTTCTGGCAGCCCAAGAAGCTCTGGCGCTTCGCCGACGAACGAGAGATCGATGCCCAGCGCGGCATCCTCCACGGCGTTGCAGTGCCAAGGTCCCTCGGCGCCGCAGCCGCGTCTTCCGCCGGACGCCGCCCCAGCAGGCGAGAAGCTTGGATTGCTTGGATGCCGTGGATAATCCTCTCCGTGTTTGTCTTTGCCTGGGGCTTGCCACAGATGAAAAACTGGCTCAATGGGTTCCACAACCCCAGCTGGAAGGTACCCTCGCTGCACAATCTTGTCCTGCGAGCTCCGCCCGTCGTGCCCAAGCCCTCGCCGGAGCCAGCGGTCTTCAGCCTCAACTATCTGTCCGCCACTGGAACTGGACTGCTGCTCGCCGGCATTGTCTCCGGACTGCTGCTCAGAGTCCGGCTGCGCGAGCTGGTCAAGATTTATCTTGGAACGCTCAAGCGGGTGCGTTTTTCGTTGCTCACCATTGCCGCAATGCTCGCCCTTGGATTCACCACCCGCTATGCGGGCTCGGACGCCACGATGGGGCTCGCGTTCGCATCGACCGGACACGCTTTCCCGTTCTTCTCGGCGATGCTGGGCTGGTTGGGCGTGGCCCTCACCGGGAGCGACACCTCTTCCAACGTCCTCTTCGGAAACCTGCAGCAGGTCACCGCAGCTCAGGTCGGCATCTCGCCGGTGTTGGCGGCTGCGACCAACAGCTCTGGCGGCGTGATGGGGAAGATGATCGACGCGCAAAGCATCGTCGTTGCCGGGGTTGCCACTGGCCAGCAGGGGCAGGAAGGATCGATCCTCCGGTACGTCTTCTTCCACAGCGTCGCGCTTGCGGCCCTGGTCGGCTTGCTCGTGTGCTTGCAGGCTTACGTTTTCCCGGGCGTCGTTCCGCACTGAGCGCCGTGCTATGGAGCGGCCATGAGCGACGTTGCGCTCTTCGTTCCGTGCTACATCGACCAGTTCTATCCGCAGGTCGGGCTCGCCACCGTTGATTTGCTCGAGCGCTTCGGGATTCGCGCTGATTTTCCCGAGGCGCAGACCTGCTGTGGGCAGCCGATGGCGAACTCGGGGTGCTTCGCCGATGCCGCGCCGCTGGCCAAAAAGTTCCTCGATGTCTTCTCGCGCTATCGGTACGTGGTTTGTCCCTCGGGCAGCTGCACCTCGATGGTGCGCGAGCACTACGTCAATCTGCTGCGCGGCGAGCCCAAGATCGCGGCGATGCGAGGCAAGGTCTACGAGCTTTGCGAGTTTTTGCACGACGTCGTTCAGGCGAAGCCGCGCGGTCGGTTCCCTCATCGCGTAGGACTGCATCAGAGCTGCCATGGGCTGCGCGAGCTGCGGCTTGCGAGCGGCAGCGAGCGCCGGATCGCCGCGTTCGACAAGGTGCGCGATCTTCTCGCTGGCCTCGAGGGAATTCAGCTGGTCGAGCTCGCGCGGCAGGACGAATGCTGCGGCTTCGGCGGGACGTTCGCGGTCTCCGAGGAAGCGATCTCCTGCGCGATGGGCAAGGACCGCATCGCCGACCACGAGCGCGCCGGGGCGGAGGTCATCGCCGGCGCCGACATGAGTTGCCTGATGCACCTCCAAGGGTTGCTGCGGCGCCAGCAAAAGCCCTTGCGCGTGATGCACGTGGCCGAGGTGCTGGCGGAGGCGACCACATGAGAGCAACGCACGAGGTGCATATCGGATCCGCGGAAGGGACGAAAGGGGTCGCACAGCGACCGATCCCGAGTCCGGTGCCGACCAATGGCGCGTCGCCGAATCAGCTGCAGCATTCGTCCCATCCAGGTGTCCAGTTGCACGAGCATCCCACCAAGGCTGCGGCGTTCGTAGCGAACGATGCCCGCCTGCACTGGCACGACCAGGCGGTTTGGTTCCTTCGGGGCAAGCGCGACCGCGTCTCGAGCGCTTTTCCCGAATGGGAACAACTGCGCGCGCTCGGATCGCACATCAAGGCCCATACGCTCTCGCGCCTGGCCGAATACCTCGAGCAGTTTGAAAGGAATGCATTGGCGCTCGGGGCGCGCGTTCATTGGGCGCTCAACGCTGAAGAGCACAATCGAATTGTGCACTCGATCTTGGCGGACCACGGGGTCACGCGGGTCGTCAAAAGCAAATCAATGTTGACCGAGGAGTGCCACCTCAATCCCTATCTGGAATCGCAGGGCATCGAAGTGGTCGATACGGATCTGGGCGAGCGGATCGTGCAGCTGCGCCGCGAGGCACCGAGCCACATTGTGATGCCGGCCATCCACCTCAAGAAAGAGGACATCGGAGAGCTGTTCCATGAAAAACTGGGGGCTCCGCCGGGGCTGTCGGATCCGAAAGCCCTCACCGAGCTGGCGCGACAACACCTGCGGGAGAAGTTCCTTGCGGCCCAGGCCGGAATCACCGGTGTGAACTTCGCCATCGCCGAGACTGGGGGCTTTGTCGTATGCACCAACGAAGGCAACGCGGACTTGAGCACCGCGCTTCCGCCTTTGCACATCGCCTGCATGGGGATCGAGAAGGTTGTCCCTCGGGCTAAAGACCTAGGAGTTTTTCTCCGGGTCTTGGCGCGATCGGCGACGGGCCAACCGATTACTTCGTATACCTCGCACTTTCACGGTCCGCGTCCGGGCGGCGAGCTGCACATCGTGATTGTCGACAATGGCCGCTCCCGCATTCTACAGCGAGAGGAGTACCGTCGATCGCTGCACTGCATTCGCTGCGGCGCTTGCATGAACACCTGCCCCGTCTATCGGCGCAGCGGGGGGCACAGCTACGGCGTGACCGTGCCCGGGCCAATCGGCTCGGTGCTGGCGCCCCATCTCAATCCAGCGGCGCATGCGAGTCTGCCGTTCGCTTCCACGCTGTGCGGCTCGTGCAGCGACGTCTGCCCGGTCAAGGTGGATTTGCACCACCAGTTGTTGATGTGGCGCGGAGAGCTTGGGCGCGCGCATCTGGTGCCGATCGAAAAGCGATTGGGCTCTGCAATCGGGGGCTGGATCCTCGCCAGGACCTGGGCATATCGATTCTTCGGCAAGGTGATGCGCCGGCTCCTTCCCCGGTTGCCAAGGGCGCTTGTCTACAATCGCTGGAACGCGTGGGGCCGCCAGCGCGAGCTCCCCGAGGCGCCGGCGCAAAGCTTCCGCGAAATGTATCGGAGGCGCCGTGGAAACTAGTCGAGACGAAATCCTTCGCTCCCTGCGCATTGTTCAACCGCCTCCCCCTCCGCTGCCTGACGCAGCGGGTATCGGCATCCGCTACCCCGATCCCCGAGAGCAGTTCGCAAAGAGCGTAGGCGAGGTCGCGGGGCGCTGCCTCTTCATCTCCGACCTGGAGCGCCTCAACGAAGAGCTCGAGCAGCTGCCGGAGTTCGCCGCAGCGCGGAAAATCGTATCGCTGGTGCCGGGTGTGCGGAGAGCCAACGTGGATCTCGCCTCGGTGGCGGATGCCCACGACTTGAACGACGTTGACTTCTGCGTGTTGCCGGGCGAGCTGGGAGTGGCTGAGAACGGTGCCGTCTGGGTTCGCGAGCGAGGCACGCCGCATCGCGCCTCCTGGTTTCTGGCCCAGCACACCGCGCTGGTCCTGTCGGCTTCGGCAATCGTTCACAACATGCACGAGGCCTACGAGCGGCTCAGCCTGGGCGGTCCTGGCTTTGCGCTCTTCATCTCCGGGCCGTCAAAGACCGCGGATATCGAGCAGGCG